>JAFQWY010000047.1 GCA_017407225.1 Clostridia bacterium | reverse complement strand
GTCTGCACTTCACCATTTCCGATACCGGCTGGGCAAAGTCCATGTGGGGCAAGCTCTACGGTCAGTGGCTGGCGGAAGCGACCACGTTTGTTTACGACTTCGACCGGTTCGATGCGGCAAAGATCATGCCCATGTTCAAGAAGTACGGCATCACTACCTTCTGTGCACCGCCGACCATGTACCGTATGCTCATCAAGGAGGATCTGACCAAGTACGATTTCTCCACTCTTACCCACGCATCCACGGCAGGCGAAGCGCTCAACCCCGAAGTTTACCGGCAGTTTGAATCCGCGACAGGGCTCCAGATCATGGAAGGCTTCGGTCAGACGGAAACCACCTGCATGATCGGTAATCTGGTTGGCGCACCTCACAAGCTGGGCTCCATGGGTCAGCCCTGTCCCATCTACGACATCCACCTGCTTACTCCCGAAGGAGGAGAAGCCAAGGACGGCGAAAACGGCGAAATCTGTATCCGTACCGCGGACGGCGCACCCTGCGGTCTGTTCATGGGCTACTACGGCGACGAGGAAAAGACCGCAGAAGCATGGCACGACGGTTACTATCACACCGGCGACCTTGCATGGCGGGATGAAGACGATTTCCTCTGGTACGTTGGACGTATCGACGACGTTATCAAGTCCTCCGGCTACCGGATCGGGCCCTTCGAAATCGAAAATGTCATCATGGAACTGCCCTACGTTCTGGAATGCGGCGTATCCGCAGAACCGGACGAAGTGCGCGGTCAGGTTGTCAAGGCATCCATCGTTCTCACCGCGGGCACCGAAGGCACGGACGAGCTGAAGAAGGAAATCCAGAACTACGTCAAGAAGAATACCGCACCTTACAAGTACCCCAGAATCGTGGTATTCCGGGACGAACTTCCCAAAACCACCTCCGGCAAGATCATCCGCAGCAAACTGTAAGCATAGCAATAGCCCTGAACCGTATCAATCCGGATCAGGGCTTTTCTGTTTCTTATTGGTCCCGCACCACGGTGATCTTCCGTGTCAGGACGGTTTTCATGGGTTCTCCGGAGGGGGAGGGATAGTGGAAATCGGTGTAGGTCATGAGCGCTTCGGTCTCGCTGAGGGGGATCATGTCGGTGTAGTAGCAGGAGCGGTCGCCTTCGCCGGGAGAGAGGAGAATTTCCCTGTGATCCTGCCAGATCATCCCCGACGGATCGGATGTCGCCCGCAGATACAGGCGGTGTCTGCCGTAGGACGCCAGCGTCACGCCGCAGTCCAGGGTCAGCAGGAAGGGAAGCACGCCGATTTCGTCAAACTGCTCCGGGGTGCTCCAGGTACGGCAGTGATCTGTGGAGCGGACAATCCAGCTGGGCAGTCCGGAGCCGGAGCGCATCAGCATCACGACGGAGCCGTCGGGCATCTCGCCCATCATGGGTTCGTCCAGTCCTTCAAAATGTCCTGCGGGATGGAAGGTGACTGCATCCACGTCAAGGCGGGACAGCAGCGACCACGACCGTCCGCAGTCGGAGGAGCGGAACACATACACGGAGTTGCAGCCGCGATAGGGCTCATCCTGGGTGAAGCTGCCGCAGTAGGTGCAGAAATACAGACCGTCGTCGAGGGCGATCATCCCGTTGCGGCTGCCGAGAGCCATGACCTGGCAGATGGGATAAATCCGGTCGCCGGGATATACCATCAGGGGCATTTCCGGCCAGTCGAGAGTGACGGGGAAGGTGCTGATTTCTCCTGTCACGGGATCGTATTCCCGGCAGAGGAGGGATTTGTCGCATTCCGGGATGTCGCCGGCGGCGTAGACACGGATGCTTCCGCGCTGACAGACGGGAGTGTACTTTCCGATCCAGTCCACGGGGTATGCACCTTTGCCCGCAAATCCCGCGAAGCACTTGCCGTTTCCCATGGGAACGTCGTACACGGGTACGTCATCGGGAGTCCGGGCGCGCCATGTCAGTCCCCCGTCGTCGGAGACCGCATCCCCCGATTCTCCGGTGTATTCAATGGTGTCGCGGTGCATCGCCCAGGAGCAGAGAATGGAGCCGGAACGGGTGTACATCAGTTCCGGGAACTGGTACGGTCCCCATACACTGCATTTTCCCTGACCGGCAATCACCGGTCCGCTGAGTTCGAGATGGAAATTTCTGTATAACTCTCCGTTCTTCAGCCGTTTTTCGTTGGTAGTCATGGAAGTCCGCCTTTCTTTTACGGTGTTTATGATTGTATTATAGCAGATGGACCGGGGATCGTCAACAGTTTTGCTTTTTTTACCTTGACAAGAGACCGGGTTTATGTTACCATGATAGTGACTGAATATACCGTGAACACGCTCAAGAATCCATTATTTATACAGAAAGGATCATGAATATGCAGAAAAAGTATATTGTACTCCCCGTCAACGATGCCAAGCCCGTGAAAAGATGCTTCATCCGCGACGGAGAAACGCTCCTGAACGATTTCACCATCGCGCTTGATTTCGAAACGCCCCGCATGGACGTATATGTGGACGTAACCCGGTTTGACTGCGATTTCACCCTCACCGATGAGGAAGGAAAGACCGTCGCATACCGCACCGCTGACCGTCTTCCCACCGTGGATGAGATTCCCGGCGGCGATGTTCTCCGTCCCGCGGCACATTTCACCACCACCATCGGCTGGATCAACGACCCCAACGGTCTGATTTACGTGAACGGCAGATACCACCTGTTCTATCAGCACAACCCCACCAGCGTCAACTGGGGCAACATGACATGGGGTCACGCCGTATCCGAAGATCTGGTTCACTGGACCGAGCTGGGCGATGCGCTGTTCCCCGATGAAACCGGCACCATGTTCTCCGGCAGCGCTGTCTGCGACGAGAGAAACGTATCCGGTCTGGGCGAGGGCGCAATCCTCCTGTACTATACTGCAGCCGGAAACAACAGCGTTCAGTCCAGGGACGTTCCCTTCACCCAGTGCCTTGCATATTCCACCGACAACGGCGAAACCTTCACCAAGTACGAAAAGAATCCCATCATCTCCCACATCATCGGCGGCAACCGTGACCCCAAGGTTCAGTGGTCCGACGAGTTGGGCAGATATACCCTGTCCCTGTATCTGGACGGCGCGGAATACTGCATTTTCGCATCCGACAACCTCCTCGACTGGGAAAAGATCGCGGATGTACATACTCCCCTGGACAACGAATGCCCCGATTTCTATCCCCTTTGCATTGAAAATGCGGTCGACGGCGGCGTGAAGTGGGTGTTCTCCGGTGCGCACGACAGCTACATCATCGGCGAAATCAGGGACGGCACTTTCGTTCCCGAACAGGATAACCTCCCCTACCACATCGGTCCCGGCTGCTCCTATGCGGCTCAGTCCTACTCCGGTACCGGAGACAGACGGATCAAGATTCCGTGGGGGCAGAACAGAGCGCCCGGCGCGGTCTTCAACTCCCAGATGGGCATTCCCACTGAGATGTTCCTGAAGAACGTGGACGGCACCATCCGTCTCGGCTCCCTGCCCGTAAAAGAAGCGGAACTTCTGGAGTGCTCCGAATGGAACCGCAATTCTTTCTCCGGCAAGTGCGGTCGGATTTCCCTGGGCAAGCCCGTTGACAAGGCGGCTCTCCGCGTGAAGATGACCATCGATCCCGCATCCGACGACTTCACCTTCAGCTGCTTCGGCATGGAGATCAGGTTCAGCCCGAAGAACAACACCTACACCCACGGCGAATGCACCGCGCCTCTCTCCTACGACGGCGGCATGAATGTGGACATGATCTTCGATACCCTCGGCGCGGAAATCTTTGCGGACAACGGTCTGATCTACTCCACCATCGGCAAGGTTGCCGACAGAACAGGGCTTATCGGTATTTCTCTGGACGGTTGGGCAAAGCTCACCGTGGACTATGCCGCTCTGTCCATGGACAAGGATGAAAAGGTAATCTGGTAAATCAAAGCAAGGCTGCCTCATGCAGGACACGTTCTGTGGGGGCAGCCTTTTGTTCATAGAATATTTACAGCCATCTCCCTTGACTGTCCGCCGGGGGGATAGTTTATAATGTAGAAAAACATTGGGTGAGGTGTGTATGCGGATTCGTGATGTGGAGCTTCTGACGGGGCTGAGCCGGAAAACCATCCGTTTTTATGAAGCAAAGGGGCTGTTGTGCGTGGATCGCTCGGACAACTCCTACCGGGAATATGATGAGAGCGATGTGGAGCGGCTGAAGCGGATTGCGGTTCTGAGGCAGGCCGGGGTATCGCTGGCGGACATCCAGCTGTGGCAGGACAATGTCATCTCCACTTCCGAAATGCTGAACAAGAGGCTGTCGGAGCTCCGGAATGAAGCCGACATTGCCATGGATCAGGTAAAGCTGTGCAGCCGTCTGCTGGGCGGTGAGCTGTGGGATCTGTCGGAAATTCTGTCGGGAGATCCTGCCGGAGATGCGGAAAACGAGGAGCAGACTGCGGCTCCGATCACGCCCTTCATCGGAATTGATATCGGTACCACCACCATCAGCGCCGTGGTTCTGGATGTGAATACGGGAATGCCTGCCGGGGTTTATACCATTGCCAACGGATCCGACATTCCCACCGGTCGGGTATGGGAGAAACTGCAGGATGCGGATCGGATCAGAAGCCGGATCGGCAGACTGCTTGATTCCCTGCTGGGACGGTATCCCGGAGTGAAGGCCATCGGAATCACCGGTCAGATGCACGGGATTCTGTACATCGACGGGGAAGGACGCGCGGTATCCCCCCTGTATACCTGGCAGGATCAGCGTGCCGGGCTGGGATCGCCTTCCCCCTGTCAGCGGATGGAGGAACTGACCGGATACCGGGTCTCTCCCGGCTACGGACTTGCCACCCATTATGCCAATACCCTTGCCGGAACGGTGCCGGAAAACGCTGTCATGCTCTGCACCGTGATGGATTATCTGGTCATGGAGCTGACGGGCAGGAAAAAGCCCCTGATGCACAGCTCCAATGCCGCCAGTCTGGGACTGTACCGGATTTGTGACAATGTCTTCGACCGGGACGCTGTTCTGCGGTGCGGGCTGGATCCCGATTTTCTGCCGGATGTGACGGAAAAGTGCGAGATTGCCGGATACTACCGCGGAATTGCGGTCAGCGCAGCCATCGGCGACAATCAGGCCAGCTTCATGGGTTCGGTAAAGGATCCGGAGCATTCGGTTCTTGCCAATTTCGGAACCGGCAGCCAGATTTCGGTGATGAGCGGCAGTCCCGGACCGGCAGGAGATGACCCGGCCATGGAAATCCGCCCCTATCTGGAGAACTGCTGGCTGGCAAGCGGATCTGCTCTCTGCGGCGGACGTGCCTATGCCCTGATGGAACGGTTTTTCCGGAGCTATGTGAAAGCCTGCGGAATGCCGGAGAGGGAACAGTATGAGGTCATGAACCGGCTGGCGGAGGAAGGTCTGGAAAAAGGGGACTTCCTGAAAGTGCGGACATCGTTCTGCGGAACCCGTGGAGATCCCGGTGTGCGCGGTGCTGTTGACGGAATTTCCGAGGATAATCTGACACCGGAGGCCATGATTGCCGGTACGCTGTGGGGAATGGCGGATGAGCTGTACGGAATGTATCTGCAGATGTCTCACAATTCTGCGGATACGCTCATCATTTCCGGAAATGCGGTGCGGAAGAATCCTGCTCTGCGCCGGATGCTCAGCCATGTGTTCGGCATGGAGGTATATCTGCCCGCCCACATGGAAGAGGCAGCATTCGGTGCCGCTATGTTTGCCGCGGCTGCATCGGGATGGGGACTGAAGGAGCTTGCCGCCTGCATCACCTATACAAAAGCATAAACTTACGGCTGCCGTTCCTGTATATCCGGGACAGCAGCCGTTCTGTATTATTCGGATCTGATCGGGAAGCCGGACTCCCGGAAGATGTAGTTGAACCGTCCGGCAGGTGCGGTGTCGCCGTCGCAGTAGAAATCCATGATGTCGTTGTTACCCACATTGTCCGCCCACTTGAATTCGAAATCCAGCGGACCGTCGCCGAACAGGCATCGTGGAAGCCGGTAAATGACGGTTCTGCCCTCCTGCAGGAAGGGAATGTCGGAGATTTTCTCAAAACCGGACGTACCGTACCGTTCGAGGGGGACAACATCTCCGGATCCGGCGGTGCGGCTGACTGCAAGATCGTAGCCCTCCCAGCCCGTATTCCGGCACCGGTTCAGGTTGATGTACAGTGTCATGTGGAAGTCACCGGATTTTTCGGTGATCTCCCCGGCGCATTCTGCCAGAAACCAGACGTATTCCGGATTCCGCGCCACCTTTGCCGCGATGATGTTGTTCCGTCCGGTGGTGTTGGTGTAGTGGGTCGAGCCGAATCCTCTGCAGTCCCGGTGGATGGTGGTACCCCGTTCGCTGAGGTAGAGGGGCTGAACCTCATCAAAATCGGCGGCTGTGCGGATTGTTTTTTGGGCGGAGGGCATCTGTCTGGGGAGTGCGCCCTTGTAGCGGCGGATGTTGGAGCAGAGCTGGAGGTAGTAGGTGTCGCGGATTCCGTCGCGGTCGGGTTCAATGTCCCGGCTGTGCTCCAGATCGAACTGATCCACAAAGGCAAGCTGGGTGCTGTCCGGATCCTTCACCCACGGTTCGTGCCAGCGTCCCATGATCCATTCGTTCCATCCGGTGACGAAAATGAAGTCCGGGTCGCAGTCGATGGCACGGTCCCACTGTTCCTGTACATTGTATCCGTAACGATAGGAAGTGTCGTTCAGGAGGCTGTGGCCGTACCGGTGGGTATAGCTTCTGCCGTAGGTGCCGCGGTTGTTGAAGTAGGTGCAGATCAGCTCGTCATTGCAGTTCTGCGCCACACCGACGGTCATCAT
Source organism: Clostridia bacterium (assembly GCA_017407225.1). Lineage (GTDB taxonomy): Bacteria > Bacillota > Clostridia > Oscillospirales > CAG-272 > UMGS1696. The sequence continues at coordinate 113,743 of JAFQWY010000047.1, read as the reverse complement.
TTCCGCGGAACCGTCCGGGCGCTGACCGAATTTATGCTGGGGATATTTTTCCAGCCATCCCCACATTCTGGTCTGTGTCGGTCCGTATCCGTAGGACGGCTGACCGGGCCGGAAGGTGAAGAAGTTACGGATTTCGTTCAAGAGTGCGGTATCCTGTTCACAGCTTCCTGTCTCCGGCAGACATTCCGGATACGCCATGATCAGGGGCTTTCCTTCGTGCAGATACCACAGATCCCGGTATCGTCCCGGGGCATACAGATCCTGATACAGGGCGCGGAGCATTTCTTCACTGGTGGGAAGAGGACCGAAATTCAGCATGAATGCCACCTTCGGTGCGTTGATTCCGTCGGCACGGGCAGCGCGGAAGCCTTCCAGAATGGGCTCGTAGGATTCCTTCCAGACGAGGGAGCCGTTGGTGCAGTCGAACATGACCATATCCACTCCGGCATTTGCCAGCAGAACGGCATGACGGCGGATCACATACGGGTCGCGGTTCAGATAGTACCCGTACAGGGGCTCGTTCCAGAAGGCCTGGGTTCTGCGGTTTTCGCCCCATGCCGGATGGTTTTCGTTGTATTCGGCGCCGGGAGTTTCCCGCATGATTTTCGATACATTCACCGGTTCCAGAGCGGAGTGAGCGTCACGCCAGGACCAGTAGAAAATTCCCACCTTTCTGTCGGAACGGTATCCCCGGACGTCCTCCGCATCGAAAGTACGCCGTCCCAGCTCATCCACTGCCGTCCATTCCGGGGACTGTGATGGAGGAACCGCATCGTCGGGAACGGGGATGTATTCGGGAACGGGACATTCTTCGTTCAGCCCGGCGGAGAGAATCCGGAATCCCGATGCCGGCTTCAGATACAGGGTATGGATACCGTCCAGTCCTTTCAGCCGCATATGGGATACATCCTTTTCCGGGAAAAACGCACATCCGATGACGGAAAGGGAATAAATAACGTGATCTGGGTCGTCTGCGGCGATATGAATCCGGGAACAGCCGGATACGCCGGTAAAGCGAACGCTCAGCCAGAGACCGTCCCGGAGAGCCTGATCTCTGAGGATGTATAAACCGTTGTCGTATTCCGGGATCATGGAAACTGCCATACTAACCTCCTTTGGTATGGGGAAAAACAAAACGTCTGCAGCCAAAAATCCGGCAGACAGGCGTTTTGCGGTTGATGATTAAATGTCGTAAATCATGTCGCACTTGCGGATTGCCTTGGTGGGGCAGGCGTCGGCACAGATACCGCAGGCATGGCACTTGCTGTAGTCGATGCGGGCGATGTTGTTTACCACATGAATGGCATCGGCAGGGCATTTCTTTTCACACATCTTGCAGCCGATACAGCCGTGGGAGCAGGTGGAACGGACGATCTTGCCCACATCGGTGGAAGAACAGCATACGTCGATCTTTTTGTCGATGTCTCTGAGAACGATCAGGTGGTCGGGACAGGTCTTCACGCAGAGTCCGCATCCGATGCACTTGGATTTGTCGATTCTCGCCAGACCGTCGATGACCAGAATGGCATCCTGGGGGCAGGCAGCGGCACAGTCCCCGAAGCCAAGACAGCCGTGGGTGCAGACCTTGGCACCGTTGTATAGACGGTTTGCCGCTCTGCAGGATTCCACGCCCTGGAATTCAAACTTGTACTTGGTTGCATGGCAGTCGCCGTTGCAGAGAACCACAGCCACCTGGGGCATTACCTTTACGGCTTCCATGCCCATGATGCCGGCGATTTTCTTGACGCATTCGTTGCCGCCGGGCTTGCACATATTGATGGGGGCACCGCTGTTCACGATGGCGGAAGCATAGTCACTGCAGCCGGAGAAACCGCAGGCACCGCAGTTGACCTGGGGCAGCGCTTCCGAGATGGCCTCGATTTTTTCGTCACCCTTGACTTCAAAAATCTTGGAGCAGACTGTCAGCAGAACACCTGCCACCAGACCGATGGCAGCGAAAACCAGCATGGGGAAAATATATGTGGTCATAATTTCTTGTTCCTTTCACATTGGTGGATCAGCCGAACAGTCCGGAAAAGCCCATGAAGCTGACGGATACGATGGAAGCGGCGATGAGGGTTGCCGGAATTCCCTTGAAGGTGTTGGGGATATCCGCAGCGTTGACCCGGGAGCGCACGCCGCTGAAAATGATGAGTGCGAGAGTGAAGCCCAGACCGGCACCGACAGCGTTGACAATGGACTGGATCATATTGTAGCTGTTGTCGATGTTGAGGATGGTTACACCCAGTACGGCGCAGTTGGTGGTGATGAGGGGAAGGTACACGCCCAGAGCCTGATAGAGGGAGGGCATTTTCTTCTTCAGAATCATTTCAACCAGCTGTACGAACAGGGCGATGATGAGGATGAACGCGATGGTTTTCAGGTATTCCAGTCCCATGGGAACAAGAATCAGGGAGTAGATCAGGGAAGTGCAGACGGTGGCACAGGCCATGACGAAGGTTACGGCCATGCCCATGCCGACGGCACTGTCGAGCTTTTTGGAGACACCCAGGAAGGGGCAGATCCCCATGAATTTGGACAGCACGAAGTTGTCCACCAGCATTGCGCTGAGAAGGATTACGAGAAGTTCTTTCATGATTCGGATTCCTCCTTGACCGCTTCTTTACCGCCGAGGGTTTTGTTGAAGGTGGGACAGGTTGCGGCATTGGGGCAGGCAGCACAGCCGATTTCCTGGGGCGGCTTGCGGTTGGCAATCTTGTTGACCAGAGCGATGACGCAGCCGAGAGTGAAGAAACCGCCGGCGGGCATGATGAACATGGTCATGGTAACGGGGAGATGGAGATTGATGCCCATCCACTGGCCGGTACCGATGATTTCGCGGACGGAGCCCATGGTGAAGAGGGCGAGTGTAAAGCCAAGACCCATGCCGAGACCGTCAAGGGCGGATGCAAACACACCGTTTTTGGATGCAAACGCTTCCGCGCGGCCGAGAATGATGCAGTTTACGGTGATGAGGGAAAGGAACAGACCCAGGCTGTCATACAGTGCGGGGATATATCCCTTGAGAAGGAATTCGATAAGGGTTACGAAGCTGGCGATCACGACGATGAAGCAGGGGAGCCGCACAGCCTTGGGAATGACGTTTTTCAGCAGGGAGATGGCGATGTTGGAGCAGACCAGAACGAAGGTGGTTGCCAGCCCCATGCCGATGCCGTTGGAGGCCATGGTGGTAACGGCAAGAGTGGGACACATACCCAGAAGGGTTACCAGCGTGGGGTTTTCTTTGATGAGACCTTTGGTAAACTCATAGAAATTGCCTTTTTTCTTTTCCGCCATTACTGTGCGCCTCCTTTCATTTCGTTATAGGCTGCCAGAGCGATCTTTACGGCTTCGTAAACGCCGTTTGAGGATCTGGTTGCGCCGGTGACGGCATCCAGGGCGAAGGTGTGGGAGGTGCCGATGACTTCGGCGGATGCTTTCTGCAGTTCGTTGATTTCCTCACGGGTTCCCCATACAGCTTTGGCTTTCACCGGTGCGCCGGTTTCCGGAGCAAGAGTGTGGCTGTAATTGACGCCGCGGAACTGCAAAAGGAAGTTTTTGTCCTGTACCTTTGTGCCCAGACCGGGAGTTTCGCCGATGGTCAGGATGACAACCTTCCAGACCGTACCGCCGGCATCCAGCCCTACCAGACAGTGGAGACCGTCCGAGGAATAGCCGCTGGTGGTCACCTCAAAGGCAGTGCAGCGTCCGTCGGAGAGAATGGCATCGACGCCCTGATAAGTCAGAACGGAGCCGTCTTCGTTTTTCAGAATTTCAAAGGCATCCGATGCGCCGGAACCGTATACGGAGTTGATTCCGTCGATCAGTTCTTCCGTCATTACGCCGGTGTTGTCAACATAGGTGATTTCATAGGCCGCCACAAGGAGTCCGCAGGCAATCAGACAGATCAGCGTCAGCACCATCGGCGGCTTGATTCTTTCTTTGTACATGGTTTACTCCTTTCCGCCGGATTTCGCGGGCTTTGCGGGTTTCTTCGCACCGAAGGGAGTGGTGAGAGTCAGCTTGTCGATGTAGGGAGTCAGCAGATTCATGAACAGGATGGCAAAGGAAACGCCTTCCGGGAAGCTGCCGAAGTTGCGGATGATGAAGGTCATCAGGCCGCAGCCCACACCGAAGATGATTTTGCCGGGAGCGGTTACGGGCGTGGTCGCATAGTCGGTCGCCATGAAGAAGGCACCCAGAATCAGACCGCCTGCCAGAACGCCGTAGAGGGTTTCGGTGAGGCTTCCGGTGTAAATCAGGGTCAGCAGCGCGAAGGATCCGATATATGCGAGAGGAGTGGAGGCGGAGATCACCTTTGTAACGATGAGGAAGATACCGCCAGCCAGAAGAGCGGCCGCACAGGTTTCGCCGATGCATCCGCCGGTCTGACCGAGGAACATTTCGCCAAGGGTGAAGGGAGCCATTTTCAGAGCTGCGCCGCCATCGGTGAAGGTCAGCCATTCCGCACCGAGAGGAGTCGCACCCGTGACGGTGTCCAGATTGTTCCGGTACCAGAAGGGAACGACCCAGGTGGTCATACTGTCCGCGAAGGAGAGCAGCAGAACGATTCTTGCGGCGATGGCGGGATTTGCAAAATTCTGTCCCAGACCGCCGAACATCTGCTTGGCAACAACGATTGCCGCGAAGCTGCCGATGATGGCCACATGGAAGGGAGTGGTTGCGGGGAGATTCATGCCCAGAAGAAGTCCGGTTACGGCTGCGGACAGGTCATAGACTGTCTGTTCGCGCTTCATGATGTACCGTGCCAGAGCTTCAAAGCCCACGCAGGAGCCTATGCAGACCAGCAGAACGGCAGCGGCACGGGGACCGAAATAAACACATCCCGCGATGGCAGACGGTGCCAGTGCCAGAATGACTGCCAGCATGATTTTCGCCGTGGATACCTGACCGGTGCGGTGAGGGGACGGCGATACTAATAATCCGTTCATATCATCAGTTCCTTTATGTAATCAATTGGATTTATTTTCTCGGGATCAGAGCCTTTGCCAGCTGATTGGTTTCGGCCAGGGGACGGTGAGCGGGGCATGCGTAGGAGCAGCATCCGCAGTTCATGCAGAGCGTGACCTTGAGCTTTTTCAGGTCTTCCACGTTCTTTTCCCGGTAAGCTTTTTCAATCATCAGCGGCATCAGCCCGAACGGACAGGTGCGGATGCATCGTCCGCAGCGGATGCAGGCACTGGATTTTTGGGTTTCCCACTGACCGAATGCGAGAATGGCATTGGTGGACTTTGTCACGGACTGTTCGGTATCATAGAGACAGGTACCCATCATGGGTCCGCCCGCAAGAATCTTTTTGGCATTGTTTACGCCGATCTCGGTGAGAAGTTCGGAAACTTTGGTGCCCAGCGGAACCAGATAGTTGCCGCGGTTTGCCGATACCGCATCACCGTCCACGGTTACACGGCGGCTGATCAGCGGAATCCCGTCCCGTGCGTACCGGGCGATGGAGGAAACCGTGGACACATTCATTACCATGACACCCTGTGCGGACGGCAGCTCGCCTTCACCGATAATTCTGCCGGTAGCCGAGTATACGATGACCTTTTCCGCGCCCTGGGGGTATTCGGAGGGAAGGGTGACCACGTTGATGTGCTTTTCGCCTTCGGTCAGCTGCTTCATCCGCTCGATGGCCTTGGGCTTGTTGCTTTCAATGCAGATTTTGCATTCGGCGATTCCCAGATGCCTCATCAGCAGACGTACACCGGCGAGGATGCATCCGCTGTGCTCCATCAGTTCCCGGTAGTCGCTGGTGATGTAGGGTTCGCATTCTGCGGCGTTGATCACCAGGGTATCCACCGGTGTTTTTTCGGGATCGTAGTTCAGCTTGACATGGGTGGGGAAGCCGGCACCGCCCAGACCGGTCAGACCGCATTCCCGTACAGCCGCGATCAGGGACTGTCTGTCGGTAATCTGCGGAGGGGTGAGATCGGGGCACATGGTCTGCAGACCGTCCGATTCGATGACAACGGCTTTGCAGACGCTGCCGTTTGCCAGCAGATAGTCGATGATATCAATTACTTTACCGGAGACGGATGCATGGATGGGAGCGGACAGAGGGGCTGAGGAGTCGCCGATCTTCTGTCCCACGGTGACCGTATCTCCTTTCCCGACCAGACAGTCGCAGGGCGTGCCCATATGCTGGGACATGGGAAGCACCACGGTCTGGGGAAGGGGGAACTGTAAGGTTTCGCAGTCCTGGGTATGTTTGTCATGAGCCAGGTGAATGCCGTTGAGCCTGTTCATTTAATCAATCCTCCCTGTTGGATGATGTGGATTCAAAGGTATTTCCGAGAATTTTCTGCAGCCGTGGGAACACGGTTTTCAGGACGATTCCGGTGCAGATTCCGGCAGGAACGGAGCTGAAGGCCAGGAGGGTTCCGTATGCGAAAACGGCATCGGTACCCAGCAGAAGCCGTGCTGTCAGCAGCTGGCCTGCCGAATGAGCCGCCGAAGCCAGTACACTGGTGAGAATGTAGGTGGCTTTTGTGCGGCGGAAGAGCAGTGCGGTAACGGCAAATGCCAGAAAACTGCCCGCGAAGGACATCATTCCGGCCGTGAATCCCCGTGAGAGAAACACGAATGCCGATTTCAGGATCACGAGCAGTGCGGCGGAGGGCAGATTGAGGGTGAGAATGGCGGCCATGATGACGATATTGGCCAGACCCACGCGCATTCCTGCCGGCAGTGCCGCCGAGAATATGCTTTCGATCCAGTTCAGAACAGCAGCGGAGGCGAACAGCAGTCCCATGACTGCCGTGTACCGTGCCGCTGATACATGCTTGGGTTTGAGTTTGTTCATTGCAGTACCACGTCGAGGGAATCTCCGGACTCTTCGCCTTCCACGGTCACAGCGGTTTGTCCGGGGACGCAGACGATGGCCTCTCCGGGGCTGGAAATGCTTCCCGTCCGCACGCAGGTCAGATCGCCGCATCCGCTTTCCGTTACGGCAATTGCGCCGCCGCTGACGGTGAAAACCATGCCGGGGGATTCGGGGAAGGTGTAGCTTCCGTCCTCGCTCAGCGAAACCCGTGCAGAGGATCCGCTGCCGAAGGTAATCACGGCATAGCTTCCGTGCTGTCCTTTCGGGAGAAGAAGCCCGCACAGCGAAAGGAGGAGGAGAACGGCGACAATCACGGCGTCCCGTTTGTTCAGAAGATGTCTGTCTTTGTTGTTCATCGGTTCACTGCAGGCAGTATCCGCTGCCGCTGTCCGGGGTGAATCCGTCGAAATCCGTGTAAATCTTCCCGGATTCGTCTGCGGCGATGACGGAAAATTCGCTGTATGCCATCCATTTGTCGAGTTCTGCCGTTCCTTCAATGTAAATCAGCGTGGACAGCCAGTCGGAGAGAATGCCGCCGTTTTCCAAGGATGCCGGAACAATCACGGTGACGGAGACCAGATCCGTTTCCGCCGGACGTCCGGTTTCCAGATCCAGAATATGGGTGAACCGCTGACCGTCCGCTTCAAAGTACCGTTCGTATCCGCCGCTTGTGGAGATAAATGCCGCCTCCGATTGGATGATGCCCAGATATCCGTCCCCGTCCGGGTGGGTGATGCCGGCTCTGAACTTTCCGTCCGGTTTCTGCCCATAGAGGAGGGTGGAGGAGCTGAAGGAGATGACCGCATATTCCGTACCGGCGGTGTCCAGGATACGCCGGGCTTCGTCACAGGCATACCCCTTGGCAGCCGCACCGAAATCCAGCCATGTTCCGTCAAGGATGGTTCCGTCATCGGTGACTGAGGCAAGGGCGGCGGCGATCTCGTTCTCATCGGGGACGTGATAATTGCCGTCCGAGATGCCCCAGAGGGAGGTGAGAGAACCGCAGGTCATGCTGATGCCGCGGCCGTACTGCTCCGTCAAGGAACGTCCTGTTTCAATGCAGTCGGTGTAGACGGCGTTTTCGGGAAGCTGATTCGCGGGAACATCGTAGCAGAGTTCAAAGATGCCGTTCAGCTCGTTCATCCGCTGTGACAGCAGATCCAGTGTATGCGCGGCATCGGATCCGCAGACCCTGTAGGAGGCATAGGTGTCAAAAACGAATTCGGACGCTTCTGCCGGACTGTTTCCGGGAGCGCAGGAAGATAACAGCAGCAGAACTGCAGTCAGAAATGCAGCAGGCCGGAAAAAGGGGAATACAGTCATGGGAATACGTCCTCTCATAAGGAAGCAGCACCGTGTGAAGAATCAGGCGCATCAACGGTGCTGCTCGTTCACTCTATTTTACAACATTTCGTGGAAACAGTCAATAGATTTAATGAATAATGTCAGTAATTATGTCGGAATAACCAAATTGTACACATACAGTTTGTGTGCCATGACAATGCACTGCCGCGGGTAACCCGGACAATTCCGGAGTAATACATAAAAAACAACCGCATTTCCCGTGACAAAGGCGTCGGGATGTGGTATAATAGAAAAAAACTGCCGTCACAGGCAGACAGGAGGCAGAAAATGGCAGATTTGATTCAGGCGGTGCGCATGGAACATCCCGATACCATTCCGGTATCCGTATCCATTCTTCCGGCGGCGTGGATAAAATACGGCGAAGAGCTGCAGCGTCTCACCGATCAGTATCCCCAGTTCTTCGGCGGACGGAAAGTGGACTATGAGCACATCGAAAACACCTTATCTCCCAGCTACAGGAAGGGGATTTACATCGACGAGTGGAACTGTGTCTGGTCCAACGAGCACGCGGGCAACGAGGCCATCGTCACCGGACATCCCGTGAAGTCCGAGGAAGATATTTACAGCCTGCAGATTCCCTCGCCCCGGAACGGCAGACTTCCCCACGGCTTTATGTATCTGCGGCTTCTGGATCTGTGCGGATTCGAGGATGCCATGGTCTATTTCGCCGAGGAAGGGGACGCCATTCAGACGCTGATTTCCAAGGTTCTGGAGTACAACATCTATCAGGTGGCGGCGATTCTTCCCCGTATGGGTGACATTGTGTATTTCGGCGATGATCTGGGAATGCAGCGGGGGCTTGCCATCGGTGCGGAGAGATGGCGGAAGTATCTGAAACCCTGCTTCCGGACTCTCTACGGCATGATTAAGGCATATAAGCCTTCCCAGCTGATCTATATGCACACCGACGGATGCATCTACGAAATCATGCCGGATCTGGTGGAATGCGGCGTGGATATGATCAATCCACAGTACCGGGCAAACGGCATTGACAATCTGGTGCGGGTATGCCGGAAGGAGCGGATTATTCCCATCAATCTGGATCTGGACCGTCAGCTGTTCCCCGTAGCCGACCGTTCCCGCCTGTTCGACCATGTGGCGGAAGCGGTGGAATCCCTGTACCTCCCCGAAGGCGGTCTGGGGCTGAACGTGGAGCTGAACTACGAAATTCCTCTGGAAAACATGGCGGCCGTTTTGGATGCTGTGGAAAAATACCGGTTCTATAAAGGCTGAGCGATATCTGTGACGGGCGGTGATTTCATTCCGTATGATTTCACCGTCCGGAATTCTGATGTGACAGCAAAAATAAAAGTGACCCCTGACTGCGTTCTTTCTTTACAGATCGCAATCAAGGGTCACTTCTGATTCTTGATATCTAACATCTTTTGTGATCCTCACTTTCTGTTGTCTGTCATCCGCTGGAGGTTAATACGGAGACGATGGTCTTACACCGGACATTTTTTCAGGTTGTTCCTTTTTTCGGAAAACAGGATCTTTTATTGATCGTTGTTTTCTTCCGTCAATTCGGATCGGAACTGCCCGGGAAGAATGTCCTGTACTATCTTGTGTACATCGGACTGTACCTCTCTTTCTTCTGTGTCTGTATTATATCATACTTCTCCGGGAAATGCAATCGGTAATTTATAAGAAACGAACAATAATTTTTTGTGCAATCGGAGGAAAATGTAGGAATTGCACAGAAGGTCTTTACAATTCCCGGAGAATGTGATATACTAAAACTGTTACGGGTCTTCTGTCGGAGTCCCGTTTTTTTCGTATAATCCCCTGACCGTGATCCCGGTGAGAAGATCGCGGCAGGGGATTTTTTTATGATGACCAGTGTCCTTTTCTTCTGCCCGTCAGGAGCAGTGCCGGAACTGCGGCCAGGTAGATCAGATACTGGATCAGGCAGCTGTTCAGGAGGGATGGGCAGAGCAGAACCCCGGCACTGACGGAATGCAGAACTCCGATGCCGAAAATATCCAGAAAAATCGGAATGAATACCGTCCCCAGAAAAACAACTGCGGCGGTGAGGGTATTCTTTGCAAGAAGAGAGAGGGAGGCCGCAGCCGCCGCCAGAATCAGGTACCCGATCCAGCAGGCCAGCTTGAACAGGAGGAGATACTGTCCCGCACTCAGATCCCAGCGGAGGGAAGACAGATCCGGGATGCTCATGATGCCGGCGGACAGAGACTCCGTGCCGTAGTATTTTACGAAGAAGAACAGATCCGGAGCGGAAAACATCAGGTACAGGATGGTGGTCACCGCCGCGCACAGGATGAATTTTGCCCGGAAGGTGTTTTTTCCGCCTTTTCGGCAGAGACTGAGGATCATGATGAATCCAGACTGGTATTCCACGGAAAACAGATCCGAATACAGCACAAGAAGCAGGAGCAGAAGAGGAATGTCCGGCCCGGCAAACAGGAGACGGAGAATCCCTTCCTCATATACATACCGGATGCTGCGGTATCCTTCCTCCCGTGCCTGGATCCCTTTCAGATAACTCTGCCGCAGAATCACCTTCCCGAAGGGATTCTGCACCAGCTCGGCGTAGTTTTTCTTCTCGCTAAGGGTGCGGTACTCTTCATAAGTGATTTCCCCGGCCTCATACCGGTCATAGGCTGTCTCATATTCCGCGAGACTGGCATTGATATACTCTTCCTCCCCGGCGATGTAGTCATCCTGCATTTCCGTGATCTCTCCGCCCAGATCGCTCAGGTAATCCCGGTAGATTCTCTCGTATTCCGACGGGGACGGGACGAAAGTGTTATAGGAAATCAGAATTTTTGCCGCAAGTGCCAGTGCGATCAGGGCAATGCCTTTTGGATGCAGAACGTGCTTGGCAAGCTCATACCGGAACAGGGACATGGACATCACCGGAGCGGCAGTCTGATTCCGCTGAGTGCGCGTTTTTTTCTTTCGGAATCTGGGCGCGGAGGTAAGAGCGGGACTGTTCAGCTTCACGGCGAAGGAAAGGGCGGTCAGTATGGCGATGATGCCGAGCAGGAGCATGCCTGCACAGGGGATCAGTCCGATGTGATGCCCGAAAAGATTCACGGCGCGGTACCGCTCGAAGAAGAGGGTCACAAACGCCCCGTCGAAGAAGTTGAACTGCCGCAGGGGAAACAGGGGTGAGTAGAGATCCGCCATGGATAAGAGGTAACTGAGCACCAGAAATACCGCGGATCCCGTGAGAACTCCGATTTCGCTGCCTGCGATCTGACCGAATACGGTGACGAACAGGGAGAGTGCAAGAAATACCCCGATCCGGATCAGGACGAAAATTGCCAGATATCCGCCGATTGTAATCCGATAAGGACAGAGAGTGAAGGACGGCAGAGCCTGAATGACCGTTCCCGGATCCGACAGCCCGGTGGTCAGCGCCAGCACAATCAGGGGCGTCAGGGTGAACAGGAGAGTGAGGATCACCGAGAAAATCCCCGTGCAGACCAGCTTGGTCAGGATCATCCGGCATCCGCCGTTTCTGCAGATTCTGAGGACATTCAGAGTGCGGCATCGTTTTTCGGTGACGAAGATCCCCGTAAATACTCCCAGCATCGTGACGGCGAGGAAGATCACGGGCGTTTTCTGGGTGAAGAATTCTTCCCAGCCCCGCACATTCCGCACGGGAATTTCCAGCTCCGTCAGGGGCGAGTATTTCGTGATCAGCGCCGCCTGATAGTCATAGACGTAATTGCCGGGCTGAATCCCGATTTCCTCGATTTTTGCGTAAGCCTGACGGACAACGGTGCGGACGGTATTGCCGTAGCCTTCCGTGCGCTTGATGAGAGCCTGGGCATCCCGGTACAGGCGCTGATCGTCGTAGCGGTCAAGGTCAATTTTTTTGCTCTGCAGACGGACGGTGTACCAGGTTCCGCTCATCCGCCGGGTGTTGACCGCGTCCTCAAATTCCTGCAGCCGCACCTCATAATCAGCGTAGTCGGCATCGTAGGTTTCACGGTCGTTGACGTAGTCGGAAAGAAGTGCGTCCTGTGCCTCCCGGATCAGTGCGGCATCCCCGGTACCTTCACCGGCATACTGGAGAACCAGCACGCCAAGGCTGATGAGAAGCATCACGGACGTGAAGATGACGGTGAATTTCGTCAGATGTTTGGTGAATTCAAATTTCAGCAGTTTCATAAGCAGTTCTGTCAGTCAGCAAAGCTGATTTTCGTTGTGGTTCCGTCGGCGAGATTCACGCGGATTTTTGCGGTGTCTTCGGTCTGTACATACTCCGTGCCTGCGATCACCTGAACGGACAGGCTGATCTCTTCATAGAACAGATAATCTCCCAGTACCGCGATGTTCCAGAGATGCGGCATCGTATTGGCAGGAACCGCGGGGATTTCATATACCAGCTCCGCATTTTCTGACGGATTATCCCGGTCAGCGGCGTACAGTCTGCCTCCCGAATAGTCATAGATCAGCGCCGGAGTGTTCTGCTCGTTCATATAATACGTTATTGGAGAAATCCCATAATAAACCGGATCGAATGCAGTGTAATAGATTTTGTCTGCTGTAACGGTGAAGCTGAAGATGTTCTCGTGCGGGAGTGCCAGCTTTTCTGCAGATCCGTCCCGATAAACATAGACGGAACCCCGATTCTGCTCCCGGTCAACGGAGGAGACAAACAACTCACCGGTGTTCTGATCCAGATACCACTGAGCAATCTCAAACTCCGTTTCCAGAATTTCCGTGATTTCCCGGAAGGATGGATCGGTGCGGATCAGCTTGCGGTTGGAGCGGAAGTAAAACCGACCGTCCAGAACCAGATCGGGCAGAGCCGTCTGATAGGGCCATGTATCGGGCAGATATCCCAGTTCCGTGATCTCACCTGTCGCGTGATCCAGAGCGGAAAAGCGGATGACGGTTTTGGTCTGCTTTCCGTCCGTGGAGCGGAGTTTATCATAAAAATACAGCTTTCCGTTCTCATATCCGATGATATCGGAGAAGGTTGCAGCCATGGTGTGGACGTGCTTTACGGTGTCCCGGTTCAGATCCGCAAGAAGAATTTCGGATGCGTGCTCTGCTGTGCGGCAGCAGTAATACACCCCCGGCGTTTCGGTGGGATAACAGCCTGCCAGATTCACGTACCGGCAGGTCAGCTCGCTGTCGTGGCTGCACAGGGGATCGGAACAGGCATAGCTCCAGTTTCCGGTTTCCGTGTCCATATAAGCCAGCATCACATTATGTCCCAGCACGGAGCCGAACTCTTTCTCGACAGTGCCGTAACGCTCGAGCTCAAAGTAATATCTGCCGTGTTTGAGAATGAAATCCTGTGACAGAATCCCGTCAGCAATTTCCGCCGGTGCGGTACAGTTCCCTTCGGTTTCTCCGCCGTATACATCCCGGTAAGTCTCCAGCCCCTCGGCAATATCATCCGTACCGGCTGTGCAGGAAGTGAGAGCAAGCGCAGCCAGCAGAAGTGCAGTCAGTTTTTTCATGATGGTTCCTCCGTTGTCATTCAAATGAGATTCTCGTTGTGGTTCCGTCGGCGAGATTCACGCGGATTTTGTTCTGCTGTCGGGAGGAAGCGAAATAGGTATACTCCATTCCGCCTATTACTTCACGCATTACTGCAACCTCATCGTAATAGAGACATCCATTGATCACCGTATAGTGATGGTTGCCATTGCACAGCATGGTTTCTCCGTTGTTGTCATAAATGAGTTCGGCGTTCTGTGAAGGGTTGGTACGGTCAACGGCATAGATTTTTCCGCCGGAGTAGTCGTAAACCTTATACTCATTGATATCCACATCCTTGCCCGCGAGCAGAGCAAGATGGGCGGTTTTGCTGATGCCGTAGTAGATGGGATCATAAGGGGAGTAATAAAATTTATCGTTGTCCATGGTGAAGTAATAGATTTCGCCGTGGGGCAGATTCAACTCCATTACCTCTCCGTCCCGGCAGACATACACGGAGCCTGAGCGGCGGTCAGTATTGTATTCGCTGAAATAAAGCTCACCAGTGTTTGTGTCAAGGAATATTGTACCGGGAGCTCCGGTAAATTCAAAAACCTCCTGTACATTTTCAAACGAAAGATCAGAGACACAGAGGGTGATGGATTCTGCTGTTGATTGTGTAAAATAGATTTTTCCGTCATGCCACAGGAGCTTCAGAAGCGGTGCTCTGTCCCATTCTTCCGGGACAATGCCTATCTCTGTGTTTTGACCCGTGCTGTCGTCAATGGAATACAGTTTGGTGATTCTCCGGGTCTGTTTGCCTTCGGTTATATTTTCCCAGTCTATATAATAGGTCTTGCCCCGGTTGTATCCGATCAGTTCCTGACTTATGCCTTCAAACTCCGCGATGGGAGTCATGGTATCCCTGTTCAGGTCAAACCGATAAATCGTAAACGGTTGAGTCTGATATCGGACAGCGTAGCAGATGCCGGGCTTGTCCGTGAAGGTCAATGTCTGGGTTTCAAAGTATTTGCAGTTTTTTACATCGTCATGGGAGCAGAGCGGGTCGGGGCATACATAGGCGAAATGCCCGGTTTTCAGATCTATGTATGCGGGCATGGATGTTGTCCCTCCCGAATTATTGGCTTGCAGCTCAAAATACATCTTCCCGTCATTGATGGTAAAGTCATCCGACACAATCCCCTCCACGGTGGTACCGTAATTCACGGGGAGATCCTCCTCCGGGATTGCGGTTTCAGTTTCGGTTTCGTCAGGTGCTTCCGTCTGCACGGGCGCGGGAGTTCCGCCGTATACATCCCGGTAAGTCTCCAGCCCCTCGGCGATATCATCCGTACCGGCTGTGCAGGAAGCGAGGGTAAGCACAGCCAGCAGAAGTGCAGTCAGTTTTTTCATGATGGTTCCTTTCATTGTTCAGATCAATTCAGTTTCCGAATGTTACGCGGGAGAGGGAACCGTCCTTCAGCCCGTACCGGATTTTCTCCACGTTGCGCGCCGAGCTTTTGAAGATGTACTCCTTGCCGTTGATCACTTCACGGGTGATTTCAATCTGATCGAAGTACAGATAATCCCCCAGTGCGATGCAGGAGTCCAGCTTTGCCAGCTTGTCTGCTGCGATGTTTTCGGAGGCATAGATCAGCTCCGCGTCCCCGGAGGGATTGTCTCTGTCCACGGCGTACAGCTTTCCTCCGGTCATGTCGTAGGTGTAGTATTGCTCCGGATCATAGGTTTCGCCGTTCATATCCGCATGAAACGCCAGTTTGCTGATGCCGTAGAACACGGGATCGTAGATGCAATAGAGAATTCTGTCCTCGGTGAGGGTGAAGGCACTGATGGCTGCGTGGGGCAGCGGTATCTGTTCTGTCACACCATCCCGGTAAACATACACGGAGCCGGTGCGTGCTTCATCGTCCCTGAATGCAAAATACAGCTCTCTCGTTTCCAGATCCATGTACCACTGCCGGACAGTATTGTCAAATTCCGCGACCACGGTGTGATTCCGATAGTCGGAATCGGTGCGGATCAGCTGATTGCCGGAAACAAACCAGAAATATCCGTCAAGGATGAAGTGAGGCGTTCTTCCGGTGAAGACGGAGAGATCGTCGGTTTGCTCATATTGTACGATTTCCCCGGTGGCTTCCTCCAGATAGTAGAGCTTTTCACGTGTTTCTGTTTTTTTGTCCGCGGTTTCATATAGCATCTGATAAAAATACAGCTTTCCGTCCGCGTATCCCCGTATGCTTCCGAAACCGTGTCCTTCTTCGGTGAAGGTGTAAACAAGCTCCACGGTGTCACGGTTCAGATCCACGCGGTAAATCTGAGAGTTCAGGTCAAAGAGATAGGTATAGTACACCCCCGGAATATCAGAAAAATGGCACTGCGACAGATCGGCATACTTGCATTCCTCCCTGTTTGAATGGGTGCACAGGGGATCGGGACATACCGCGCCGAAGTTTCCGGTGGCCACATCCACGCAGGTGATCATCCGCACACCTCCGCCGTGATCGAATGCCTTCTTCAGCTCAAAATAATACTTCCCGTCCCGGATACAGACGTCCTGGGACACGATATTGAAAGCGGATTCCACATCCTGGGGAATATAGGGCACTTCGGGTTCTTCATATTTTTCCCGGTAAGTCTCCAGCCCTTCGGCGATGTCGCCGGTACCGGCCGTGCAGGAGGTGAGAGTAAGCACAGCCAGTAAAAGTACGGTCAGTTTTTTCATGAAATACTCCGAATCAGTCAAATGAGATCCTCGTAAACGATCCATCCTTCAGTCCCGCGCGGATTTTGCTGACATCATCGGCAAGGGAGAACGTCACAAATTCCACGCCTCCCAGTACCTCCCGCCGGACGGTGATTTCGTTGAAATACAGGTAGTCCCCGAATACGGCGCAGTTATCCAGATCCGCCATGCGGTTTCCGTCAATTCCGGACGCTTCGTAGACCAGCTCCGCTTCTGCGGAAGGATTGTCACGGTCCACGGCGTAAACCTTGCCTCCGGTGTAATCGTAAACCTTGTGCTCCTCGGGATCATCCTCAAAGTAGAACGCCACATTGCTGAATCCGTAGAACACCGGATCGTAGGGGGAATAGTAGATTCTGTCCTCCGTCATCGTGAAGGCGTGGATATTCTCATGCGGCAGGGGAATCTGCTCGGTCTTTCCGTCTTTGTGGACATAGACGGAGCCGGTCTGTTTTTCCGGATCGGAGGTGGAGAAATACAGTGCATCCGTGCCCTCATCCCAGTACCACTGCCAGGGATCCGCTGCGATGACCTCGGTGACGTTTATGAGGGAAAGATCTGTCTTCATCAGCTTCGAGGAATATGCCGTGAAGTAAATCTCATCGTTCCGCACGAACAGGATGAGATTCAGCGTCAGGGCCCATTCATCGGGGATGTAACCGAGCTCCGTGACCTTTTCGGTGTCGGTATCCAGACAGGAGATCAGATAGCTGATGCCTGCCTTGCGTCCTTCCATGCCGAACTTCAGTTCATAGAAGTACAGTTTTCCGTTGTCGTACCCCAGCAGATTTACATTGAACGAGTTGACTGCACAGGCGGTCTGTACGGTATCGTTGTTCACATCCACCCGATAGATGGTTGTGGTGAAGGTATGCCTGCAGGAATAGAACACGCCTTCCTCGTCTGTGAAGTAAATCCCCTCAAGATCGGCGTATTTGCAGACCTCGGCGGACTGATGGGTGCAGAGAGGATCCGGGCAGAGGATACCGCTGTTTCCGGTAGCGAGATCGGTGTATGCGATCATGCTGACGGAGTTGCCGCGGCTTTCAGACCGGCGTGTCTCAAAATAGTATTTTCCGCCGCTTACGGTGAAATCCGGGGAGAAAATACCGCCCCACTGCGTGGTGGTGTCTTCGGTTTGGATTTCTTCCGGCGGCGTGTAGGGAACTTCGGTTTCCCGTCCGGCTTCCGTATACGCTTCCCGGTAAGTCTCCAGCCCTTCGGCAATATCAATCTCCGTATCAGCCGTGCAGGAGGTGAGAGTAAGCACAGCCAGTAAAAGTGCAGTCAGTTTTTTCATGGGTTCCTCCGGTATTATTCAAATTTTATCTTTGTGTATGATCCGTCCTTCAGACCCACACGGATTTTGCTCACTTCAAAGGCGGAGTTGTAGTATACATATTCCCTGCTGTTGATTACCTCGCGGGTCAGCTCGATTTCATCCATGTACAGATAATCCCCGAATACCACATAGGGGTGATTCAGGTTGCTTACCGGAAATTCTCCGCCGTTGTCGTAAACCAGTTCGGCTTCCGCAGACGGATTGCTTCGATCCACAGAGTAAACCTTTCCTCCCGTATAGTCATAGACATGATAACGCGGGGATGCTTCCAGTGCAGGATCGCCGGCAGCCAGTATATTGATGCCGTGAAAGAGCGGCTCATAGGGAGAGTAGTAAATCTTATCGTTGGTCAGGGTGAATGTATATATGTCCTCATGGGGAAGCACGAGCTTTTCCGCGGCACCGTCGGCATACCGGTAGATTGCACCGTCCAGCAGTTCCTCGTTGACGGAAGAAAAATACAGTTCCCCGGTGTTGTCGTCCCAGATCCAGTGGGAAAGACCGTAAGCGGTTTTCAGAATCTCCTCCCGGTTTCCGAAATCCGGATCCATCCGCCCCAGTGTTTTGCCTTCCATGTAGTAGATCTTTCCGTCCTTCATAAAACGCGGGAAGATTTCGGATCCGTCCGGGAAATAGCCCAGCTCCGTTATTTCTCCTGTACTGTCATCGATACAGGAGAGTCTGCGCCGCCGGACGGTCTTTTTATCCTCCGTGTAATTCAGGGATTCATAAAAATACAGCTTTCCGTCATGATATCCGATGATGTTCGCCATCATCTGCTCGGGTGTATAAGCCAGACGTGCCGTGTTGTTCTGCAGGTCAACCCGGTGGATTTCCAGACCTTTGTTCTGACGGTAGGTGTAGAATACTCCGGTGTATTCGGTGAACCATGCGCCCTGCTCAAAGCCGTAGTATTTACAGATTTCGGGGCTGGCATGGGTACATAGCGGATCGGGACAGATCAGTGCGTAATTTCCGGTTTTCAGATCGGCATAGGCATATGCGGCGACGGAACTCCGTGACTTACCCGGATTGGGGCCTGTTTTTACTTCCACGATGATTGATTTCCGGATGGGGAAGTAGTAGCGTCCGTCCTGAATGGAAAAGGATTCACCGGAGAGTCCGCCGACAGCTTTTTCAAGATCCGGTGCCGTGTAGGGTGCTTCGGTTTCCGTACCGTACTCCTTCCGGTAAGTCTCCAGCCCTTCGGCAATATCAATCTCCGTACCGGCTGTGCAGGAGGTGAGGGTGAGCACAGACAGTAAAAGTGCAGTCAGTTTTTTCATGGGTTCCTCCGGTATTATTCAAATTTTATCTTTGTGTATGATCCGTCCTTCAGTCCTACGCGGATTTTTGAAGTTTCACGTGCGGAATTGAAATAGATATATTCCACACCTTCGATCACTTCGCGGGTCAGCTC
Source organism: Clostridia bacterium (assembly GCA_017407225.1). Taxonomy (GTDB): domain Bacteria; phylum Bacillota; class Clostridia; order Oscillospirales; family CAG-272; genus UMGS1696. The sequence continues at coordinate 94,605 of JAFQWY010000047.1, read as the reverse complement.
AATCTCGTCAAAGTAGAGGTAGTCGCCGAATATGGTATAGGGATGATTCAGATTGGCAACCAGAGTCTCCCCGCCGTTGTCATAAACCAGTTCCGGCTCGGCAGACGGATTTTCACGGGGAACGGAGTAGATTTTTCCGCCTGCATAGTCCCAGACAAACTGGTAGGGATCGTAACTGACTGTATGGACGCCGCCGTTGAACGGATGCACACCGTGATAAATGGGATCAAACGGGGAGTAGTAAATTTTTTCGTTGGTCAGGGTGAACAGATAGATTTCAGCGTGGGGCAGGGGGAGTTTTTCTGCTTTTTCGCCGTCATACCGGTAGACTGCTCCGGTTACCCGGCTTTCATCAACGGAAGCAAAATACAGCTCGCCGGTGTTTTCGTCACAGAACCACTGATCCATACCGTAGGGAAGCTCCAGCAGTTCCTCACGGTTTTCGAAATCCAGATCCATGCGTCCCAGTATTTTCTCGCTTGTGTAGTAGATTTTTCCCTTACTGATAAATATGGGATATCCGCTGAAGCCTTCCGGAAAATACCCGATATGAACAATCTCCCCGGTGGCATTGTCAATATAGGACATCCGTCTTTTGGTTATGGTCTTTTTGTCTTCCGTGTAATGCAGGTTCTCGTAAAAATACAGCCTTCCGTCCCAGTATCCGAAAACGGAAGCGAATATTTCTTCAGGATGATATGCCAGCTCCACGGTGTCGTTTTTCAGATCCGCTTTGCAGATATCCAAAGCACCTTCACCTTTGCGGTGAGTGTAGAATACACCCGAATGTTCCGTGAACCAGATTCCCTGCTGAAAATCGTAGTATTTGCAGTCTTCCGCCGCATCGTGGGTGCAGAGAGGATCTGGACAGATGGGCGCGGTGTTGCCCGTTAGCAGATCGGTATAGGCATACATGGAAACGGCACTGTTCGGGGTTCGCTTTTTGAGTTCAAAGTAGAATTTGTTGTCCTGAATGGAAAAGTATTCGCAAAAGATCCCGCCGATCGCTTCTTCGATATCCGGCGGTATATATGCAGTCTCGCTTTCCCCGATGAAGGTGTCACGGTAAGTTTCCAGCCCTTCGGCAATATCAATCTCCGTATCAGCTGTGCAGGAAGCGAGGGTGAAGAGTGTCAGTAACAGTGCAGTCAGTTTTTTCATGATGTTCCTCCAAATCAGTCAAATGAGATTCTCGTAAACGATCCGTCCTTCAGTCCCACGCGGATTTTGCTGACATCGCGGGCGTAGTCGAAGGAGATATACTCTTGCCCGTTCCGGACTTCACGCAGAACATTAATTTCATCAACATACAGATAATCTCCCACGACAACGCTGCTTTCCAGTCTCAAAGCCTTGTCCAGCGGGATGCCGCTGACTTCGTAAACCATTTCCTCGGCGACGGAAGGATTGTCCCTGTCAACAGCATACAGTTTTCCGCCGGTGTAGTCGCAGGATTTTCGGTCTTCCTCGCCTTCTTTCTTGAAGAACGACTGACCGCTGATGCCCATAAACACAGGATCATAGACGGTATAGTAAATCCGGTCGGCGTTGAGGGTGAAGGTGTAGATGTTTTCGTGGGGAAGATTCACTTTTTCCGGTTCAATACAATCTTTCACCACATAAACAGAACCCGTAAGAGTATTTGGGTTGGTGCAGGAGAAATACAGCTCGCCGGTGCCGGTATCCATGTACCACTGTTCGATTTCCATTCCCAGATCGGCGATCACTTCAGGGTTATCATAGGTCGGAGTGGTTTTAACGATTTTTTTGTCGGTGAAGATGTAGAAATTCCCATTCCAGACAAAACGCGGAGAGGTATTGGTATATATCCAGTCGCCGGAGGGTTGTTCAATCTCGATGATTTCGCGGGTATTGTCATCCACATAGAAGATATGAGGAATACAGGTGGTTTTCTGATCCACTGTCATATATTCGGATTCATAGAAATACATCCGTCCGTCGGTATATCCGAGCATATCCCATCCGAAAAAATCCAGCTCATGGATGTTTTCAACAATATCTTGATTCAGATCCACACGGCAGAGATACATGGGAATCTCCATACGGACAGCATAATAGACCCCCGGTTTGTCTGTGAAGCAGTGATAAGACAGATCCGCATATTTGCAGACCTTGGAGCTGGTATGGGGACACAGATGGTCCTGACAGACAATACCATAGTTGCCGGTTGCCACATCCGCATACGCCAGCATACGCACACCGCCGCCGGTACCGAAGGCATGTTTGAGCTCAAAATAATACTTTCCGTCCTGAATGGTGAAATCCTGCGCTATAATCCCGGTGACGGAAGCGCTGTCTTCCGGCGGTATGTAGGGGAGTATGGTTTCGCCCGCTTCCGTTTCTTCCGTAAAAACATCGCGGAAGGTTTCGAGATTTTCTGCAATATCAATCTCCGTATCAGCCGTGCAGGATGCGAGGGTGAGCACAGCCAATAAAAGTGCAGTCAGTTTTTTCATAAAAGCCTCCGTGATTTTCGCTTTTGCTTCCCTAACCGATTCTTTCCGGCCATTCTCACGGTCAGCGGAGGAATTTTTTGTTTTCGGGGAAATGCACAAAAAACGCCGCCCGATCTATACAAAACAGCCATACCCATTGTAGAGTATGGCTGAGGGATTATTGCAGGGTTTCCGCGATCCGGAGAAGCTCCTCAAAGGGCACGGCTCCCCCGAGGCTGTACACATACACGTTGTCGTGCCAGTTCAGGTAGAGCAGCTCACCCGTGGTGATCAGGATTCCGTCGCAGCCGTTCACGGAGATTTCCTTCGTTTCGGGCGTGGGGGCGGAATAATGTTCGGTGACAGTGAATTCATAGTCTTTCAGCAGGCTCTGGCTGTAGGTGAGAGTCATGCCGTCCCGGTCGTATTCGATGTGGTACTTGAACTTGCTCTTTCCGATTTCCCGGCGGGTGTAGCCTTCCCCGGGATCCGGTTCCTTGAATTCGGCGATGGCATCGGGGAGAACTTCGCCCTCGTCCGTGATGTACTGGATGTTGATATGATAGGTGCCGTTTTCAAAAATGCTGTGCCACAGGGCTTCTCTGACCGAGTCCACACTCATGGCGCAGGTGAAGCTGACGGACAGAATCACCAGCACGATGACGGCGGCGCGCTTCATGATGACGGACGCGGTTTTCTTCAGATTGCGGGGATCCTTTGCCCGTCGGATGATCTTTTTCTTTTCAGCATCGGTGAGGGTGTTTTCGGGAGAGGCGGATTCATACTGACTGCGCTCATTCTGGCCGGCGGATTTTGCGGATGCGTAGAGCAGGGCATCCAGGGGATCGTTACGGGTGGGCTTGTTCATGATTCCTCTCCTTTCAGCAGTTTTTTCAGGGATTCTCTGGCACGGTTCAGACGGGAGCTGACGGCACTTTCCGAGATGCACAGGATTTTTGCAATTTCCCGGTCGGTGTATCCGTAGCGGTATTTCAGCAGAACGGCATGCCGCTGGGTTTCCGGCAGACTGTCTATGGCGGCGGCGGTGCGGTCCACGGTTTCCTGACGGATGATTACTTCCTCCGGCAGCGGCGCGGTATCGGCGACGGGCAGCTCTTCCTCTTCGTCATCCAGAACGGTGAACAGGGGCAGATGCAGACGGTTGGATTTGCGCTTGATGAAATCCTTTGCGGTGTTTCTGGTATAGATAACGAGGAGAGGGATGATTTCCTCACGGTCAAGATCGTAAAATCTTGAAATATTTTTATAAACTTTTATAAGCGTGTCCTGAACAATGTCCCTGGCGTCCTCGCGGTTGGGACGGCCCCGGGATTCCAGCAGTTCACAGGCGGCCGAGAACATTCTGCTGCCGTGTTCCTGCACGAGGGCATCGAAAAAATCCCCGTAATCGGGATCACGCTGGAAGGTGAAGAGAAACATGACAGCCGCCTTTCTTTCCGTAGTTTTACAGGTATTGTATCACAGATACCGTGCCGGTGCAAGGGGAATCGGGATCTCAAAACTCAAAATCGATGGAAAAAATGGGGTGTTACAATGAAAATGCGGAATAACAGGAGACCGTTCCGTCCGCACAATCTTTACAAAGGAACGAAAATAAAGTATAATACTACCATAAGGGATTTAAAATGACACGGATTTCAACAACATCAATCTTCATTCCGCGGCATCCCGCTGCACCGGCGGAACAGTACGGCAAAGGCGGTACAGCAGTATGATTTACACAAGTGCCGTATCTCTTGCCGGAAGATACCATGCGGAACGGGGAATGAATTCACAGGACCGGTATTCGGCTGTCTCGGGAAATGACTGCAGTGCTGCGGTTCTCTGCGACGGAGCCGGAAGTTTTGCGGCCGGAGAGCTTGCTGCGGAGCTTGTTTCCGGAACACTGGCCGAATTCCTGTGCAGATCGTTTGAGGAATGTTTTGCGGAAAAACAGGATGTGCTGCTCCGCAGGCTGGTGATGATTGTGGAAGATACCCTGAACGTCTGCGCACGGGAAAAAGGCCTTGATCCCGGCGAGATGGCCTGCACGATTCTGGCAGCAGTCATGCATGAGGACGGCAGATGCCTGTGCCTCCATCTGGGCGACGGCATGATTCTGCGGCGTCGGCAGCACGGAAACGGTCTTGAACTTGTCTCCAGACCTGCCAACGGGATCGATTCTTCCAGCACATATCTGACCATGAACTGCAGTCTGTTCGAGCATCTGCGGCTTTTTCGGTGGAAACAGGAGGATATTGAAGGTATTTTCCTGCTGACGGACGGATCCGACACTCCGGAGATGACGGAAAGACCGGCAGACGACTGTACCTGTGTCTCCCTCATTCGAAGCAGCAGAATTGTTCTGATTCCGCAGAGAGCGGAACAGGAATCATAAATGCGGAAGGAACGGATTGAATCAGATGGATTACGCAAACAGCATCACTACCCGGGTACAGCAGCAGATCGATATGATATTTGCGGAGAAAATTGAAGAAGCCGATTCGGTTCTGGAAATGTACGAGACTGCCGTGGAAATCAGAGAATTTCTTTCGGACAGAAAGAATATCAGCACGCCGGGATTTCTGATGCGCCGGTATCTTCAGGTTCATTCGCCGGAGCTGTTCGGAGATTATACATGCGGCAGGGATTATCCGGATCTGACGGCCGAGCAGAATGTGCCGTGGCCCGGATGCGTGACGGATCGGATTGCGAAAAAACTCAGCAGCATATCCAGGAGTGTGCACGGTCTGACCATATCCACAGCCAACTGGAAAAAGTATCTCAATGACGAACAGGGGATCCAGCGGCTTCTGGCAGTCAAGCTGTCGTTTGTGCTGAACATGGACAGGGAGGCATCGGGAATGCTCCTTCTGTCCTGCGGACACGATCTCTACAGTGTTCGGAATCCTCAGGATTTCATCTGCCTGTACTGCCTTGAAAGTCCGGACAGACGGATATGGAGCTATGCGGAAAACCTGCTGAGCCGTTTTGCCGAAAGTTCGGGGGATCTTCGGAAACAGACAAAAGCCGCGTTTTCCGCACATGAAGGCATGACGGAGATGCTGGGAACCGGTCTGGAAGAGATTCTGTTTTCCGAACTTCCTTCCCATGATGCGGACGGGCAGCTGGTTGCGTTCATGACCGGCATCCGGGACGAATTCACGGCTCTGCGCGGAGGAAAATATGCGGCCGGATTTTCACTGACGCGCCGTTCCCGGTTCATGAATCTGACCCGTTATCTGGCGGTGCTGTATCCGGAATATGCATCCTGGGAGCACGAGCTGATCTCTTTTGAAAAGCTGCCGACGGATGAGGACGGATACCCCAATCTGAAATGTCTGGTCAGGGCAATGCTGCAGGAAAACGGATGGGAATTCGAAGCGTGGCAGTCCGAGGACTCCGGTGCGGATCAGAACGAGCTGTTCCGGAAGGAAATCTATATCTTCTGCAAGAACTATTACGAACACGTGAACGCGGTTGACCGTATGATCCGCCGCGGAGACAATATGCAGCCCGTTGAACGGCGGGATATCTTGCTGATGGGATATTTCTTCCTGGTGAAGTTTCTGGAATTGTCGCCGTCTTCCGGAAAAATGGCGGAACTGCGGAAACTGGCACGCGGAGGAGATGAACTGGACGGTGCCATGGCGGACATCATGGACTGGCTGACGGATGCATCGGATGCGGACAATGACGGCGGAATCATGTATTACCGAAGATGCCTGAACACCCTTCTGGCGGTGTTTGATTTCATGCCGCTGTATGTGCCGTTTTCCTTTGACCGGTTCATCCTGCTCTCCCTGCTGACAAACGATCCGGCGGAACTGGTTCCCTTCATTATGTGTGAAAACCGTCAGATGATCTGCGAAGATCTGGAGGAGGAGTAACAGCACAGAACGGACGGTACGGGGAATTGAATAACAAGGAGTAAGATATATGGCTGTAATCCATCGCGGAAACGAAAAACTCAAAGAGGATCTGAAGCAGCTCGGCAGAGTGAGGGTGATGGTGCTTCTGGGTGCACTGGCTGCGGCGGCAGTGTGTGCGCTGTTGATTGTATATGCGATACCGTGGCTGAAAGATCTGCTGTCAGCTGCAGCGGGAACCGTGCTTTTCAAGGTACTGCAGACCGTTCATTACATCTGCATCGGCGGTCTGGTGCTTTCCGTTCTGTGCATCATCGGATCTTTCGGCAGAAGAGAAGCGGAGGATCGGGAACGGGGCATTCTGAAGGCCGGGATCGAAGGTGAGGAGAAAGCGCTCCGCATCATGGAACATCTTCCCGGCAGTTATCATGTATACACCAATCTGATTGTTCCGTACAACGGTAAGGAAAGCGAAACGGATATGATCGTGGCAGGCCCCACCGGTGTTTACATCGTGGAGGTGAAAGGCCACAAGGGTACGATTACCGGTGACTGGAGCGACGAAAATCTCAGACAGGAGAAGGATGACCGCAGCAGAACCGTAAAGACTTTCTATAATCCGCTGAAACAGGTGGGAACCCATGTGTACCGTCTTTCCAATGCGTTCCGTCAGCAGAAGATCTCCTGCGGATGGATCGAGGGCTGCGTTCTGTTTGCGGATGATGAAGCCTGTCTGAACGTGACGGACAAAGCCGGCAGACAGCCCCATGTATATACATACGGAACCCGAGTACAGCTCAGGGATTTCATTACCCTCAATACCGCCAACTCCGTCAGTCATGAACAGCTGAACCGGATTATCGCTTACCTGAACAGTCTTCTGTAAATGAATAAGAAAACAGGCCGATGCATAACCGGACAATCCGGTACGCGTCAGCCTGATTTTTTTATTGTTTTCCGAAGAGCCTGCCGAAGAAAGATTTTATCGGGTTCCGGCTCTGTTCCGGTTGATGCTGAGCTTTTTCGATCAGTTCCCGGAGATGTTCGTCCTGCGAGCCGAGTTCTGCCGCGCGGTTCAGATAGTACAGTGCCTTCCCGTAATTGGGTCTGCATCCGATTCCGTCCAGATAGGCCCAGCCGAGATACATGGTGTTGTCCTCGTCTTCATGATATTCCACGGCTTTCCGGTACCATTTGAAGGCCAGGGCAGGATTGCGGCGTACACCGAGTCCCAGTTCATAACAGAATCCCAGTTCCGTCATCAGATCGGGGGGATCGGCTTCCGCACAGGCTCTGATGTAGGGAAAGGCTTTGTCGTATTCTTTCAGATCGAAGTAAGTTGTCCCGAGCAGTGCTTTCAGGATAAACTCTCTGTTTGTATCGAAACCATGTTTTGTGAGGATTTCCTCGGCCTTGCAGAGCCATGGCAGAGCTTCGGCAGGTTCTTCTTTCATGGCGTAATAAAGCCCCAGAACATAATAGAGCCTTCCGCACTGGACATGGTCGTCGGGCAGAACGGTATCGGTGATGGCCAGTGCTTTCATGAGATAAGGATGAGCCAGGTCGGGCTGCTTCAGTCCGCAGTAGGAAGCGGCGATATTATTGTAGAGCATTGGAAGTTCGGCGCTGTCTTCCGGGAAAATCCGTAAGGCAATTTCTTCTGCAGCATGCAGTGAGACAAGTGCTTTTTCATAGTCATCCAGGCAGATGTACAGCGTCCCCTCGTTGTTGCAGAGCAGAAACATATTGGGATGGTTTTCGTTTCCTCCGCTGATGAACATTTCACGGGCCTGCTTCAGGTATTCCAGTGCTTCGCCGTACTCTTCCAATGCCATTGCGGTCAGGCTGAGATTCATGAGGGAGGTGGCCAGAGCGGGATGATTGTCGGGCAGGATCTGACTCCGGATCCGATAAGCTCTCAGCATAAGTTCATGAGCGTAGTCAAGTCTGCTTCGGCGGTTGAGGTATGCACTGGCAAGATTGGTGTTGAGATCCGCCAGTGCAAGATCGTCGGGATCCAGCTTGGCCAATTTGATTTCGGCGGATTTCTCCATATACTCAAATTCATGATCTCTTTCGCCGATCTTTCCATAGATCAGGGAAAGCATTTCATAGAAGATGGTCAGATCTCCCTGACTTTCCGGAGGGAGCAGTTCACCGATCTCCACAGCTTTCAGCGAACAGGGCAGAGCCTGATCGTATTTGCCTATGTTCGTATAGGCCACGGACAGGTTGTTGTAGGCTGCAGCTACATAGGCATTGATTTCGGGAAGATTCTCTTTGCGGATTTCCAGAATCTCCTGGGCCAGAGGAAGCTGCTGCTCCCAGTCACCCATGACGAAATAAAGATAATTGGTGTGGAACAGACACATTGCGAGGGGATCTTCCAGTATGCTGTGGGCGGTACGGAAAAGTTCTGCAAGCTGCGTGAATTTCCGTATATCGTACTCTTCGTTGGCATCGTAGGAATGTGCGGCTCTGTTCAGAAAGTCGGCGCACGAATCCATATTCGGGTTCAGTTCTTCACAGCACACATCCCGGATCAGAGAATGCACCTTAACCGTATCCTCCGTGGTACTGATGATCCAGCCGAAGTCGATCATTTTCGGAATGAGCGGACGCAGCTGCGGGTCAACGCAGTTTTCAAAGATCCTATATTCCAGACCGCAGTCCGGGAGAAGTGCGGCATGGGTCATCAGAATACATTCTTCATCGGTCAGTTCATTCATATTGAAAAGGGTACGCAGGTGACCGTAAATGCTTGCTTCACGGTACTCCCTGTCCTTGTCCGAGGCAAGAGCGGGGAAATCCTCCGAGCTGAGGTTCTGACCGGAGAGGGCGTTCAGAAGCTTTTCGGGCGTGATTCCGGTTCTTTTCCGGATCGTTTTTGCGACCAGCCCTACCATCAGCGTGTGATGACCGACTGCGCGGATCAGGGAGAGCAGATCGGAGTCGGATACCGAATTTCCGCAGATGTACCGCATCATTTCCAGAAGATGCGGTTCGGTGAGGGGCCGGATTTCAATACCCGGAGTGTCGGGGGCAGTGTAACGGGTGGTGATCACGATTCTGCAGGAGAGACCGATGAGATCCCGGTATTCCGGTTCGGCACGGATTTCGCTGAATTCCTTTTTTGGATCGTACAGATTGTCGATAACCAGAATGGTGTCGCTGCTGTATTCCCGGAGAATTTCGATTTTTTCGGTATATTTCTGCTCTGTGATCTCCTGAGGCGTCATGCTTTTTTTGGCAGGATGGAATTCATAACCTGTGAAGTTCAGGTCGGCGATGGTTTCTCTGAGGGATCTGTGATACGGAATCAGGAAGGCCGGACATCCGCGCCGGTGCTGTTCCTGCCGTGCAAATGCCGCTGCCAGTTCTGTTTTGCCCATGCCGCCCAGCCCCCTGATCCATACGGGGGATTCGTAAGCCAGAATGCGGCTGAGGGAGGTAAGCTCGGCATCGCGGCTGTGGGGGACAAAATAGTCCGTTGCAGCCAGATTGGCCGGCAGGAGATACCGCGGCTCCCGTGACAGCTGCTCCAGATATTCCAGATCCGCCAGCATATCGGCGGCATCCTGGTACCGTTCTTCCGGATCGCTGCGGAGAGCGCGGGCGAGAATCGAGTTGACGGTCTCCATGGCGCGGCGGGAACAGGAAATCTTCCGGCAGTCGGAGGGGAGAAGCTGCTTGAGTGCGGGATTTCGGTGGATTTCGTCCCTGCCGTTTCTGCAGAAGGTTTTGCCGGTCAGGAGGAACAGCAGAAGACGGCCGCAGGAATAGATGTCCGCGCTTTTTCCCAGCCGGAGATGTCCGTCATTTTTCAGTATGCATTCGGGAGGTACAAAGCCCTGGGTGCTGCAGATGACACGGCTGCGGATGGGAGGAGTGAATCCGTCCGCTTCCAGTTCCCGGGCACAGCCGAAATCGATCAGACATCCGAATCCCAGATCGCCCCGGTTCAGTCTGGCGTCGCTGAAGAACAGGTTTCCGTCCTGGATATCTCCGTGGATGTATCCGGCCTCATGGATGGCATTCAGTGCTTTCAGAAGTTCACACATGATCTGTGCGGAGGTGTGAACATGGGGAAGTCCGCCGGTACGGAACGGGTGAGCGGGATCCGCACCGAGTCTGCATTCCGCCAGAATATCCGACAGGAAGCAGCCCTGTTCGTCCAGGCGGTCAAATACCGTGAAAACCGCATCCGATGCCGGCCAGGTTTCCCCGCCGCAGGTGATGGATTCGCAATCGAGCAGTTCCCATGCGCCGATGGAACGTCTGCTTTTGCTGGCGAGAATCTGACCCAGATGTTTTTCCGTGGCAAAGAATCCGCGCATATGCTCCAGATAGCCGGCTGCTTCCCGATCGGAGTCGGATACCGGACAGATTACTCCGTTTCTGCGGATGTATGCGTTGTCCGTGGAAGGAAAGCATTCCTTGATGACATAGGTACGCATACTTCCGCTCCGGGAGGCCGGATAGAGCACGGAACTTCCGCCGATACCGACCGGGGGACCGGTGATGGTATAGATACTGCCGTCTTTGCAGCGTACGGCATCGTTGGCGGCCAGATACCATGCGCTTCTGCTGTCTTCTCTCATGACTTACTGTTTCCTCGCCGTGGTGATTTTTGTTTTTGTTATTTCTGTTGTTATTTCCGGAATCGTTTATTCCGCAGGGATAACCATATATTCTTGAAAACAAAAAGGAGCAGATCGCAGGAAATGCTCCTTTCTGATTTGTATTCTGCGGGAAACCCGGTTACTGTGCGTATACCGTTACGCTGTATTCACGGGTTACGTGATTGGGCTTGCTGATCCGGATGATGTAATTGCCGGGGGTTACGCCGGAGATAGAGTAGGAGGCGCTGTTGCCCTTCACGGTAGTGGAATAATCGGGAGTGCCGGTGGTGTTGCCTTCGCGGAACATTTCGATGGTGATGTCGGCATCGTTGTCCTTGAAGCTGGTTACGGTACCCTGAACGGTTACGGTATCCGCTTCGGAACCGCCTGCGGTAAGAACGCCTTCCACGTAGGTGAAATCGTCCTGGAGATCATCCATGTCGAAGTTCATGATATTAGAGATGGGAAGAATGGTTTCGCCCGATTCCATTACCACATTGACCGCGGTTTCGGTAAATTCCTTTTTGATTTCAAATACCATGGTGCAGAGGATACCGTCTCCGCTGAAGTTTTCCACTGCCAGGTCATTGTCCCATGCCAGATAATACACGCCGTTTGACTGCGCGTATTCATAGTCATCGGTGCCCAGCCAGCCGTTGCATTCTTCGGTTTCAGCCAGAATGGTGTAGGTGTTGGTGATGCCGGTCAGCTCCAGTACTTCGGTATCCCAGATCACGGGAAGAGTCAGGGTAACAACACCGGGGTTGTTGACAATACCCACATTGACGCTGACAGTTTCGCCCACTTCTGCGGAAACTTCTTTGGAATCGATTACGATGGCGGGAGCATCGGAATCTTCCACGCCGGCCATAACGGGAATCAGCGCTGCCAGAGCAAGAACCGTCAGAACAGCTGCAATAATCTTGATTTTCATTCTTTATTCTCCTTATCGGAATATACCGGTATACAAATACCGCATGATACGTATTCTGTTATCATTTTATCACAGTTCCCATGGATTTGCAATACTCAATTCACGAATTTGCAGGGAATTTTTGGTTAGAGCGGAGTTCCGGAAGAATTTCGCGGATGGTTGGACGGATTTTTTGAATTGTGCAGGATTCACAAAATAAGGCCGAGAGGATTGTGGGCTGTGTGCATTGTGCGGGAGGGATGGCTGTGATAAAATTCTTATAGAATCTAAATCGAATGGAAAGCCGAAAGGAGAATTGCCTATGACCGAACTGATCGGACGTCTGAAACTAAATACAAATCCCGGAGGAGGGCTGCGGCTTGACTGCCGGATGAAAGGTTGTCTGGCGGATCTGACCCTGACGAATACTGCCGGAACTTCATGCAGGGTGGGGGATCTCACGCTGTTCACCGCAGATATGCCCTTTGTACCCGATACAAAGGTATACGGCGAGGGCTACAGCAAGCTGGCTCAGTACGGCGGAACCGTCGCGGACTGCAGAATGACGGCATCCTACAGCGACTATACCCATTACAGACTCAAAAAGCCCGATGATATGCATCAGGTTTACAATATGGCAGTCTTCTCACCGGACGGAGAGGATTCCGTCCTGATCGGATTTGCATCCTGCTTCCGGTTTGTCGGCTGCATCCGGTTCAATGAAGAGACGCTTCAGATTGCGGTCAACTGCGAGAACATCACATTGGCGGCAGGGGAGAGCATCCGGCTGGAGCAGATCTATATTGAGCAGGACGAGAAAAACACAGTCCTGAAGAATTTTGCCGCCGCCATCGGACAGAACCATCCCCGGCTTGCTTTCCCGGAGATTCCCACAGGATGGTGCTCCTGGCTGGTCTACGGCGCAAATGTGACCGCGCAGAACATTTACGACAATCTGGCGGCACTGAAGCGGCACAATCTGGATCTGAAATACATCCAGATCGACGACGGATATCAGGCGCATATGGGCGACTGGCTGGACTGCACGGACAAATTCGAAGGCGGCGTGAAGCAGGTCTGCCTTGACATCAAATCCCAGGGATTCGAGCCTGCCATGTGGGTGGCACCGTTCATTGCGGAGAAGAATTCCAGAGTTTTCACGGAACATCCCGAGTGGTTCGTGAAGGATGAGGACGGCAGTCCCCTCTGCTCGGCGGATGTGACCTTCGGCGGCTGGCGGTGCGGACCCTGGTACATGCTGGATCCCACCCATCCCGAAGCACTGGCACATCTGAAAAACGTATTCAGAACCATGCACGAGGAGTGGAAGGTGACATACTACAAGCTGGACGCCAATATGTGGGGAGCCATGCCCTTCGGTCACCGGTACGACGACACCAAAACCAGTGTGGAAGCCTATCGGATCGGCATGGAAGCCATCGCGGAAGCGGCGGGCAGCGACAGCTTCATCCTCGGATGCAACGCTCCCATGTGGCCCTCCATCGGCGCGGTTCACGGAATGCGGATCACGAACGACAACACCAGAAAATGGGATCGCTTCACCCATCTTGCCAGAGAATGCTTCCCCAGAAACTGGCAGAACGGCAATCTCTGGATCAACGACCCGGATACCGTCCTTCTGCAGAACAAGATGATTCGCGTGACCGATCCGGACGGACGGGAAACCCGGGTGGAAGGCCCCGTTACCCGGAACGAGTTTCTGTTCAATGCGGCATATACCATGGCGTCCGGCGGGATGGTGCTGTCCAGCGATGATATTTCCGCACTGCGTGAAGAAAACATTGCACTTCTCAGAAAACTGCTTCCCCCCGTACCGGCAGCGGCGGAGTTTGACGACGACAGCTTCACGGTGGGCAGAGCGGTCATTGATGACGGGAAAACGATGATCTGTCTCTTCAACTTCAGTGATGAAGAGAAGGAGATCCGCGTATCCCTTGACGGAAGATTCACGGTATACGATCTCTTTGACGACACCGATATGGGCATTGCGGAGAATGAAATCGTATTTGCCGGATTCGCACCTCACAGCGCAAAAGTGCTGATCTGCCGGAGAGCATAACCGGAGACCGGAAAAGAGACAAACACAGTAAAAAACAGACAGGAGATAACTTATGAAATATCTGAATATCGGCACAGCACCGGCGGCGTCCGCGGTTTCTCTCGGATGCATGAGAATGGCGGGACTGGATGAAAAGCGCGTGGATGCCATTATGGACTGTGCCCTGGAAAACGGGATCAATTTCTTCGACCACGCGGACATTTACGGCGGCGGACAGTCGGAAGTTCTGTTCGGCGAATATCTGAAGCGCCATGCCGGTGTGCGGGATAAGATCATCATTCAGACCAAGTGCGCCATCCGGAACGGACAGTACGATTTTTCAAAGGAGCACATTCTCAGTGCCGTGGAGGGAAGCCTGAAGCGGCTGGGCGTTGACTGTGTGGATTTTCTGCTTCTGCACCGTCCCGATACTCTGATGGAACCGGAAGAAGTGGCGGAAGCGTTCGATGAGCTGGAATCCGCAGGCAAAGTACGGCAGTTCGGCGTTTCCAATCACAACGCCATGCAGATTGAGCTGCTGAAAACAGCGGTCAGACAGCCTCTCAAGGTGAACCAGCTGCAGTTCTCCGTCACCGAAGCCGGTATGGTCACATCGGGTATGAACGTAAACATGAAGAATGCCGACTCCGTGATGCATGACGGCGGATTTCTGGAGTACAGCCGCATCAGAAAGATTACCATCCAGACATGGTCCCCCTTCCAGCACGGATTCTTCGGCGGCAATTTCGTCGATAACAAGGATTTCCCGGAACTCAACGCGAAACTGGCGGAAATCGGGGACAGATACGGTCTGTCCAAAACGGGTACTGCGGCTGCATGGATCCTCCGTCATCCCGCAAATATGCAGCTGATCGCCGGCACCATGAATCCCGATCATCTGAGTGATGTCTGCAAAGCGGCGGACGTGACCCTGTCCCGGACGGAATGGTACGAAATCTACCGCGCCGCCGGACACTGCCTGCCGTAACACAGAAACAACAGGAGATGCTGAATATGGAAAAAACAAATGTGATTTATCTGGCCGGGGGCTGCTTCTGGGGAATCGAGCACCTGATGCAGTCCATTCCCGGTGTCATCGATGCCCGGAGCGGATACGCCAACGGCACCGGCGAGGAAGACGCGGACTATAAAACGGTCTGCACCGGAAAAACCGGATTCCGTGAGACGGTGCGTGTGGAATACGATGCCGCACAGGTGAGTCTGGAAGCCATTCTGATGGCGTATTTCTACGTGATTGATCCGACCGTGCAGAACCGGCAGGGAGCGGATATCGGTACCCAGTATCAGACCGGAATCTATTATACGGATGAGAAATCCCGGGAAACGGCGGAGCGGATTGCGGAAATCGAGAAGAGCAGCGGAGCACCGTTTTTTGTGGAGATCGGACCTCTGAAGAATTTCTTCTCCGCCGAAGAGTATCATCAGAATTATCTGGAAAAGAACCCCGGCGGATACTGCCACATTCCGTGGGCGGAAATGAAGCTGTTCGCAGGTCTGCACATTGAGGCGGAGGAATACACAAAGCCTGCCGCTGAGGTGATCCGTGCAAAAACTGCGGCTGACAGAGACTGACAGACAGGGGACGACAACATGAAAATCAGATTTCTCTTTCCCATCGACGGGGATGTGCTGACGACCGATGACGGTGAGCTGATCACGGAGCCATTGTACGGCGAGCGGCTGTGGATTCCGGTGCGGCTTCTGGTTTCCGGAATTGTGGGCGGCAAGGATATTGACGTAACCGTGAACGAGCGGAAGGCGGAGCGGGTGATGAACCCCGGACGGGACGAAATCGATACCGCCTGCGATGCGGTGTACACCGTGAAGGTGCCTTTGGACGGCGTACGGACAACGCTGGATGCCCGTGCGTTCGGTGCGGAGGCGGTGATCCGGGTTTGGCGATTCAAGGAAGCCTACCGGAAATACCGTCTTGCCATTGACGACATCGTGTGGTCCATGATGGAGCTGACCGAGCGCGCCGACGAAATTTCATCCATCTTTCAGGTGCCGTTTTTCGGGCTGTTCCGGGATCTCCACGGGGAGTACGGCACCAAGGTGCATATGAATATCTACTACACCGACGAAACCCGGACGTTCACACTGGATCAGGTGCCGGACAAATTCCGGGAGGAATTCATAGCCAACAGCGAATGGCTGAAGTTCACTTTCCATGCCCGTGCCAACGATCCCAACCACATTTATCAGCACGCGCCCTACTCGGAGCTGCTGCATGACTATCATCAGGTGACGAACCAGATTCTGCGGTTTGCGGGACCGGAGGTGAACACCAGCGTCAACGGTCTGCATTTCGCCGAAACCACTCTGGAAGGTGCAAGAGCGCTGCGTTCGGTGGGAATCCGGTGTCTGGTGGGCTACTACACTACGGAAAACGGATGCCCGTCCATTGCCTACTACCTGAACCGGGAGCAGAACGCACACTGCTGCGGACGGGATTTCTGGGTGGACAATGAGGAGGACATCATTTTCTCAAAGGACAAGATGGTGATCGACCAGTTTGGGGCGGATGAAATCAGACCCCGTCTGGATTATCTGAAAAACGAATGTCCCCATGAGGCAGGAACGATGAATTTTGTAACCCATGAGCAGTATTTCTACCCGAAGTACCGGTACTATCAGGAAGACTACCGGAAGAAGATCTTCACAGCGGTAGGATGGGCTGCGGAAAACGGTTACGAACCCTGCTTCCTGGATGACGTATTCTGCTGACAAACAAAAAGAGAACGCACGGTTCCCGTAAGATTACGAGATCCGTGCGTTTCTGCTGCGGAAGGGATCAGCCCTTCTTTTTCTTTGCGATAATGACGCCTGCCGCGCCGCCGATGACGACAACTGCTGCGATTACGCCGATGATGATGCCGGTATTGCCGCTTTCCTTGGGAGCGGATACTGCGGGAGCATCGGTTTCAGCAGGAGCGGAAGTTTCGGCAGGAGTGTCTGCTGCGGGAGCATCGGTGTCAGCCGCTTCGGTTTCGGGAGCTGCGGTCTCGGCAGGTTCGGTTTCCGCGGGCTTGACTTCTATGGGAGGAATGGTCATCTTGAACTGGTTTTCCAGCATGAAGAACTTTTCGCGAACGGTGGAATAGTATTCCACTTCGATTTCACTGCCGTCTTCGGAGAAGTAGAACATTGCCACCATACCCATTGCGCCGCCAAGTTCGACGGTCTGAGGGTCGATGAGAACCTGGGTAACGGTATTGCCGTTGTCACCCTTTGTCTGCTTCTTTACGATGGTGTCCCACGGGTCGTGACCGCTGACAACCAGAACGATGTTGGCGTGCTTGGAGATCAGCTTGTCCCACATATGGTCGCCGTTGTTGGTACCGCCGGAGGTGGAGGGAGGACAAATGTCGCCTTCATCAAGGGTGGTGCCGTCGTGGAAGAGGTAGCAGTGGGTGGTAATGATAACCTTGTGATCCGGGTGGGATGCGATTACATCGGATGCCCAGTTCAGAACATCATCGTCTGCACCGTAGTCGAGGGTGATGAAGAGGTAATCCACACTGCCTGCCTTGAAGGTGCGCCAGGAATTTGCCAGCGTGTCGTTGTAGAAGCCTTCAAACTGATTCTTGTAAACATCGGTGCCGAAGGTCTTGGTGAACTGTGCCGTGGAGTCGTGGTTGCCGCGCACCAGAGAGTATGGGATTACGCCGTCCAGCTTGGAGATGCCGTCCAGAGCGGTCTTCCATTCCTTGTCGGTGTCGCTGTTGGTGATGTCGCCCAGACCGAATACGTGCTGGATTTTCTTTGCATCCTTGTTGGCTGCCAGCCAGTCGTAAATCTTTGTGAAATCATCGGGGAATTTTTCGTTCAGATTCTGGGTGTCGCCGATGAATGCGAAGGAGTATGCATATTCGCCTACGGGATCCTTATCGGTGAAGAATCTGGGGTCTGCGAAAGCGGTATAACCGTTGCCGGAGAGGTCTTCGATATCCTTGCCGGCTTCAGCATTTGTCAGATCGTAGTGTGCTACCAGATCCTTGCTCACAGCAGCTGCGCCTTTTTTGTAAAGAGTATCGATTTCAAGAGGAGTCAGTGCGTCTTCGAACAGAGCGATTTCACGGATCTTGCCCTTGAAGAACTGTGCATTGCCGCCGCGGAGGTCGCCGCCGATGCCGATGGTCATTTCGGTTGCGAGCGTTTCAAATTCGCCCAGGGGCTTTTCGCCGACCAGTTCACCGTTGACGTAGCAGGCAACAACATCGGTTACGGTGAATGCCAGATGTGCCCAATCTCCGGTACGCAGATCGGCATCCGCGAATTTCAGGTCAGTGACGGAGCCGCTCAGGTTGATGTGATAGAATCTGGGAACACCCGCATCGGAGATTTCGATGCTGACGCAGGGTACGCCGCCGCCCTGATAGTTGCCGATGATAACGCCGCCGCGTCCGCTGACAGTCTTGGACAGATATACCCAAGCAGAGTAGGTGTAGGGAGCATCGGTGTAGCCGTCTTCGTTTGTCTGGTACAGCGCGGCTGCATCAAAGGTCATACCTTCGTTGATTTCGGGTTCCACATATGCATCGGGATCGAGGATGTTCAGAGTTCCTGCAAGGTCGTAGCCGTTGCCGGACAGGTCGATGTGCTGATCCGCCGCTGCGGTGAAGTCGTATTCGGCCAGCAGACCGGTGCCGGTGCCGGATGCGATCTGGTCAGCGGTGAGAGCATCGGAGTAGATGGCAGCCTGATAGATGGTGCCCTTGAAGAACTGTGCATTGCCGCCGCGGAAGTCGCCGCCGATCATCTGCTCCTGAGCGGTGATGATCTCGTCCGGGAGACCGTCGGCGCAGTTCAGGGTCTGCTTTGCTTCGCCGTTGATGTAGCAGGTGATGGTTTTCGCTGCGGGATCCTGCACAAGGGTCAGGCGGAGAGGCATATCGGAACGCATATCCACTTCATTGAAGAGATGGTTCCAGGTGGCGGAGCCTTCCTGATAGTACAGACGGGGAACGCCGCCGGCCTGAATTTCAAAGCTGATGGCGGATGTGCTGCCGTCGGTGTAGTTGCCGATAATAACGCCCGCACGGTCCGCGTAAGTGGTGGGAAGCTTGACGATGGCGTCAAAGGTTCTGGGCATCGCGGAGAGGGGGGATGCGGTCTTGACAGGTTTGTTCGCCTCGGAAACCAGACCGGTCATGGGAGGAACGACGATATTCAGCTTGCCGCCGAGGTCGTAGCCGTTGCCGGACAGATCCTTGCCCGCATCAGCCTTGGTGAAGTCATATGCCGCCATGAGGCCGGTACCGGTGCCGGATGCAACCTGGTCGGCGGTGAGGGCATCGGAGTACAGATTTACCTTGTAAATGATGCCCTTGAAGGACTGTCCGTTGCCGTCACGGAAGTCGCCGCCGATCATCTGTGCCTGTGTGGGGATGATCTCATCGGGGAGGCCTGCCGCACAGTTGAGGGTCTGCTTTGCTTCGCCGTTGACGTAACAGGTGATGGTCTTTGCTGCGGGATCCTGTACCAGAGTCAGCCGCACGGGCTTGTCGGAACGGATATCCACTTCGTTGAATACATGGTTGTAAACGGTTTTTGCTTCGTCCTGATAGTACAGACGGGGCAGACCGCCTGCATTGATTTCGAAGCTGATGCACGCATCGCCGCCCCAGTAGTTGCCTACGATTACGCCTGCACGGTCTGCGTACGTGGTGGGCAGATGAATGACTGCATCAAAGGTGCGGGGCATCTCATCGAACGGTGCCGCCGTCATGTTCGTATGTGCGGAAGTGGGCTGAAGCCCCGGTTCGATGGAGACCGCGCCGATTCCCACAACTGCCAGTGCAGCGATCATGGTCAGTGCGAGAATGAAGGACAGTGCTCTTTTTTTCATGTGTGTTCTCCTTTTATGATATATTTGATTTTTTGAACCAAACTGATAATCCGCTGTGATTTTTGCGAAAAACACAGAATTTTATTAAAAATCCCCCGGAAACCCGTCGGATTGTACATACATTGTATCATCGATAAATCAGCTTGTCAATACCGACTGTCAATATTGTCTTGTTTTTTCAGGGAAATCCGGTACGGTGACGGGGGAAAGGAAAAACCGGCTTTACTCCCGTTTGAATCAGGAGCAAAGCCGGCCGGATGGTTTATGCGTCAGCCAATGCAGCGGCGATCTTTTCGCGCAGATTGGTGAGATATGCGGGTTCGGTGGGGTAGTGGGTGAAGGTCAGCGAGCCGTCGGTGTCTTCAAGAATGAGTTTTTCAGCGGCTTCTCTGCCGAATTTTTCTTCGTACAGACGCAGTGCACGGATATCGTCCATGGCTTCTCTCAGGGCGTTGAGACGGATGGAGGGCCATGCCTTGCCGTCGGTGCCGGGATAGACCAGGAAGCAGTCGCCGGAAGGAGTGAAGTAGCAGCCGTCGGGATTGCCGTAGGGATCCAGTACACTGTAGGAATGACGGGTGTTGTAAAAATTGAACCCCCAGTGGAGGAAGCCTTCAATATTATAGTAGTACAGCTGTACGCCGAGAATTCTGGTGCGCCATCCGGGCATGGAAATGGAACGGTCCGCAACACCCGCTCTGCCGCCGCCGCAGTGATAGGTCCACAGTCCGGGTACACCGGCTTCGTGGAATTTCAGTGCACTGCGTGTATTGGGAACGGGCTTGTCGATGGCGCCGGAGGTGTAGAATTCCAGCTCGGAAAGGGCGTCGATGATGGGATAGCCTTCCAGATAGGGGGAGACGATTTCCCTGCATTTGCGGTAGTGATCCAGTGCCTTGAGACTGGGTTCGTCGGAGATGTGATAGAAGCACCTGTGATCCAGACCGCGCTTTTTGAATTCTTCCACCAGGGCCGGGATGAACTGGGCGAGGAAGGTTCTGTATTTTTCGCCGGTGGATTCGACCTTCCAGCCGAAGTAATTCCTGCGGCGGCCGTTTACCCTGACGATGATCTTGGGAGCGGCTTTTGCACCCCACTGGGTGAAGAAATGGGGAATCTCAAAGTATTCCACGCCGCAGTCCAGACAGAGGTCGATCCAGCGGTGGAGCTTGCTGAATTCGAAGGCATAGGTATTTTCTCCGGTCAGCTCGATGTCAACCAGCTGGGTGGTCAGACGTTCGCCTCCCACATAGGTGTCAAGCTCGGGTGTGAACACGGGGGTGAGGATCATGTTTATGCCGTTCTCCACTGCGGTGCGGAGGTAGCTTTCGATGTGCTTCCAGTGCTGTTCGGAGAACGCCTTGGTGTGGTAGTGGTTGGCGATGCAGTCCGTGTAGAACCACTCGGTGTGGATCAGGGTCTGCGGAGGCAGCTTTTCTGCGAGAACCTTTACCTCTCCCGTAACGGATGCGAGGGTTTCGTCCCTGCGGGTCAGGGCGACGGTGATGTCGTAGGTGCCGGGTTCAAAGTCCTCCGGGAGGCGGATGTCCACCCACAGCGCATGAGTCTGGTTATGGGGAAGGGAGACTTGGCCGGGATAGGGCAGGGGACGGATCAGATCGGGATACAGACCGGGTTCGGTGCGGAGAAATTCACCGCCGGGGCTGACATTGTAGGTGGGGTACTGGTTGGGCACATTCGCCACCAGCCGTACCTCGGCATAGGGAGCCAGCGCACCGCTCACGGCAAGAGCACCGGTGTAGGAGGCAATGCCTTCGTCGTACACGTTGGCGCGGTACATGACCTGGAACGACAGCTTTTCGTTGGCGAACATGACAAAGCTGTTCTTTTCGGTTTTGGTCTCCACGGCTTCGTCGATGAAGCACTTTTCCAGAGACGACACCATTTTCATCTGCAGGGAAATCATAAAACCATCCTTTCATATTCCGGAAAAACCGGGAATGATGTATTGAATTGACTGAAATGCGTACAGCATACCGATCGGGAAGATGCGGCGGGAATCACAGATATTCCGCCAGATCACGGCGGATAAAGCTCAGTTTGTTTTCGTCCCGGCAGGTGATGGTACTTCCTGCGGCGGTGGATTCGTGAAGGCAGATCGCGGATTCCCAATATGCCATGAACTTGCCGACCGGAGGTTTGGGATCGGCATCGGATTTCATGCTTTCCGCGTAGACACGGTTGAAACTGCGGACGCTGCCGAATCCCGACGCCAGGGCGATTTCGGTCATGGAAAGATTGGTGTCCTGCATGAGCTCAAGAGCATGGGCAAGCCGGTAGCCGTTGAGAACCTTTCTGAAATTGATGCCGATGGCGGAGGCGAAAATCCGGCTGATGTAGTGGGCGTTGTATCCGCAGAAAGCCGCCACGTCGTCCAGGGTGATGTTTTCCCGGTAATGGCTGCCGATGTAGCTGAAAATGGAGGCGATCAGATCGTTCTGACGGTTCTGCACGGCAGTGAACTCGGTCTGGGTCAGATAGTGTCCCAGCAGGATGTACAGAAGTCCCTTGATTGTATAGGGGCTGTAATCCTGGGTCAGGACGAAATTGCGGACATAATACCGCAGTGCATCCTCGGGCGGCACAAAAGTAAAGGTAGCTCCCGATTTGGCGGACACGGTCTGACTGAAGGCGGGAACGGTATCCCCGGAAAACACATGGACAATGGCGGTGGTATCCTTCAGACTGCGGAGGGAATGCACCTGATCTTTGAGAATGACCGCGCACATGGGAGCCTGCAGCGTGACGGTCTGACGCTCCACGGTCAGCTCAAGGGAACCGCGCAGAAGAAGAATCAGCTCGTAATCCCGGTGCATATGGGCTCCGAACATACAGTTCCGGTAGTAAATGATTTCATTGTGCTTGCTGTGAGTGGAGTTTACCTGCTGATAATGCATCCGTATGCCTCCTTTCGGGGGTGAAATCTGTCTTAATTGTATCGTGGATGAAGAAAGAAATCAATCGGTTTGTGTGAATTCTTTCTGTTTTTCGTCAAGAAATGACTTTACTTGCCGGGTATTGTGCTGTACAATGAAAGCAGGAAAAATCACAATCGTAAAGGATGGTATCTGAGATGAAGCAAATCAGAATCAATACGGAAAAAACGACCGGCAGTGTGTCTCCGTGGCTGCGGGGAGCCTGCATGGAGGATGTGAATCATGAGCTCTACGGCGGGATCTGGTCCCAGATGATTTTCGGGGAATCCTTCGCGGAGCCTGCGGAAAGCGGCATGGACAGGGAGCGGCTGACGGTCCTGGGCGCCACATGGGACATTGACGGAAACCGGGTGAGCTGCGGACGGGAAGGATCCGGTCCCAAGCTGGTGTTCCGCGATACAGAAATGCAGAACTGCACCGTCAGCGCGAAGATTCACCTCGGCGGAAACGGTCTGGCGGGATTTACCGCACGGGTATCCGATGCGAAGAACGGTGCGGATGCCTTCACAGGCTATGAGATCGCGGTGGGCGGCGGCATCGTCCGTCTGGCACGTCACCGGAACAATTTCGTCCTCCTGCAGGATGTTCCCGTACCGGTGGGAGAGGGGGATACCGTTGTTCTCTCCGCTTCTCTGGAGGGCGGCCGCATCCGGGTATCCGTGGACGGAACAGAATATATCGACTTCACCGACGATGATCCCATCCTCTCCGGGAAGCTGGGACTGAGGTGCTGGCAGACAGCGGCCGAGATCACCGATATCACCATCGACGGAGTACCCGTTGCCATTCCTCAGAAAAAGATCCTGCCCCAGGTATCGAAAATGTGGCTTCCTCTGGGCGGGGATGCGGACTCCTGCGGCTTCGGTGACAGCTTCAGAAACTGTCACAGCCAGACCCTGCGCGCAGACGGCTCCGAAACCGGTGTATACAACCGGGGGCTGAACAAATCCGGAATGTATTTTGCAGCAGACAAGCCCTACCGCGGATATCTGTACATCCGTGCGGAAAAAGAAACCGACGTGACCGTGTCCCTGCGGAATTCCGACTGCACGGCGGTTCACGCAGACAATACATTCAAAGCAAGCGGTGACTGGGCGAAATACGCCTTCACGCTTACCTCCCCGACGGAAGAAATCGACGGATCCTTCGCAGTGACGATCGAAAACGGAGAAATCGCCCTGGGATACGCATTCCTTGAGCCGGATGAATGGGGACTGTACAAGGGTATGCATGTGCGCCGTGATGTGGGCGAAGGGCTGGAAAACATGGGCATCTCCATTCTCCGGTTCGGCGGATGCATGGCAAATGCACGGGAATATCTCTGGAAGAAGATGACCGGAGAGCCGGAATTCCGTCCGGTTTACAAGGGGTTCTGGTATCCCGAGTCCTCCTTCGGCTTCGGAATTCTCGAATTCATCGAGCTGTGCGAAAAGCTGGGCGTGGAGTGCGTTCCGGATTTCAACGGTTACGAAACCGAAGAGGATATGCGTGACTTCGCGCGGTATGCACTGGGCACGGACGAAAACGACGAATGGGTGCAGCTGCGCATGAAATCCGCTCATCCCCAGCCGTACAAGCTGAAATTCATCCAGTTCGGCAACGAAGAACGTGTGGACGAGGATTTTGCCGACCGGTTCATCGCTGCCTGCCGCGGCGTGTGGTCGGTGAATCCGGAAATCATCATGGCTCTGGGCGACTTTGAGTACAAAAAAATCACGGAAGATCCCTATCGGCTTCCCGAAAACTCCAATGCTTCCGGCATTACCACGCTCCATCCCCACGAACGGATTCTGCAGTTTGCGAAAGACAGCGGACAGGCGGGAAAGGTATACATTGACATTCACTGGTGGTCGGAGCACGGGGATTCACCTCTGCCGTTCCCCGCTGCGGCATGGTCCCTGTATGAAAATCTGGAAAAGCTGGTGCCGGAGAGCGGTGTAAAGCTGTGCGTGTACGAGCTCAACGCAAACGCTCATGACATGGAACGCGCCGCCGCCAATGCCTATGCAATTCTGGAAGCCATCCGGCACAGCGAAATCCTGCCCTATATGTGCAGTGCAAACTGTCTGCAGGTGGATAAGCACAACGACAACAACTGGGACCAGGGACTTCTGTTCATGAACAACCGCAGTGTGTGGTATCAGGCGCCGGGGCTTCTGAATCTTCTGCTGGAAAAGGCATGGCTGCCGGAAAAGCTCGCTTTCAATGAGGATATCATCGATGCCCGGTTCAACGCCGCTGTGATGACCGACGGTGAGAAAATCTCCGTCTTCCTCCTCAACCGTTCCGACGCGGAGGAAGATGCGGAGATTCTCCTCTCCGGCCGCGGCGGCAGAATTCCGTACTGTGTGACCATGCTGAATGCGGCGAAGGATGCCGTCAATACAGCGGAAAATCCCAGCCGGATCACGGTTTCCGATTCCGTTTCCGGGGAAGGGGACGGCAGAGTGACCGTAAAACTGCCTCCGTACAGCATTGCGGCAGTGGAACTGTGATGCATGGCATCCGTGCGGTAAAAATGTAATTTTCTGTCCGATTCCCGGCAAGTATTGGCTTGCTTTGTCTGCTCTGCAATGCTATCATGGAACAGAGTCGGTTACATCGGCCCAATCTGATTGTTATAAAGATAAGGAAATAAAAATATGAAAAGAACAGGTGCGTTCATCCTTGCCGTTCTGATGCTTCTGTCCTCCCTGACGGCGTGCAGCGAAAATGCGGGCGGCGGTGAGACCGATGCGGCGGTGCAGGATGCTGTGACAGCGGATACGGCGGCATCGGAATCCGAAGATGCGGCGGAAGAAACCGAGACCGAAATCAGCCGTGCCAATATCCCCGACAATCTGCCCGGGATCACCTTCGACGGTCAGGAATTCCGCGCTGCTCAGCAGATCAGCAACAAGTACGAATTCTACAGCGAAGAGCTGAACGGCGAGGGCGCAAACGATGCGGTCTACAACCGGAACATCAAGATCGAGGACCGGTTTGACATTTCCATCACATCCGTGGATTACGAATCCCTGGGCGCCATCACCAGCGACGTTGCCAAATTGGTGACCGCAGGAACCGACGCTTACGAAGTGGCATCCCACTGTGCATGGAAATCCTCCACCCCCATCCGGGCGCACGTTTACCGGAACTGGAACGAAGTGGAGCACGTGGACTTCACTCAGCCCTGGTGGAACCAGCTGGCCAATGAATCCAATACCATCAAGGGAATCCTGTACACGGCGACCGGGGATATCAACGTTTCCTCCCTGCTGAACACCTATGCCATGTTCTTCAACATTGATCTGGCGGCGGACTACGGCATCACACCCGAGATGCTGTACAACTACGTTTACGAAGGCACCTGGACCATCGACAGGCTGATCGAGACCACTTCCTCCATTTACGAGGACACCGACGGCGACGGCAAGAAGGGCAACGAGGACGTGTTCGGCTACGCGGCCCATCCCGGCATCAGCTCCGATGCATGGCTTGCCGCATTTGACCAGCCCATCACCGGCAAGGACGAAAACGGATTCCCCACGGTTGTGTTCATGACGGACAAGACCGTTGCGGCCTTCGAGAAGATCTTCGATTTCTACTATAACTCCGTGGGAACCTATGCCATGGCGGCTGCGGAATATGAAGTGACCATGTTCGTCAACGGCGACGTTATCATGATCCCCTCCATTTTCAACGATGCCTTCAACAGCTACCGCTACATGGAATCCGCTTACGGCATCGTGCCCTATCCCAAGTGGGACGAAGCACAGGAGAGGTACCTGACCAACGCACGCGACCAGTACACGGTTCTGGGAATTCCCGCCTTCAAGACCGACGAATCCCTGCCGTTCATCGGCATCATCACCGAAGCGCTGGCGGCGGAATCCTATCGTTCCGTATTCCCCCAGTACTACGACATCGCACTCAAGGGCAAGTATTCCGTGGACAAGGATACCGCCAACATGGTTGACCTGGTTCTCGCCGGCAGAAACTTCGACTTCTCCTTCCTGTTCGGCGACAGCGAATTCCAGGGACTGCCCTATATGTTCCGCGACTTGCTCCGCGAAAAGATTACCGATATCTCCTCCAGATACGCCAAGATCCGCAAGGCACTGAACAAGTCCGTGGAAAAGATCGCAGGCTATTACACCGTGGAAGAAGAATCATAAACAATACAGAGCCCGGTTTCCGAGAGGATTCCGGGTTTTTTCTGTCCTTTCATTTATGATGATTCAAGATTATTCAAAATTATTTTATAAAAAGTATCCAATTAATAGTGACTTCCGGAGAATTTTATGCTATAATAGATCCAATCAGTTCATCATGGATTTTTCGGAGAAAATTCATGAAAACGAAATCCATTCTCAGAAAGGAATACCGACATGACAATTCTGAAAAGAACTCTGGCGTTTTTGTGTGCGTCCCTGCTTTGCCTGAATTTTGCCGCTTGTAATTCCGGCAGCGAAACCGGCGAAACCAAGGATACTGCCCCCGCTGTTGAGACAAATGCTCCTGACACTGCGGAAGACACCGAAACCGCCGCACCCGAAACCACTCCCCCCGAAACCGAACCGCAGGAAACCAAACCCGCTCCCGTTGAACTTGATCCCCTCCCGGCAGCCGACGCCCTGGCTGCAATGAGTGATGAGGAATACTTCGGAAGCTATTTCCGTCCCGTGATCCGCTTTGTTGCTGCCAGCGACGTACACATTGACGACAGCAACTCCGAAGCGGAAGATGAACGCCTCGCTAACCTCTACAAGACCGCATATGCATACTCCGATGCACACGAAAGCTACAAGGCTCTCGACGCGGTATTCTTCGCAGGCGACTTCACCAACTACGGTACTCTCTCCTCCATGAAAAAGTTCGCCAAGATCGTGGCCAAGAACGACCAGGATTACACCATTACCCGTGTATCCCTCGGCAACCACGAATTCTACAACGGCGACGTTACCACCACCGTTCCCAATCTGAAGGAAGCACTTGGCTATGAAGATGACGATACCCATGTGGTAATCGAAGGCTATCACTTCATCATGGTATCCGCAGACGGTGAAGGCAACGGATACAGCGCAGAAAAGCAGACATGGCTGGCAAAGGAACTGGAAGCTGCCGCAGCTGACGATCCCACCGGCAAGAAGCCTATCTTCGTGTTCCAGCACCATCACATCACAAACACCGTTCTCGGCTCCATCAACTGGGGTGTTACCGATCTGACCGATATCCTGAAGAAGTATCCTCAGGTTGTTGACTTCTCCGGTCACTCCCACTTCCCCATGAATGACCCCCGTTCCGTATGGCAGGGTGATTTCACCGCTCTGGGTACCGGTACCCTCAGCTACTACGAATGCGACCTTGTAGGCGTACAGACCGCCAATGTATTCCCCAAGAACAATAAGGGTGCCATCGGTACCGGCCGTGCATCCCGTGACGCGGCTCAGTACTACATCGTTGAAGTTGACGCCAACAATGCCATCAAGGTTCAGGGCTATGACCTGCTCTCCGGAACCTTCATGATGGATCCCATTTACTTCCGCTCCGTGGGCGATCCTTCCAAGTTCACCTACACCGATGCCCGTGCGGACGCAGCGGAAGCTCCCGCATTCGCAGCCGATGCTAAGATCGACATCATCAATCTCAACCGTATGAGAGTTGCTGTGGAATTCCCCCAGGCACAGGGCGGCGAACAGGTTCAGAATTACCGCGTGGAACTGTATCAGGGCGATTCTCTCCTGAAGCGTGACTACCGTCTTGCATGCAATTTCTACTTCCCCGCTCCCGAAAAGCTGGAAGCATCCTTTGACTCCCTCACCGCACTGACCGAATACACCATTAAGATTTTCGCAGTCAGCTGCTGGGGTAAGGAATCCGAACCTATCAGCGTGACCTTCACCACTCCCGAAGAAGCTGTTGTGGCTGCTACCGGCGATCTGCCCCAGCCCGACGTATTCTCCATCGAGTTCAAGACCGACGGCGAAGCAATCGATAAGGTTTCCGAAACCGTCCTGGACTATAACGGTACTCCTACCACCGAATACAGCGACACTCTCGAACGCTACATCGGTATCTTCGACGGTCAGACCGACTACCTCTACACCGACTTCTTCAACTTCTACGAAACCGTTAACACCGCCATCACCCTCGAAACCTATGTAAGACTGGACGAAGCAAGCGGCTCCTACGTCAACCCCTTCGCGAACTTCGAACAGGGCGGCTTCGGCTTCGAATATCAGTGCGGTCAGGGCATCATGCAGTTTGCCGCAAGAATCAACGGTTCCTACCAGTACATCGGTACCAAGAAGATCAACTTCGGCGAATGGTACCACTACGCTGCAACCTATGACGGAGAAAAGCTGAAGTTCTACGTCAACGGTATCCTCAATGACGAAGTGGAAGTTCCCGGCGTCATCGAAATGCCTCAGGCATCCGAATACCTCTGCGTAGGCGCTGACTCCAGCCCCGACTACATGAGCGCCGCACATATGACCGGTGCCATTGCAAGCGCAAACATCTACACCAAGGCTCTCACCGAATCCGAAATCGCGGCTCTCTACCTGAGCTATCCCGGCGCTGACCTGGCAGCCGAAGTGGAAAAGATGGAAGAAGAAGCTGCAGCAGCCGTTAAGGTAGCAGCTCCCGCTTACACCGGCGCACTTCCCGCTCCCGACGTTCTTTCCGTTGAGTTCAAGGAAGACGGCTCCGCAGTTGACGCAGTTTCCGGCACAACTCTGGAAGCTCTCGGCACTCCCAAGACCGAATACAGCGAACAGTACGGCAAGTACGTCGGCGTATTCGACGGCGCATCCAACTACAAGTTCAACGAATTCAAGAACTTCTACGAAAAGATCGCACAGTCCGTAACCTTCGAAACCGTTCTGAAGTATGACGAATACACCGGCAGCTATGTGAACTCCGTTTCCAATATGCAGGGCGGCGGCTTCGGTATCGAAACCAACAACACCGGTGAGATGCAGTTCTACATCAGCATCGACGGCACTTACCATCATCCTTCCGGCTACATCGACCTGGGTCAGGATATCCACTTTGTAGGTACCTACGACGGTCAGACCATCAAGTGCTACATCAACGGCGTTCTCCAGGAAGAAGAAGCCTGCATCGGCTCCATCACCTTCCCGTCCAATGAAAACGCACAGTACATGAGCATCGGCGCGGACTCCAGCTCCGACGGCACCGGTGAAGCATATCACAAGGGTACCGTAGCAACCACCAATGTATACTCCACTGTATTCGATGCATCCATGGTATCCGCACTGTACGGCAAGTACAAGATCTCCCAGGCTGACATCGCAGCAGCGGAAGTACCTGCAGCCGACGTTCTCTCCGTGGAATTCAAGGAAGACGGCTCCGCAGTTGACGCAGTTTCCGGCACCGTTCTGGAAGCTCTCGGCACTCCCGCAGTGGAATTCAGCGAACAGTATGACAGATACATCGGCGTATTCGACGGCGCATCCAACTACAAGTTCAACGAATTCAAGAACTTCTACGAAAAGATCGCACAGTCCGTGACCTTTGAAGTTGTTCTCAAGTATGACGAATACACCGGCGGCTATGTGAATCCTGTTTCCAATATGCAGGGCGGCGGCTTCGGTATCGAGACCAACGACACTGGCGAATCCCAGTTCTATATCAGCATCAACGGCTCCTACCACCATCCCGCAGGCTACATCAATCTGGGTGAAGACATTCACTTTGTAGGTACCTACGACGGTCAGACCATCAAGTGCTACATCAACGGCTTCCTTGTGGAAGAAGAAGCCTGCGAAGGCTCCATTACCTTCCCGTCCAATGAAGCTGCACAGTACATGAGCATCGGTGCGGACTCCAGCAGCGGCGGTACCGGTGAAGCATACCACAAGGGTACTGTTTCGGCTGTGAACATTTACTCCACCGTTCTGGACGAAGTACAGGTTGTCAAGCTGGCTCAGTCCTGGGGCAAGTAAGCAGTCACTGAATCAGAATCATCCCAACTGAATAAAACAGGTCGCTGTACCCAACCGGTACGGCGGCCTGTTTTTGTTATGTGTGTTTCCAGAAGTCAAAAATCAGAATTCTGCCGTTATCTCCCCGTGATGCATCCGGATCACAAGGCCGGCATATGAAGTCAGTTCTTCGTTATGGGTTACCATGAATACCGTTTTCTCCCGGCTTGCTTCCGTGAGGAGCGACATGATTTCTCCTGCCGTATTTTTATCAAGGTTGCCGGTGGGCTCATCTGCGATCAGGAGGGCGGGATTCATCACAAGAGCGCGGGCTATGGCAATCCGCTGCTGTTCGCCTCCGGACAGCTCGGAAGGCAGATGCTTTGCACGATCGTACAGCCCCACCGATTTCAGTGCGTTTTCAGCCAGAAAGGTTCTGTCGGCCTTCGGATACTTCCGGTACCCCAGTGGAAGCTCGATGTTCTCAAAAGCAGTCATGGTGGGAATCAGATTGAAGCTCTGGAAGATAAAGCCGACATGATTTCGCCGCAGTTTCGTTCGTTCGGCAGGGGACAATGTATGAACGGCCGTACCGTTCCACAGGTATTCACCGGAGGTAGGGGTATCCAGAAGTCCGAGAATATTGCAGAGAGTACTTTTTCCGCTGCCCGATTCTCCGAGAAGCATTACCAGAGAGCGCTCCGGGATTGTCAGTGTGATTCCTCTCAGCACTTCCAGGGTATCATGGCGGGTTCTATAGGTTTTACGGATATTGTTCAGTTGAATCATGGCTGCTCCTTATTTCCGTTCGCGCAGGAAGCCGTTCGGATCCGTTTTCATCAGTTTTACAGCAAGTCCCAGAACCGGCAGCAGAAGAATACACACTGCCGCAATCACACAGAGCAGTCCGGAAATGCCGCCGCTCATATACTTTGTCAGCTGAGCCGGGAGAATCTGTCCGGCGATTCCATGCTTCAGATACAGGATCGCGCCCAGCCGTCCCAGAGTCAGTCCGGTGATGAGCGTGATGCCGCATACGGCTGTCAGTTCAATCAGGAGAGAAAGGAATATCTGCCCTCTTGACAGTCCTATGGAGTAGAGAATCCCCACATCAAACAGTCTCTCTCCGATCATGAGGGATGACACATACAGGATTGCGGCGGCACCGATCAGGCTGACACCGAACTGCAGCATGGATGCAGATTCACCGAGCTCCCGGGCGCGTTCATCCTGCTCTGCGAGAAGCGCGGCTTTTTCGTCGGCAACATCCGGCGGTGCCAGACTTCTGCTTGCGGAATACAGGCGGCATGGGACTGCGGCGGTCATGAAAATCCCGGTCAGAACCGCGCAGATCAGTATGAGCGGCACCAGAATACGGTATCGCCTGTACTGCCGGCGGATGTTGCGCAAAGAATTCAGTATGGGATACATTGTTAACCTCCCTCAGTCCTGTCTCATCAGTTTGATCGGGGTGTGAATCCGGATATAGAGCATGGTGAACAGTGCGGTTGTGAGGAAACTGCCGATGACAGCACCGGCTGCAAACAAAACTCCGGTTCCGGTGACTGCGTATTCGGCTCCGTACAGCTCCAGATAGGTATACCCGTCCGACAGAACAGCGTGAACCAATCTGCCGCAGAGGGAGGACGGGACTGCCGCTGTCAGCGTAATCTGCGCGGTTTCGCAGGCCGCTTTGAAGACGATATCCGTATCCGGAATTCCCAGACTCAGCAGAATCCCTGTTTCTCTGCCGTTCTCCCTGACGGATATCAGTCCCACGACCATGCAGAGAAGAAATGTAAGACTTCCGGCAATCATGATCAGGCTGTCGGCGGTCTTCAGAAGATTCTGCGGAATTCTGAGGAAAGTGGTATAGGAATTGTCAAACGGATATACCGTGAACTCTTCCCCGAAGCAGTCCGGGAAAATTCGTTTCATTTCCGCTTCAAAGGCTGCGGGATCGGTTTCTTTTTTCAGCCGATAGTACGCGAAAAAATTGTTGAAATGGTGCCGTTCTTCGAAATCGGGATCGGTGTACGCTGTGCCGTAAAGGTGATATGCTGTATCGAAATCCGTGTGAATCAGTCCGAGCATGGCGTTTTCCACCCGGAAGTATTCGCCGAAATAGTGCTCCTGCGAGTAGGATTTTGCACGCAGATCTTCTCCCAGACGGTCAAAGGGGGTCCCGAGATCCGGTGCTCCCGTGTAATCCCCGGTGATATCGGATCCCGTCAGTTTATGACCGCTTCTGGGAATCTGCGGATCAACGGATTCGTATCGGTCCGTCATATAAACGCCGTAAATCCCGGTTACGGTAAGCTCGGTCAGAACTTCGCCGGTGATATCGCTCAGAACCAGCCGGTCGCCGATACTTTTACCGTAAATCTCCGCATAGAAATCCGTGATTGCACACTCACCGGGACCTGGATTTCCCGAGCCTTCCAGGAGAATGAAGTCGTACAGATACCCGGATGTGATTTCACGGGCGATCCGGCAGAAGGCATCCGGACTGCCTCCCGCAACAATATGCTCCGTGAGTATTTTTGAGGGAACCTCATCCGCTTCATGGGAGGCGTAAATCACATTCAGAATTTCCTGCATCCGTGGGGGAAGATCCTCAGCAAATCCGTACGCGTTTTCCGCATACACGATTTCATAATCCGCGCAGTATTCCGACTCTCCCAGAGCACGGAAGAGTTCACGGGAAGCGGGATACGGATGATTGTATCCGGCCATGGCATCGGCGTCGAAGAAGATATCCGGAACTCCGCCTTTTCCGGAGGTGCCGTTGAGACGGGCGTCCAGAGCGGAGAGATGGGGATACCCGGGATTGTACTGCAGCTCATCCCGGAAAGAGACATACCAGAGGTCTTTGTATTTTTCCGCAACCTTCCGGCATTGCTCCCCTGCATAGTCCCGATAGAAAAAACCGCAGAAGACAACCGACAGAACGGACAGCAGAAGAAACCATGCAATGAGATTCCGCCGTCCGTGCCGGTATAGATCCGATACAATGATTTTCAGCCGGTACATTCCCGACTCCCCCTTTCTGCAGCAGATGTGCATTCTATTTATTTCAATTATAGCATATATGCAGCAGGATTGCAATAGAATATTTGGAATCGAAACGTCAGGGAACTGCGAAGACAAAAACAGTCCTGACCGTCGGAGGCCGGGACTGTTCTGAACAGGGAGATTTTCTTTTTATGACCCGATCTGTACCGTGTAATCCCGGGTCACATGATTCTTTTTGCTGATCCGGACAATGTACCTGCCGGGAGTCAGACTCTCGTTTACATACAGCGTATATGTTCCGGTTTTGCCGGATACGGTGGTCTGCGCGATGGGCGTGGTGTCCGCTGCAGTTCTGTACAGCCCAATGACGGTTTCGCCGTCGGAGAAGGTGGTGAAGGTGCCGCTGATCGTGAAGCCGGGTTCTCCCTCCATGACCGGCAGGGCAAAGAGCGCCCAGTAGAAATCAAAGTTCCTGTCCTTCTCGTACTCTATGGCAGTGCAGCTGCCGCAGGAGGTGTTGAGGGTAATGTTCTCCGGCTTCAGCGAAGACACATCGTACCCGTAGGCGGGAATGATCCTTGATACGAAGAAGTATTCCACACCGCGGGTGAGTACGGTATTGTGCGGTAAGGATGCGTAATCCCCGCCCAGATCGGATTCGTAATCGGTGTCAATGAAATAGTAGAACTCCCCGTTGATATTGTCTTCTCTTCCGTAGAAGGAGAGGGTTTCGGGAATGGTGACTGTGGCCAGACCTGTCATCCGGCCTTCCTCGTAACCGTTCAGCGTGAGTTCAACGCTGCTGAGCTTTTCGGCGCCAATCTGGGGCAGTTTGAAAATGACGGTATAACCGCCGCTGGTTTTGTCGATGCGGTAAGGTTCAGCTCCCGTTACGCCGTTGAGGATGAATTTCTCTTTGACCAGCTTTTCGTCCTTCCAGAAAGAGTCCGGGAGGCTGTAGCCGTTTGCCTGGGTGAAATTGATCAGCAGATAGTAGTCTGTGAGGATTTCAAATGTGATGTATCCGTCGTATATCGCGTTGCCGGAGCTGTAGGAATTCTTATAGATCACATGGGAACTGCCTTCGTAGATACTGCCGTAGCCGCTGCCGAAAACGGCAATATACTGGGTATCGCAGCCGACTTTGATGTCGGTGACCTTTTGGCCGGCTTCATAGCCGTTTACCACGAATGTCACGGTCTCCGTGCGGATCACTCTGCCGGTGACGTGCGGAAGAGAAAAGTAAACGGAATAGGTGCCGTCACCGTTGTCACGTGGGTCGGAAGATGCGGTCAGTCTGCCGAAGTCCCCGGTCAGCTCGATGTTGTGGCTGATCAGAGCCATGTAGCAGCCTTCATCCACACGGAACCGGATATACAGATAATAATGTCTGGAAGTGGAGAGGGTGTCGCTTCCCAGCAGCTTGTCGGAGGATTGGATCCAGTATCCGTGTCCGTATCCCCCTTCGACCAGTGTGATATGCGGTGCTTCATCGATGGAGACGGAAACAAGACCTGCGGGCATGCCCTGCTTGTACGAGTCGATTCCGCCGGACAGAGCGGCTTTGAAGACCGCACGGGAGGCAGTGGGAAGCTCCCTTCGATGGATATATGCGGTGAGATCGCAGCCGACGGTGATGGTATCGCCCGGGTAATAGATTTCATAGATGCGGTCGTTGTTGGTGTCAATCTCCCAGTAATCGAACTCCAGCCAGCCCGCAGTTTCCGGGAACGGGGTGTCCGGGAGGGTATAGGTGCCGGCGGAAACTTCCCTGATATCCGTGGGATATTCGTTTGTTTCGGGATCCAGTGTGTAATAATCCAAAAATGTGACGGTGTGCTTTTGGGTTGTATCAATCCAGTTGGCGTAGACGGTGACATCTTCCGTCAGGGTGATGGTCATGCCGGGGTAGTACCAGGTTTCGGTGTTGTCGCCGATAATCCAGCCGTTGAATTTGGCATTGAAGTAAGCGGCGGCAAAGCGGTTTTTGGGGAACGTGAACTCTCCGTAATGGATCATGTCATTCATGGCACCCATACCGCCGGCTCCGTCAAAGGACACGGTGTATCCCAGCTTTTCAAAGGATACCCGGCAGATCAGATAGGGGGAGTCGTTCTCCAGGGTGACGCCGGCAGTGCTTCCGTTGGCAGTAGCATAAATCCGGGAGATATCGGGGAAATAGTTGCCTTCCGTGGGGGTGAGAATGATCTCAATGGTGTAGGGAACGCCGGCTTCCACGGTGTGGTACACATCGCATTTCTGGTAGCCGGATGCGCCCCAGTCCTTGTACCATGTCACATCAAAGCCGGATTCGATGATACAGCCGGACTCATCTCCGACGATGACGTCGAAGTCCAGTGTTTTGCCGATGACGGGCGGTGTGAATATCAGATCGACGCCGTTGATCTCCCTTGCCTGAACCGTCACCGGCAGCAGGATCACCAGCAGTACAAAAGTAAACAGGGCACCCATCAGCATGGTTTTGAATTGTTTCATGTATGGATTCTCCTTTTCGGATGGATTTGGAGTAAGCGGTTCACCGTTTTATCACCGGAAGACGGGAGCCGTGAGGTAAGTCCGTTATTGCGGATCGGAATGGTTTTACAGTACAGGAGTATTTTAACACACTTTCTGACGGAATGCAATGCTGTATCGGAAAATCTGGTCCGTCTGCGGACAGATGCTGCGGATATTCCGGTGTTCTGAATGAGTTTGATGCAACAAATGGAATTATATGGAGTAATACCCATGGCTTTATGCTGTGAGTTTGTTGACAAAGTACAGGTCCGGTGATATAATAGTATATGTATAATAGTGCCTATTTTCGGAAAAGAAATCTTCACGGAAACATTGTTTTTACAGAAAAAGAAACCATAGGATTGAGGTATATCATGAATCTCTATCAGAAACTGATCGATAGGAAAGAAAAACTGGCTCTTGTGGGGCTTGGATATGTGGGGATGCCCATCGCTGTTGCCTTTGCGAAAAAGGTTGATGTGATCGGTTTTGACCTGAATGCGGCTAAGATTGATCTGTACAAGCAGGGAATTGACCCGACGAACGAAGTGGGCAGCGAAGGTCTTGCTGGCTGTACCGTAGACTTTACCGCAGATCCCGCACGTCTGAAGGAAGCAAGGTTTATCATCGTTGCTGTTCCCACGCCGGTGAACGCCGATCATACTCCCGACCTCACCCCTGTGGAAAGTGCCAGCCGTCTGGTCGGACAGAATCTGCAGAAAGACAGCATCGTCGTATTTGAATCCACCGTATATCCGGGCGTTACGGAAGAAGTCTGCGTGCCGATTATGGAACGGGAATCCGGTCTGAAATGCGGGGCGGATTTCTTTGTAGGCTATTCTCCCGAGCGGATCAATCCCGGGGATAAGGTACACCGTCTGGAAACCATCGTCAAGATTGTCTCCGGTATGGATGAGAAAACGCTGGATACCGTGGCTAAGGTGTATGAACTTGTGGTGGATGCAGGAGTATACCGTGCCCAGTCCATCAAGGTTGCGGAAGCCGCTAAAGTTATCGAAAACAGCCAGCGAGATATCAATATCGCTTTCATGAATGAACTGTCCATCATTTTCAATCGAATGGGCATTGACACAAAATCCGTTCTTGAGGCGGCGGGAACCAAGTGGAATTTCCTCAAGTTCTCTCCGGGTCTGGTAGGCGGTCACTGTATCGGCGTAGACCCCTATTACCTTACATACAAGGCAGAGCAGATGGGATACCACAGCCAGGTGATTCTTGCCGGACGCCGCATCAACGACAATATGGGCAAGTATGTTGCCGAACAGACCGTCAAGCAGATGATCGCTGCAGGCATCTCCATCAAAAACGCCCGTGTCGGTGTGCTGGGCATCACATTCAAGGAAAACTGCCCCGATACACGCAACTCCAAGGTCAATGATATTCTCAGAGAACTGAGAGAATACGGTATCGATCCCATCGTGCACGATCCCTGTGCCTCCGAAAAGGATGCCATGCATGAATACGGCGTAGCACTGGTGCCGGTATCCGAACTGCATGATCTGGACTGCCTGATTGCTGCTGTCGGACACAATGAATTTGCCGCGCTGACTCCGGATGATCTGTGCGGTATGATCAGACAGGCCCCCGACGGAACCCGTGTGCTGATGGATATCAAGGGTATTTATGACCGTAAGAACTGCGAAGAAGCAGGCTGCCGGTATTGGAGACTGTAAATTACAAGGGGGTACCGGTATGGGATACACACATCTGAAATTTCCCGAAAACACAACATTTCTTGTCACCGGAGCAGCAGGTTTCATCGGTTCCAATCTTTGCGAGGCGATTCTCGCTCTGGGATATAAAGTCCGTGCGCTGGATGACCTTTCCACCGGCAAACAGGAGAATATCGATTTGTTTGCGGACAATCCGGACTATACCTTCATCAGGGGAGATATCAAGGACCTCAGCACCTGCATGGAGGCCTGCCGCGGCGCGGACTATGTTCTGAATCAGGCTGCCTGGGGCAGTGTGCCGCGTTCCATTGAAATGCCGCTGTTCTATTGTGCCAACAATATCCAGGGAACCCTGAACATGATGGAAGCAGCGCGGCAGAACGGGGTGAAGAAGTTTGTCTATGCATCCAGTTCTTCCGTGTACGGTGATGAACCCACTCTGCCCAAGACGGAAGGAAGGGAAGGAAATCTGCTGTCCCCTTATGCGCTGACCAAAATGTGCGATGAGGAATGGGCAAAGCAGTATACCCGTCACTACGGGCTTGCAACGATCGGTCTGCGCTATTTCAACGTCTTCGGACGGCGGCAGACACCCGACGGTGCCTACGCGGCAGTGATTCCGAAGTTTATCAAGATGCTGCTCAGAGGCGAACGTCCCACCATCAACGGCGACGGACGTCAGAGCCGCGATTTTACCTATATCGAAAATGTAATCGAAGCCAATCTGAAAGCCTGTCTTGCACCTGCAGAA
Source organism: Clostridia bacterium (assembly GCA_017407225.1). Lineage (GTDB taxonomy): Bacteria > Bacillota > Clostridia > Oscillospirales > CAG-272 > UMGS1696. The sequence continues at coordinate 55,949 of JAFQWY010000047.1, read as the reverse complement.
GCGGACGGTGAAGCTTTCAACATTGCATACGGCGGAAGAGAGTATCTGATTGATATTTATTACGGTCTGACCAAGGCTCTGAACGTGGATATTGAGCCTTATTTTGGTCCCGAGCGTGCAGGGGATATCAAGCACAGCAATGCGGATATTTCAAAGGCGCGCCGGCTGCTGGGATATGACCCTGACTGGAGTTTCCAGCGGGGGATCGAAGCCGCAATTGCGTGGTACCGGGAGAATCTATGAAACACGGCGGAAAACGGTTCCTCTATGCAGGCGGTTTTCAGCTGCCGGATAAGAATGCGGCGGCACATCGTGTGCTCAGTGTCGCCAATATTCTGCGTACGCTGGGATACGAAGTGGTGTTTCTCGACGTTTCCGAAGAATTGACGGATTATGAATTATCCCCGATGCACATGGAAGCGGGATACGAAACATATTCGCAGAAACGCGCATCCGGCCTGAGGCATTGGGCATCCTATGTGCTCAGCCCACTGTATGTGGAGGAGATCCTGGACAGATATTCCGACTGGGCAGGCGTGATTGCATACAATTACCCTGCGGCGGCTCTGTACAAGCTGAAAAAGATCTGCGGAAAACGGAATATCGGAGTTTACGCGGACTGCACGGAATGGTATGAGTACGGTTTTGCTCTGTCCGTGCACAGAATTGCCGTGATGCTCGATACCTTTTTCCGGATGCGTGCGGTGCAGAAAAAGCTGGACGGTCTGATTGTCATCAGTCAGTATCTGCAGAATTACTATGAAAAGCATGTGCCGGCGGTGGTACTGCCTCCGCTTGTGGATAAGACGGATCCGAAATGGATCGGGACGGAGAAAACTTCCGGGAATACGATCAGCCTGGCGTATGCGGGATCTCCCGGAACAAGAAAAGATAAACTGGATGTCATTGTTCATGCACTGGAAAACTGCGGGAACAGCCGCATCATTCTGCATGTGGCAGGCATCAGAGCTGACGAATATCTGAAGAATTATCCCCGGGACGAAGCGCTGATTTCTTCCCTTCAGGCAGCGGGAAAGCTGATTTTTTACGGCAGACTGCCTCACACCGAAGCGCTGGAGATTGTGAAGCGTTCGGATTATACGATATTTTACAGGAATATTTCGAGAATGACCATGGCAGGATTTCCCACCAAGTTTGTGGAGAGCATCAGCTGCGGCGTACCGGTCATCACGAACCGTACCAGCGACCTTGCACAGTATGTGAAAGACGGAAAAAACGGTGTTCTGCTGGATACCGATCATTTTGAAGAAGAACTGACAGAATTTTTCGGAAAACTGGAAAAGAACGAGCCCGCGGTACGGACGACGGAAAAAGATCTGTTTGATTACAGAGCATATGTGAGCCGGATGGAAGACTGGCTGAATATATAAATAAAGCAAAGAGGAGCACCATGCAACTGAAAGGAAGCCAGATTCAGAAGGCAGCGGTATTATATCTGATTCTGTGGACGATTTCACCGCCTCTTGGGGTCGATATGATCTTCCGGTATCTCGCACTGGGATGTGTGGGGATCTGGGCATTGATAGCCATAGGCAGAGGGTATTTCAGCCATGGCATCGAAAAGGACCAGTTTTATGCAATTGTTTTTGCGGCAGCTGTTGTCATAATAGCATTTATGGAGCGCGGAACCCTGAATGGAATTCTCCAGCAGATCCATATATATATGCTGGTTATTTCATTCATCCTGTTTTCGTTCTATAAAAACGGATACTGGCAGGAGCTGAATGGAATTGTTCCGATCGTTTTGATTGTATTGGCCTTTTTCAACTATACAACAGCGACAGCCCTTCAGTCAGATCCCGGGATTGCGCGCAGTATTGTACGGGCGGACGAAGAAACCTATCAGTATATGCGGCAGGGGATCGGCGGTTACGGACTGATCTATCCGCAGGTATGTGTTTCACCGGCAGTCTGGGTATGGCTCAAAAGCTCCTTCCGGAACAACAGGGTTTGTTTTGTTGTCGGCTGTATCTGGGCATTTACATTTGTTTATTATCTCCTCAACGCCGGTTATGCGATTGCTGTTTTTGCAGCTGCTGCAGGGGCGATAATGCTTCTTGTCTATCGCAGAAAAAGTGTCTGGGGAGCGATTCTGATAGCAATTGGTCTGTTCCTGGCTGTGATGGCGTCATTGATTTACTGGGATGCATTCCGGGAATTATTGCTGGATATTTTTGACGGAACAAAAGTAGCGACAAAGATCAATGATCTGATGCTCACCAGTGAAACCGGTGTGGCAGAAGCATCCATTCAGGACAGAATAAAAGCGTATTCATATTCGATTGAGGCAATTCTGAAATATCCGTTCATCGGCGGCCTGTGGATGGCAAGCGGCGGCGGACATTCGGCGATATTGGATACGATCGCAAAATACGGTGTTCTCGGCGGATATATGTATATCAGACTGGTGTTCGCAGTACCGAATGCATATAAAGCAGATTACCGGAATCCGAAAATCTGCCGGATCTGCAATGCCTCAATCGTTCCGATATTTGTTATTGCAATGCTGAATTCCATGCCCTACGACATGATGTGCATGATTCTGCTGGTGCTGCCTTTGCTGTACGAGGATATCATAAAATGGGAGAAACTGAAATAATGAAGGTTTTATGGATTGTCAATCTGATCCCCCGAGAAGCTGCCGAAGTACTTCAGATCCGTTCGGAAGTATTGGGCGGATGGGTGGAGTCCATGATCGGACAGCTTCGGAACGTCGGGGATATGCAGCTTGCGGTTGTATGCAAGGCGAGCCCCGGACAGAATTTTTCCATCGAAATTGATGGCGTGAAGTATTATGGCCTTCCATATTCTTCTCGGACAAAGCCGGAGGAACTTGAAAAAAGCTGCGGCAGACTTCTCGATGAATTCAAACCGGATCTTATTCAGATAGAAGGAACCGAATTTCCACACGCCAAAGCAATGATGAACGCGGGAAAGCAGAGATCTCTTCCGGTCGTTGTTTCCATGCAGGGAATTCTGGGCGGGCAGTATCAATATCAATGCGGACAGCTGCCGGTAGACGAAATGATGTGGTCCCGGTCGGCAACGGATATTTTCGCGGCATGGATCCTCCATCTCCGGAAGCGGGTATGGTTCAAACCGCGGATGAAGCCGGAGAGAGAAATTATCGAAGGCGCGGAGTACATACTGGGCAGAACCACATGGGACAGAGCGCACAGCTATGCCATCAATCCCCATGCGAAGTACTATACCTGCAGCCGGATTCTCAGAGAACCGTTCTATACGGAAAAGTGGAGCCCCGATAAGATGGAGCGTCATTCCATCTATGTGGGGAACGGATATCTTGCCCTCAAAGGCCTGCATTTCGTGATCATGGCACTGCCCCAGCTGATCCGGGAATATCCCGATGTGAAGCTGTATGTGGCAGGCTACAAGCCGTTTACGGAAGGCGACAGGCGTCCGTTCTATAAGAGAGGTTACGGAGCATATCTGAAAAAACTGATCCGTGATCTGGGTGTGGCGGAGCATATCGAGTTTACGGGACCGCTGAAAGCCGGGGAAGTGGCCGAAAAACTGGCGAAGGTGAATGTGTACGTGCTTCCCTCGGCAATCGAAAACAGCCCCAATACCCTTGGGGAAGCCATGATGGTGGGAACCCCCAGCGTATCCGCATATGTCGGCGGTGTTTCGGATATGGCTGAAGACGGCGTGGAGGCACTGTTCTACCGCAATGATGATCCCGTCCTGCTGGCATGGAATATCAAGCGTATTTTTGACAATGATGAGCTGGCCCGGATGCTGTCGGAAAACGGTAAGAAGAAAGCGGCGGAGACCCACAATGCGGCAAAGAATGCGGAGGCACTGCTGCACTGCTACCATGATATATTAAGAGGGTGAAAATATGAGTTTTGCACCTGTGGTAATGTTTGTATATAACCGTGCTGATCATTTCAGCCGTACTTTTGAAGCACTCAGCCGATGCCCGGAAGCTGCACAATCGGATCTGTATGTTTTTTCCGACGGTGCAAAGCGGGACAAGGATGCGGAAAAAGTCAGTGAAGTGAGAGCTGCCGTGGAACAGGGAAAGAAAACATCCCGGTTTCAGAGCATCACTGTGTACGAGAGTCCGGTGAACCGCGGGCTTGCGGCATCGGTGATCGCCGGTGTTACGGAAGTAATCGAAAAATACGGCAGAGTGATCGTTCTGGAAGATGACTGTGTGCCGTCTCCGTATTTTCTGAAGTATATGAATCAGTGTCTCGAGTACTACAGAGAAGACAGGAAAGTCGGCTCCATTGCAGGATACACACCGCAGCTCGCTTTTCCCGAAAGCTTTAAGGACGATGTGTTTTTTGCATATCGTTCCTGCAGCTGCGGATGGGCGACCTGGAAGGAGTGCTGGGATAACGTGGACTGGGATCTGGCGGAAATCGGTGATTTCTACCGCAGTCCGGAACTGATCCGGAAGCTGAATGCCAACGGAAACGACCGGTTCATCAGACTGTACCGCCAGACCGGAGGAAACGGAAGTTCCTGGTCGGTGCGGTTCGGTGCCCATCTGGTCAGACATGACTGGCTTACCGTGTATCCCCGGTATTCCTATATTCAGAACATCGGATGCGATGCGTCCGGGGTTCACAGCAAAGCGGAAGATGCCGCATCGATGCGTGTGGATCTTTCAAAGGCTATTGAAAATGTACGGCTGTGCCCCGTGACGGTGCTGCCGGAAATTCAGAGAATCATGAAGAAGCATTATTCGTGCGGCGTTCTGTCCGATCTGAAACGATGGGCGGCTGTAAAGGCTATTGTGCTGAAGGAACGCCGGAAGGGATGAGAATATGAAGGATCTGGTCAGTGTCGTTGTACCGGTATACAATGTGGAGAAGTATCTGGGAGAATGTATTGACAGCGTGCTTGCTCAGACATATGAGAACTGGGAAATGATTCTGGTGGATGACGGATCCACCGACGGTTCCGGGGCAATCTGTGATGCGTACGCGGCGCAAGATCCGCGGATCCAGGTGCTGCATCGGGAGAACGGCGGTCTTTCCGAGGCCAGAAATACGGGACTGGCACACAGTTCGGGAGAATACATATATTTTCTGGACAGCGATGACCGGATCATTTCCGAGGCTCTGGCAGAACTGGTGGGCAGAATCGAAGAAGAAAATGCCGATATCGTATATTTCGATGCCGTGTCATTTCTGGACGGATCGGATACATCGGAAATGGAACAGAGATACATCCGCAGGAATGCGTATCCGACTGACGACGGTCATACCGTATTGGGCAGACTTCAGGACAACCGTGAGTACCACAGTGCGGTTCCGCTCCTGTTTATGCGGCGCAGTTTCTTGTCTGAAAAACATCTGACTTTTTCCCCGGGAATCCTGTACGAAGATATGCTCTTTACATACCAGATGTACTGCAGGGCAGAGAGAGCCGCATACCTGAACAAGGCATTGTATCACAGACGCTACCGCAGCAATTCCATCATGACCTCCGCGAAGACAAGGAAAAACTTTGAAAGTGCCTGTGAAGTATACCGGAAGGTCAGGGAATTTTCGGAAGATGAGGGCATTATGCAGAATCCGATATCGAAGAAATACATCTCCCGCTGTGCCTTCAACGGGCTGAATCTGTACAGGCAGATCAGCAGACGGGAACGGAAGGAATGCAGGGATGCGTACAAAGCTCTGGAAGAAGACATTCTGAAATATGACGCATTCCATAATAAAGCGCTGTATATGCGGTGTTACGGAACGGCTCCCTGGTTTGTGTATAAGGTGTGGGAGAAGCTGTTCGCCCGGAACAAGAGGTAAGGATGGAAAGAAAACAGGTCTTAATGGTAATGCCCGTGATGAAAGGCGGCGGTGCCGAACGGGTCGCGGCATTGCTGATGAATGAGTTTCAGCAGAACGGCTTTGATGTGACTTTCCTGTTGACCTCGTCCGGGAAAGAAGATGTGATCCGCCGGGATCTCAATCCGGAGATTGATCTTGTGTGTCTGCAGGAACAGCTTCCGGATGAGGGCATTATCCGGAAATGCGCCATGAAGCTGATGCGTCTGTATTCCACGGTATTCAGCCGGATGTTTGAAGCCTTCGGAAAAAATGTCCCTTCCCACTTTGCGTACTGGTCCTTTGTGAGCCAGTACCGGAAGGAAATTGACGGAATCCGCAGACTGCTGGAAGCAAAACCGGATATGACTGTGATCAGTTTTCTTCAGCCGTCCGTTCCGATGGTTCTTCTTGCCGCGGAAGGATTGCCCAACCGGGTGATTTTTTCGGAAAGAGGAAATCCGGAACGGCTGATGAAGCACCGCTACGGGCGGAGGTTTATTGAAAAATACTATAAAAATGTGAATGCGGCTGTTTTCCAGACCGAAGAAGCAAAAAGCGCCTATCCTGCGTGCATCGCAGAAAAGGGAGTTGTGATACCCAATCCGATCAAAAGCGATCTTCCGGAACCCTGTTTCGGAGAACGGAATCATAACATCACAACCTTCTGCAGAATTTCAAAGGAGAAAAATCTCCCCATGCTCCTGGAAGCATTCCGACTGCTGCACGATGAATATCCGGAATATGTTCTGCGGATCATCGGGGATACCCTCAACGAAGAGGGCGAAAAGGTTCGGAAGGAACTTATTGACCGGATCGCGGAATGGCATCTGGAAGAGTCCGTTGCATGGTGCCCGTTCAGCAGTACCGTCCATGAAGAAATCCTGAAGGACTGTATGTACGTCAATTCCTCCGATTCCGAGGGGATGTCCAACGCGATGCTGGAAGCCATGGCAATCGGGATGCCGGTTGTGTGCACGGACTGTCCCATCGGCGGTGCGAGAGCCATCATCCGTGACGGAGAGAACGGTCTGCTGGTCCCGGTAGGAGATCCGGAAGCAATGTACCGGGCAATGAAACGGATCATTGAGGATGAAGATCTTGCCCGCAGATTATCAGGGAACGCGGCGGAACTGCGGAAAAAACTGTCGCTGGAAAGCATCGCTGAGAGATGGATGGAGCTGCTGTAAGATGAAGAAGACGAAAGTATTGTTTGCGGTGCATCAGTTGAATTACGGCGGTGTTCAGAAATCGGCCATCACTGCGCTGAATGCCATCGATTATTCCGGAAATGATGTGACTCTGTATGTGAGAAAGAACCGTCTGCAGCTGCTGCCCGAAGTAAACCGGAATGTCAGCAGAATTATCGTGAATGAAGACCCGACACGGTATTACCGCATACCGTATCTTGCGTGGCTGTCCGTGTGTCAATATATGGCAAGGCTTGTGAAGAACAGACGGTGGGACGATGCCCTGCAGAAAAAGATTGTCACATATCTGACGGAAGCTCAGATGAACTATGAGAAAGAGCATTATTTTCCGGACACCGAGGAATATGATATTGCGGTTTCCTATATATCGGGATACACGGCGGAGTTTGTTGCAAGGTGTGTCAATGCCAAGAGAAAAATCATGTTCTATCATGCCAGCACCGATGAAAACCACGATCTGCATGAAGAAATCATGCCGTGCTTTGACAGAATCGTCGGAGTCAACGAGAATGTGCGGAACATCCTGAGGGAGCTGTATCCATCGGTTTCCAACAGGATGACTTATATCGATAACTACGTGGATGCAGAGGAAATCCGCAGAAAGAGCCTGCTGTTCACACCGGACAGACCGGAGGACAGAGCGGTTCTGTGCTCCTGCGGCAGATTTGCTCCGGTAAAAGGATTCGATCTGGCTGTCAGGGCGGCAAAACTGCTGAAGGAGAAGGGAATCCGTTTCCTGTGGTATTTCGTCGGAGACGGACCGGAACGGGTGAACCTGGAGCAGATGATCTCGGAATACGGTCTGGAAGACTGTATCCGGATCACCGGAATGCAGGATAACCCCTATCCGTATCTGGGATGCTGTGACGTCTATGTGCAGCCGTCCTATGAGGAAGCGTATGGCCTTACAATAGCCGAAGCTCAGATTCTGGGCAAGCCTGTTGTCACAACTGCTACAGTAGGCGGTAAATTCCTGATAGAAAATGAAGCAACCGGCCTGATTTCGGACATCGGCGCAGATGATCTGGCGGATCAGATTATCCGTATGCTCAGCGAGGAAGACCTGCGTCAGAGGATTGCGGATTCCTTACAAAAGATTGATTACACAGCGGATTTCCTCAGATATCAGTCTGATTGGAAACGCCTGCTTGAGGAAAAAATATGAAATTCAGTATTCTTGTCCCTGTATACAATGTGGAAGCGTATGTGGAGGAATGCATACAGTCCGTGCTGAACCAGTCCTGCCGGGATTTTGAACTTGTGCTGGTAGATGACGGTTCAACGGATGACAGCGGCATAATCTGCGACCGGTATGCACAGCAGAAGCCGGAACAGATCCGTGTGATTCACAAAGAGAATCAGGGACTGATATCCGCGCGAAGGGTTGGTATTGCGGAGGCAAGAGGCGAATTCTGTGTGTTTTTGGATTCCGATGATTTCGCGGAAGAAAACCTGCTTGAGGTGATTGCCGGATATCTGGAAAAGGATCCGCAGACGGATGTGCTTCTGTACTCGTTCCGATACTGCCGGGACGGTCGGAAAGCGGAAAGATACCCTGTCTTCAAAGAGGACGGTTATGTCTGGGACGACAGCGGAAAGAAAGAGCTTTACGAAGCGCTGATCCTGACCAACGGGATTACAAGCATCTGGACGAAGGCGGTGCGGACCTCGGTTCTGCGGAGCGATCCGACGGATTATTCCGTCTATTACGGGAAAAATATGGCGGAAGACCTGCTCCAGTCCCTGTATCCGCTGACCGCGGCGGGAAGAATCATGTATACCGACAAAATACTGTACAACTACAGAATCAACAGTGAGAGCATATCCCGGGCATTCCGGTATGAAACAATCCCGAACAAGAATACCGTGCATGTATATCATAAGATCCGTGAATATCTTCCGGTGTGGGGAATGGATACCCCGGAAATCAGGGAACGTCTGAATGCGCGCTGGTTTCACGACATGATGTATATGTTTTCCCGGTATTACGAAGCTGCCGGGACAAAGGAACAGCGGGAGCAGATCCTGAGCTACCCGTGGGACAGTATGCTGCCGGAAGAAGCACGGCGCATTGAGAATCCCTGCCTGAACGAAGCGTACAGAAAGCTGTATCTTCTGTGGAAAAAGGGAAACAAAGCAGGAATACACAGATATTTCCGGAGGAAAAAATGGTATCTGACAATCAGAAACTGGAAAAGGGCATTACTTTCCTGATCAAAGTAATGAACGGCGGCGGAGCGGAACGGGTTACTTCCATTATCAGCAACGCCATGGTCAGCCGGGGAGCCGATGTGACTCTGATTCTCACGCACCAGAAACTGGAGGATGCCGTTCTCCGGGATGTGGATGAACGAATCCGGGTCATTTCCCTGGAAGACAGCATTGCGGACTGTCCGGTTAAAAAATCCCGGGCAGATGCGCTGATGTTTTACGGCAGAATGCTCTCGAAAGCCAGCAGAGTACTGCGGAAAAAAGAATCCGAGACGGGTCTGATCTGCCGGTATTATGCCAGAGATTACCGGAAGGTTTCATGGCTCAGAGACTACTTCCGGCAGTACAGTAAAAATACCGTGATCGCGTTTTTGTATGATTCTATTTTCCTGACTCTGGGGGCGGTGACGAAGACCAATCATGTGATCATCTCCGAGAGAGGGGATCCGGAGCAGTCGAAAGGCAGCAGAACCACAATGGCGTTTCTGCACAGAATGTTCCCAAAGGCTGACGGAATTGTCTTTCAGTCGCCCGATGTACAGAAGTGGTACAGGGAACACATGGGTGTGGAAGGGCGTGTGATTTTCAACCCGATCAGAACCGGTCTGCCGGAAAGATACCGCGGCGAGAGACAGAAGAAGATCGTCAATTTCTGCCGGATCTCGAGACAGAAGAATCTGGAACTGCTGATTGATGCCTTTGAACTGTTTCACAAAGAACACAAGGATTACGAACTGCACATCTACGGCGACCCTGTGGGCGATCTGACCGACGGTTACCTGGAACTCCTTGAAAAGCGGATTGCGGAGAAATCACTGCAGGACAAGATTCATATTTTGGGCAGCAGAAAGGATATTCACACTGCGGTTGCCGATTACGCCATGTTCGTGTCGTCTTCCGATTTCGAGGGGATGTCCAACTCCATGCTGGAAGCGATGGCCATCGGACTGCCGTGTATCTGCACGGACTGTCCCGCAGGCGGTGCGAGAGCGATCATAAACGATCATTACAACGGGATTCTGGTTCCGGTAAAAGATGCGGAACGTCTGTATCATGCGCTAAAGGAAGTCGCGGAGAATCCGGAACTTGCCGAGAAGCTGTCGGAAAATGGAACTGCAATCAAGGACGAGCTTGCAGAAGAGAAAATTATAGCAAAATGGCTGGAGATTATCAATGATTAAGATCAGCGTAGTGGTTCCCGTATATAACGGAGAGAAATATCTGAAACAGTGCCTGGACAGTGTCGTAAACCAGAGCCTGAAGGAGATCGAGATCATTCTGATCGACGACGGTTCAACGGACGGTACCGCACAGATCTGCCGGGAATACCTCTCCGATCCCAGAGTGACGTATTATCATAAAGAAAACGAAGGTCTTGCCGCAGCCCGTGCGGACGGAATTGAACGGGCAAAAGGGGAATACGTCGGTTTTGTGGACGCGGATGACTGGCTTGAGCCGGATATGTATGAAAAAATGTATGCGGCGGCAATGACGAATTCGGCGGATGTTGTGTTTTGCAACTGTATACAAAACGAGGACGGCCATCGGTTTACCCCGGAAATGCGAAGCGGTGCATATAACCGGAAAGAAATCCTCTCCGATATTCTGCCCCGGACACTGGCCTATATCGACAAAAATGGCAGCAAACGATCCATTCGATGGTGCAACTGGCTCCGTATTTACAAGATGGAAATGCTGAAAGAGAATCATCTGAACTTTGACAGACGTTTTCGCCGCAGCCAGGATCTTCAGTTAACCTACGAAGCAACCATCCATGCGCAGAATTATTATTATCTGGGCGACGATTATCTGTATCACAACCGTGTGGTGGGCGATTCTCTGTCCCGCGGATACACAAAGAATATGTGGCCGCTCTATAAAATTCTGATCGAGAGACTGTATAAGGATACCGAAGAGTTTACCGAACTGGATCTGATGGATCAGATGCACCTGAGAGCATTCTTTTTCGCAACAGACTGCATCGAAAACGAAATGAAGCCCCTCTGCCCCAATGATTTTGAGACCAGAGTCCGTCTGGTGCGGGAAATCATGGAGGATGAGCTGTGCACACGTTTCTATGGCAGAATTCCCGTGGAAAAACTCAATCCGCTGTATCAGGAGTATTATAAGCTGATTCTCAAAAAGGATGCGGAAGGGATCTTCAGGGCGACGGAAAAATATAACCGCCGTCAGGAGCGCAAGAGGAAGTACTGGAAACCGTTCGTACATTTTGTAACCGAAAGCAAGCTGACCGGCGGGATTTATAAAGTTCTGCGGCGTAAGAAGGGATAAGTTAAGGATTCGTTATGAAACGAATTGTATTTGTCATTGGAAATTATAAAAACGGCGGTGTTGCCATGCGGTCCACGAATCTGGCAAATGAGTTTGCCGGAAAAGGATATGCCGTAACCATATTGGCAACCAAAGATATTGCCCACAATATTTTCTTCAAGCTGGAGAAAAATGTTGAACTGGTTTCATTGTGCCGTTTTATTGAAGACAATAAATCCAATTCTGCATTGCTGGCTGAAGTCGGGAAGCAGGAAAACAAAATCCGGACAATCAAGCGGCTTCGGTATCTGGCGCGTTTTGCACCCAAATGGGACAAAAAGCTGGAGCGTGAAATCCGTGGGATCAGAAAAAGCTCTCTGCTGAGACAGTACATGGTTCTGAATCAGGAAACTGTAGTGATCCCCTTCGGTGCCGCGTATTATGAGCAGGTTTACTATGCGGTCAGAGGGTTGAACTGCAAAGTAATCTATGCGGAACGAAATGCCCCGGAGCTTGAAGTATCACCTGATCCCGAAACCGCGGCAGAGTTTTTCAGAATTCTGGGAAAAGCGGATGGAGCGGTATTTCAGACATTGGATGAGAAGGCCTATTACGAACCGTATATCCGGAAAAATACGGCGGTGATACATAACCCGATCAAAAAAGGGCTGCCGCTTCCGTTCACGGGAGAGCGGCGGAAAGTTATCGTGAACTATTGCAGAATATCGCAGCAGAAAAACCTGTATCTGCTGATTGAAGCTTTTGCGGATCTGCATAAGGAGTTTCCCGGTTACAGTCTGGAGATATACGGAAACACCGTGGAGGAAATCGAAGAAAAACTTCGGGACGAATTGGTGCAGTATGTAATGGATCAGCGGCTCGAGGATTCTGTTCATATTTTACCGCCGTCTGCCGATGTACATGACAGAGTAAAAGATTGCGCCATGTTTGTTTCCTCTTCGGATTTTGAAGGATTGTCCAATTCCATGATAGAAGCAATGGCGATCGGATTGCCCTGTGTCTGCACGGATTGTCTGGGAGGCGGTGCGAGAGAGATGATTGAGGACGGAATCAACGGGATTTTAGTTCCCGTGAAAGACAGAGATGCTCTCTGTCAGGGAATGAAAAGAGTAATCGCCGATCCGCTCCTTGCGGAAAAACTGGGCAGAAATGCGGCAGAGATTGTAAAAGAAATGTCAGTGGAAATTATTGCGGAAAAATGGCTTGAGGTAATCAGAAACGCATGAGGTACTGCAGTGACCGGTAAGTATATCAGAAGAAAAATCAAAAAGTTGAAAAAATGGATCACGGAACGTCCGTATTACATCCGAAGATATTTTGACAGAAAGCTGATCCGCCGGAGAGATTTTACGATTATCTCCAACAATTGCTGGGCAGGCAGATGTTACCAGTATCTGGATATGCCGTATCTGTCTCCGACCGTCGGGCTGTACTTTTTTGCAGAGGATTATCTCCGATTTGTATCGGATCTGCGATACTACCTGTCACTGGAACTTGAGTTTATTTCGTGGGAGCAGTCGAAGTACCGTGAGACTCTTCGGGAACGCAGGCACACAGAAGTCCCCATTGCCATGATCGGTGATGTTGAAATTGTTTTTCTGCATTACAAAACCGAAGCAGAAGCGAGAGAAAAATGGGAACGCCGCAAGAAGCGGGTGAATTATGATGATGTTATCTTAAAGTTTTCAAAGATGAATCTTTGTACGGAAGAGCATTTGAAAAAGTTTGATGCATTACAATACAAAAATAAGTTCATGATTAATAATTCCCCAAAAAAGAAATATGGCTGTGAGGTATATTGGGCAGAAAAAACAGGTACCGAAGAATTATCAGCTGATACGAATCCGTTTCCAGGAAAGATACCATTTACAGTGCTGCTGAATAAAAAGGCAGAGAACTATCCTAAAACAGGGTTGATTAACAATCAGGAGTGTATATGATTATTATCGAATGGTTATATAACATTAAGAAATACATCAAGAAAATATATCGTGATTATTTTACTGAGAATGGGACTTATACATCCTTGCTTCCAGATAGAATATATATTGAAAGATTATATTTCAAAAAATATGGAGAAAAACTGAATATTCGAAATCCTCATACATATATCGAAAAGATTAACTGGCTGAAGTTGTATGACAGGCGAGATAAATATACTCAAATGGTCGATAAATATGAGGTTAGAGACTTTGTTGAGCGAATGATTGGGGAAGACTATCTGATTCCGCTGCTCGGTTGCTGGGATTCAGTTGAAGATATTGATTTTTCAAAATTACCAGAAAAATTTGTGCTGAAATGCAATCATGATAATGGGGTGATTATTGTAAAAGACAAGAGCAATCTTGACATTACAAGCGTGAAAAACGAATTGAACTATAGAATGAAACGGGATTATTATAAAAAACGCAGAGAATGGCCGTATAAGAATGTGAAGAGAAAGATAATATGTGAGAAGTTAATTGAAACTGAAGACAATAGAGTTTTACCAGAATACAAGTTCTATTGCTTTAATGGTGAAGCCAAAATTTTCTATGTTTCATCGGGAACTATTGATGATTTAAGATTTGATTTTTATGATATAAACTTCAATCATTTGCCGATAGTGGCTAGTAAACCGAATTCAACTAACACAATTTCTCGACCCCAAGAATTTGAGAAAATGATTGAAATTGCGGAAAAATTATCTGTTGGGATTCCAACAGTCAGGGTTGATTTATATAATGTAAATGGAAAAGTATATTTTGGAGAAATGACTTTTTCTTCAGGAGGCGGATTAAGAAAATTAGCGCCACTTGAATGGGAAGAAAAGTTAGGGGAATGGACGGTATTACCTTCCAGAAAAAATGTGTGATTTTTATGGAAAAGAAAATAATGCAAGATCAATCCTGGGATATAGAAATCCGTTCAGATAACAAAAAAATCAACTTCAGTCTTCGCGAACTGGTGAAGTGCAAAGACCTGATCCTTCTGTTTGTACGGCGTACCTTCGTCGCACAGTACAAGCAGACGATTCTCGGTCCCGCGTGGGCGGTAATCCAGCCGTTTTTCACAACGGTCGTCTATTCGGTATTTTTCGGAAATATCGCCGGACTGGGCGCTGCCGGTGTACCCAACTTCATTTTCTATTTGTGCGGAACGATCATGTGGACGCTGTTTTCCGGTTGCCTGACCCATACATCCGACACATTTGTCAGCAACTCCGGCATTCTCGGGAAAGTATACTTCCCGCGTCTGGTCATGCCGATTTCCACGGCGATTTCACAGTTTATTTCGTTTTTCATCCAGTTTGCCTTCATGCTGTGCTTCCTTGTGTACTACCTGATCGCGGACAGCGGCGTTGTGCCCAACCTGTACATTCTGATGACTCCCGTGCTGCTGCTGCAGACGGCCATTCTGGGCATGGGCTTCGGCATCATCATTTCTTCGCTGACGACCAAATACCGTGACCTCAAGATGGTCGTCGGATTCGGCGTAAGCCTGTGGTCGTACTGCTCCCCGGTGGCGTACGATATGTTCAGCCGATCCGTCCTGATGCCGGGAGGAAAATTCTACGATCTGTATATGCTGAACCCGGTCACACCGATCGTCAATATGTTCCGGTACGCCTATCTCGGCACCGGTGCGGTGGACTGGCTGTATTACGGCATCAGCTGGGTTACCACACTGCTGGTTCTTGCGCTCGGCGTTGTGATGTTCGGCAAGGTGGAAAAGACATTCATGGATACGGTATGAGGAGAGAACAATGAACGAATTGGCGATAAAAGTGGATCATGTCTCCAAGGAATACCGTCTGGGTGCCATCGGCGGAGCAACCTTGAAGGCTGAGATCCAGTCGAAGATTGCAAAGCTGAGAAAACAGGAAGACCCGAACCTGAAGATCGGGCAGAAAGCACATGACAAAAACGAACGCTTTCTGGCTCTGGACGATCTGTCCTTTGAAGTAAAGAAAGGCGAGACCATCGGTATCATCGGCCACAACGGAGCCGGGAAATCCACCATTCTGAAGCTGATCTGCCGGGTGACCGCCCCCACCAAAGGGAATATTTTCATGAACGGACGGATCACCAGTATGCTGGAAGTGGGGACGGGATTCCATCCGGAGCTGACCGGTCGGGAAAACGTCTATTTGAACGGCGCCATTCTCGGAATGAACAAAGCGGAAATTTCAAGAAAATTCGACGAGATTGTTGAGTTCTCCGAGGTGGGACAGTTTATTGACACTCCCGTGAAGCGGTATTCCAGCGGGATGAAGGTGAAGCTTGCCTTTGCCGTTGCGTCCCATCTGGACAGTGAAATCATGATTATGGATGAGGTTCTGGCAGTCGGGGACGTGAATTTCCAGAACAAATGCATCGACCGGATGAAGAAGGTGGCGGCGGAAGAAGGGCGTACCATTCTGTATGTAAGCCACAATATGGCAACGGTCAAGAGCCTCTGTGAGAGGTGCATTGTTCTTTCCCACGGTACGAAGGCGTTTGACGGTCCCACGGACGAAGCGATTGCCGTCTACATGAAGAACGAGGATCTGGACAACACCACATTTTTTGATACATCCAACGCCAAAAGACATCCGAAGTGCAACTGCAGGCATCTGCTGCAGAGTCTGGAGATTCCCGGCTCTTCCGTCAGTCAGTTTGAGTACGGCGAAAAATTCCCCTTCCGCATGACATGGAAGAGCGAAAACGCGGACGAAAGACTGCTGTTCAAGATGATCGTGAACGGAATTGATACAACACCGGTGGGTGTGGTGTTCGGCGGAGAGCTGCCGCACAAAAAGGGCATCAATCAGGCGGAATACCTGTTTGACACATCCTTCCTGGTTCCGGGCAGATACACGGTCGATGTGATTTTATATGACGAAGACAAGTCGGGAAATGTCATGTTCTATGACAGAACCGCCGCCCTGCGGTTTGAAATCAGACACGGCGAGCAGTCCGTGAAGCTGAAGCACTGGTTCAAAGACTGGGGCAATGCGGTGCTGCCTTGCGTGGAGAAGAAATAATTGCGGCACACATCGGAGTTCCAATCAACTCAAAGCATATGGTTTATTCAAGAAGCTCAATCCGGAGAACCAACACAAAGTGAACCAAATCATCGAATTATTCACAACCCTGCTGGAAATCAATGGTGATGTAGTATGTGGTAAAGGAAGAGTAATAAACACATTGAAAGGGTTGTAAAACATAATGGAAAGGGTTGTAAAACATAATGGAAACAAAACACAATCTCGGGAAAGAACAACAGGCAGATGTAACTGTTTTAGTGAGTTCGTGTGATAAATATGCAGATGCATGGGATCCTTTTTTCAGACTTATACATTTGTATTGGAATAATTGTCCGTATCCAATAGTTCTTAATACAGAACAAAAGAAATATGTTTGTGACTATATGAATGTTCAAGTTATTAACAGCGATTTGGGTCTGGCGTGGGGACAAAGATTGTTAAATGTAGTAAGTCAAATACAATCAGAATATGTGTTTTTATTACTGGAAGACTTTTTCTTAGATGCACCATTTAATGCAGAAATGTTTGAAAAAGTATTGGAATATATGAATGCACATAAGAATATCGGTGTAACTCATATTACTCAATCTCATAAACCACATGAAGATACAGAAGATCTTCTTTGGGAGAGAAATTATGAACGTCTGAATATTGTCGTAACAGCAACTCTGTACAGAAAAGATTTTCTTATGAAAATTTTAAGAAGCAATGAAAGTCCATGGGAGTTTGAGCATTATGCTGGAATAAGAGCAAGAAGGATGAAAGAACATATTATGCAGTATAATGAAAAATATCCAGTAATTTATAGTTATAATCATTCTCTTTTCGACGGAACAGCTATTACGAATGGAAAGTGGATGAAAAACACACAATATCTATTTGAGAAACATGGAATAAAAGTAGACTATAATAATTTGGGTGTATACCCTTCTTCGGAACATATAGAAAGACCGATTGTGGTTAACAATAAGAAAATGGTTAAGCCAAGTGGTTTGGTAGAAGGCTCGTATTATTACTGGAAAAGAATAAAGAGACTACCGGCGAAGATTAATGAATGGTGGTATCATATAAGATAATGCATAATTGTATAAACTATCATTGGTATTTTTGATTATTATAACAGTTATTAAATGCAGGTTGTAAAGAAAAGTGATACACAAAGTGAACCAAATCATCGAACTATTCATAAACCTGCTGCGGAGTGAAATCTGCAGAACTCCCGTCCCCCCGGATATGTTACAGCAGATCACCCCGGAGACACTGGAGCAGCTGTACGCCCTTTCCCGGAAGCAGGATATGACCCATATACCGGCGGTGGCGCTGAAAAAGCTGAAGCTCCTTTCCGATGATCGGACAGCGGCGGCGTTCCGGCAGAGTATGTACCATGCTCTCGTGCGGTACGAGACCATGGAAAACGAAAAAAACAAAATATTCCGGCTGTTTGAGGACGAGGAGATTGTTTTCGTTCCGCTGAAGGGTGCCGTGATCCGGAAGTATTACCCGGAAGAATGGATGCGGACAAGCTGTGACATTGATATCCTGGTGCATGAAGAAGATCTGGAGCACGCAAAAAACGCTCTGGTTTCTGCTCTGGGGTATACTGTACAGGACTCCAAATACCACGATATTGCCATGTATTCCCCTGACGGAATGCTGCTGGAGCTTCATTTCAGCATCAAAGAAAACATGGAAAATATTGACCGATGTCTGGAAAGAGTCTGGGACTTTGCAAAGCCGGCCGAGGCGGACAGCTTCCGCTATGAAATGACCCCGGAATACCTGCTGTTCCATGCGTTTGCCCATATGCTGTATCATTTCACAAACGGCGGATGCGGCGTGAAATTTGTCACGGATATCTTCCTCCTGGAACAGAATCTGCAGATTGACAGAGAGAGTTTCCACAAGATGTGCGAAGAATGCCGGATCCTGACTTTCGCGGAAAACGTGGAGAAACTGGCTGCCGTCTGGTACGGGGAAGCGGAGCACGATGATATTACCGCCCGGATGGAGCAGTATATCATCGAGGGCGGCGTTTTCGGCAGTATGCAGACCAGGGTAACGGCACGGAAAACCAAAGCTCCGGGGCAGGCGAAGTATATTTTTCAGCGGATTTTTATTCCGTACAGAGAATTCTGCGCCTCCTATCCCAAACTGGAAAAATACCCGTTTCTGTATCCGTACTATACGGTGAAGCGGTGGTGCAGAATAACCGATAAAGACAAGGCGAAAACAGCTCTGCAGGAGTACCGTGTGTCATCGGATATTCAGCAGGACAAAGTGAATGAACTGATGCGGCTGTTCCGGGATCTGGACGTATAGAGAAAGCGGTCGGAACGGTCATATGGAGTATGGCGGGACTCAATATTGTACAACACAGGAGATACAACCCATGAATGAAACCAAACGAATGATTCCCTTTTCCCCTCCGGATATCGGTGAGGAAGAGATTCAGGAAGTGGCAGAGACACTGCGTTCCGGATGGATTACAACCGGGCCGCGGACGAAGCAGCTTGAAAAGAATATTGCGGACTGGATCGGTACTGAAAAATGTGTCTGCCTGAACTCCCAGACATCCTGTGCGGAATCGGCGCTTCGCGTGATGGGAATCGGACCCGGCGATGAAGTCATTGTGCCGGCGTATACTTACACGGCATCCGCGTCGGTAATTGCACATGTCGGTGCAAAAATCGTCATGATCGATACGCAGCCGGACAGTCTGGAAATGGATTACGATGCCGTGGAAGCGGCTGTGACCGAAAGAACCAAGGCGGTGATTCCGGTGGATCTGGCGGGCATTCCCTGTGATTACGACAGAATTTTTGAGATCGCAGAGCGAAAAAAGCATCTGTTCCGTCCTTCCGGTGAGATCCAGCAGGCGATGGGCAGAATCGCTGTCATGGCCGATACGGCTCATTCGTTCGGGGCGGAGTACCACGGCAGAATGGTCGGAGCCGCAGCGGATTTTTCCTCGTTCTCTTTCCATGCGGTGAAGAATGTGACAACCGCGGAGGGCGGCGCGCTGACCTGGCGGGCAATCCCCGGGATTGACAGCGGAGAGCTTTACAGAAAATTCCAGCTTCTCAGCCTGCATGGTCAGTCCAAGGATGCTCTTCAGAAATCCCGGATGGGTGCATGGGAATATGACATCGTGGATACTTTCTATAAATGCAACATGACGGACGTGGCTGCCGCAATCGGTCTGGTTCAGTTCAGACGGTATCCGGAGATGCTGAAACGCCGCCGGGAGATCATCGCGGTATACGATGCGGCATTCCGGGCAATCGGAGTGGAGACACTGGAGCATTATACCGAAGAATACAGTTCTTCCGGACATCTGTACCTCACCCGTATCCCCGGCATCACACCGGAACAGCGGAATGAAATCATCATCCGGATGGCGGAACGGGGAATTGCGTGCAACGTGCACTATAAGCCCCTTCCGATGCATACGGCATACCGGAAGCTGGGATTCGGGATCGGGGATTTCCCCAATGCATATGCGCATTTTGCAAACGAAATCACGCTGCCGCTGCACACCCGTCTGACGGATGAGGATGTGGACTATGTGGTTGAAACCTATAAAGAAGTTTTGAGGGATTACATAAAATGATGCTCAGAAAATGGGAACAGCTTCCCCCGGAAATGCAGACCGAGGAGGTCAGAAAGTATTACGATATTCTGAAAAAGAAACAGGTGAGTCTGTTTTTCAAAAGAGTGTTCGATATCGTTGTTTCAGCGGTACTTCTGATTCTGCTCTCGCCGGTATTTCTGATTCTGGCTCTTGCAATCAAGATGGACAGCAAGGGACCTGTGTTTTACAGACAGGTCCGTGTGACACAATACAACGAAAAATTCCGGATTTTCAAGTTCCGTTCCATGTGTCAGGGCGCCGATAAGGGTTCGCAGGTTACCGTGAACCGGGATGCCAGAGTGACACGGGTCGGACGGGTGATCCGTGGATGCCGGCTGGATGAAATCAGTCAGCTCATTGACGTACTGCGCGGTACGATGACCTTTGTTGCCGTCCGTGCGGAAGTTCCCAAATATACGGAACAGTACACAAAGGAAATGATGGCGACACTCCTGCTTCCGGCCGGTGTGACTAGCCTTGCAAGCATTCTGTACAAGGATGAAGCAAAACTCCTTGAAGGGGTCGAGGATACGGACAGAGTGTATGTGGAACAGATTCTGCCCGGAAAGATGTACTACAATCTGAAGCAGATTGAGGATTTTTCCCTTTGGAATGATATTAAGCTGATGTTTATGACCGTGTTTTCCGTTCTGGGAAAAGAGTATACCGGGGATTATGAGACAGCGGACATAAAAGAAAAAATCGGTTCGGACAGTCTCTGACAGACCGTTCGGACGCCGCAGGCGCAAGATTATATAAGGAGCATGGAACGATGAGCAAAGAGAAACCGTTGATCGCACTGCTGACCAATAATGACGATGATGTGTTTTGTTTCCGGAAAGAACTGATTGACGGGATTCTCGCCGAAGGATACGAAATGCTGATTTCCTGCCCGTACGGCGAAAAATTCGAACTGATGAAAGAATACACCTACCGGTACGATGATCCTGTAATCGACCGGAGGGGAACCAGTGTGGTCAAGGATTTCGGACTGCTTCTGCATTACTTCAGGCTGTTCGGAAAGCACAGGCCTGATGTGATTCTGACCTATACGGCCAAGCCGGGGGTATACGGAAGCATTGCTGCAAAACTGCGCGGGATTCCGTACATCAACAACGTGACCGGATTCGGCAGTGTTCTGAGCAAAACCGGGCTGATGCGGCGGATCATTATGGGACTGTTCCGTTTTGCCTACCGCGGCGCGGAATGCATCATGTTCCAGAATGCCGTCAATATGAAGCTGGCGCAGGAAATCGGGATGGTCAAAGGCGAGCATCGGCTGATTCCCGGTTCGGGCGTGGCACTGGATCGGTATCCCGTTCAGCCCTATCCCGACGGTGGAAACGGCATGGAAGGTGAGATTGTCCGATTCAACTATTTCGGACGGATCATGCACGAAAAAGGCGTGGATGACTACATCGAGTGTGCACGGCGGATCCGGAAGAAGTATCCGCGGACGGAGTTCCATATGTGCGGATTCATCGAGCCGACGGAATCCCATTACGAATCCGATCTGAAGAAACTCGGAGATGAGGGAATCGTCATTTACCACGGCAGTCAGAAGGATGTGAAGCCCTTTATCGCGAATGCACACGCCATTATTCATCCATCCACATATGGTGAGGGAATGTCCAATGTTCTGCTGGAAAATGCAAGCTCCGGCAGACCGCTTATCACCACGGATAATCCCGGATGCCGCGAGACCGTTGAGGAAGGGAAGAACGGGTTTATCTATACCGGCGGCAATGGGGAGGAGCTGATCGCCGCAGTGGAGAAGTTCCTCGCCATGCCCAACGATGAGAGACGAAGGATGGGACTTGAAGGACGTGCGAAAGTGGAACGGGAATTTGACCGTCAGACCGTTGTACGGGCATATCTGGAGCAGATCGGAAAGATTCTGAATCAGCGGTAAGCATCCGCCGTGATTTTTGCAATGCAATAAGGAGAAACTATCATGCATACCATAGATCTGACAAACAAAACGATTCTGGTGACCGGGGGGATCGGGTTCATCGGTTCCAGCCTGATTCTGGAGCTGCTCCGGACAGTGGAACCGGTGCGTATCGTTACGATCGATTCCCGCACCGACTACTATGATGTAAGCCTCAAGGACTGGCGTCTGGAGCAGATCCGCAGGGAAGCTGCGGCACATACCGCATCCGAATTTACGTTTATTCTGGGCGACATTGCCGATCCGGAGCTGATTCACGAAATTTTTGACAAGTATCAGCCTGAGGTTGTCGTGAATCTGGCCGCACAGGCGGGTGTACGGTATTCCATCGAGAACCCCGATGCCTATATTCAGTCCAATCTGATCGGATTCTACAATATTCTGGAAGCCTGCCGCCATTCCTACGACAATGGCAGAACCGGGGTTGAGCATCTGGTGTATGCTTCCTCCTCCTCCGTTTACGGCAGCAATGCAGAGGTTCCCTACAGCACCGATGCGAAGGTGGACAATCCGGTGTCCCTGTACGCCGCCACCAAGAAAAGCAATGAGTTGATGGCGCACGCTTATGCCAAGCTGTACAATATTCCGTGCACGGGTCTGCGGTTCTTTACGGTTTACGGACCTGCGGGGCGGCCGGATATGGCGTACTTCGGATTTACCAACAAGCTCCTGAACGGACAGGTCATCGAGATTTTCAACTACGGAAACTGCAGACGTGACTTTACTTATATCGACGATATCGTGGAAGGCGTGAGACGGGTGATGCAGGGGGCACCGGACCGCATGATCGGGGAAGACGGACTGCCCATGCCGCCGTATGCTGTGTACAATATCGGCAACAGCAATCCGGAAAATCTGCTGGACTTCGTGGATATTCTGCAGCAGGAGCTGGTGAGAGCCGGGGTTCTGCCGGAAGATTATGATTTTGAAGCCCACAAAAAGCTGGTGCCCATGCAGGCCGGAGATGTGCCCGTGACCTATGCGGATACAAGCGCACTGGAGCGGGATTTCGGTTTCAGACCTGCCACTCCGCTCCGGGAAGGACTGCGGAAATTCGCGGAATGGTACCGGGAATTCTATCGGAAAGATTGAGGACTGCACATGAACGCATTTGAAGCTTTTGAACAGATTTATAAAAAGGATGCTCCGTACAGGGCGTTTACTCCCTACCGTGTCTGCCCGATCGGTGCGCACGTTGACCACCAGCTGGGTAAAATCACGGGTCTGGCTATCGACAAAGGCATCCATATCGCTTACGGTCCCAAGCAGAACGGAGTGATCGAACTGAAATCCCTTCAGTTTGAAAAGCGCTGTCAGTTCCATGTCAATGCGGTACCGCCGAAGCCGGAGAACGACTGGGCGGACTATATCCGAGGAGCGACCCTCGCGCTTTCCAGGAGATATCCGCTGCAGGTCGGGATGTGCGGCGTCATTGACGGGGAACTGCCGATCGGAGGACTGTCTTCTTCCGCCGCTGTGATTATCACCTTCCTCTCGGCTCTCTGTCAGTTGAACGGAATCCGTATCACGGATCAGGAAATGATTGCCACCGCGCTGGCTGCCGAAAACAATTACGTCGGTGTAGCCTGCGGCAAGCTTGACCAGTCCTGTGAAATCTACTGCCGCAAGCATCACCTGCTCTACATGGATATGCTCGACGACAGCTATGAACTGATCCCGCGCCACCCGGATATGAAGCCCTACCGGATTGCCATTTTCTTCTCGGGAATCGAAAGAACCCTGGCAGGATCCGCATTCAATATGCGCGTGGACGAATGCCGTTCCGCCGCGTATGCACTCAAGGCATATGCCGGTATGGAGTACGGTAAATTCAATGAAACCCATCTCCGTGAGGTGCCATACGAGGTATTTCTGCGGTACCGGGATCGTCTGCCGGAAACATGGGCGAAACGGGCCAAGCACTGGTACACCGAAATGGAGCGCGTGCAGAGAGGAGCCGAAGCATGGCGCAGAGGAGATCTGGAAGAATTTGGCAGAGTCTCTTTTGAGAGCGGAAGAAGCTCCATTGAGAACTGGGAAACCGGCTCGCCGGAGCTGAAAACGCTCTATGAGATCATGACCCGCACCGACGGCATTTACGGCGGACGGTTCAGCGGTGCCGGATTCAAGGGATGCTGCATGGCGATCATTGACCCGGATTTCAAAGAAAGCATCATGAATCAGGTGACGAAGGAATATCTGAAGGTATTTCCGAATCTGGAAGGAAAATTCTCTGTTCACTACTGCCACAGCGCCGACGGTGTGCAGCTTGATTGAGGTACGAATATGAAATGCTTGATACTCGCGGCAGGGTATGCCACAAGACTATACCCGCTGACGGAAAATTTCCCGAAGCCGCTGCTGGATGTGGGCGGCAAAACCATCCTCGACTGGCTTGTGGACGATATCGACACAGCCGGGATTGTTCAGGAATATATTGTGATTTCCAATCATAAATATGCCGGCTGCTTTGAAACATGGGCACAGACCAAAAAACAGAACATCACCGTTGTGGATGACGGGACAGAGACAAACGAGACTCGTCTCGGTGCGGTCAGGGATATTCAGTTTGCCATGGACCGGCTGCAGCTTGAGGATGATATGCTGGTCATTGCAGGGGATAATGTACTGGATTTCAGCCTGACAAAGTTTATGGCCTACGCACAGGAAAAGCAGACTTCC
Organism: Clostridia bacterium; assembly: GCA_017407225.1. Lineage (GTDB taxonomy): Bacteria > Bacillota > Clostridia > Oscillospirales > CAG-272 > UMGS1696. Next base: position 31,141 of record JAFQWY010000047.1, on the reverse strand, counting down.
TGCATTATGCGCTACTACGAACCGGACGACAGAAAGCTCCTCAAGTGCGGGGTCGTCACAATCGATGAGAACGACAGAATCCTCGGTATGACCGAAAAATCTCCGACCCCTGCAACTCACTGGTGCTGTCCGCCTTTCTATTACTATACAAAAGCGGATGCCGGGCTTGTCCGGACAGCGATCGCTGAGGGATGCCATACGGATGCTCCCGGCAGCTATATCGCGTGGCTCTGTACGAAACGTGCGGTTCATGCCATGGAAATGCCCGGAAAGCGGTACGATATCGGAAATCTGGAAAGTTACGAAAGAGTCAAGGCGGAGTATAAAGGAATCACACGGTAAGAATATTCATAGCGTGCAACGGCTCCGTGATTTTGAATTCATCCCTGTGTTATCCACGAAATAAGGAGGGGAACCATGCAGGAGTATGCTTTGAAAACAGTTGTTTTAAGTTCTCTGGAAAAGGTTTTTCCAGAAACCGAATCCTGGGCTGGGAAAGAGATGTCACACTTTTCCTGCTTCACAAACGAACCCCTGTCGCTTCAGATTGCCTATAAATTCAATGGCGGCGAAGGGAAGGCTGCCAGCGTGTTTGCCAGGATCACCACCGATCTGCCAGTCGCCCTGTATTCCGTGGGATATGTTCCCGTACTGCAGACGGGCGATCCGCGTTTGAACGATCAGTACCGTGCAGGCTTGTTTCCCGACAGACTGCTGGCGAAAAAGGTCAATCCGAAGGTCGGCGTGAAGCGGAATCCGTGGAACAGTCTCCATGTGGAAGACGATGCCGTGCATCTTGCGGCACAATCGGACTCCTGGCGAGCCCTGTGGATCACCGTAAACGAACGCGGAAAGAAGATCCGGGGAGGAGAGTATTCGCTGAAAGTGGAATTCTTCAACCAGACGGGAGGAGCAAAGCTCGGGGAAGCCGAAGCCGCCGTCACTGTGATTGAAGCAGCCCTGCCACAGCAGAAACTCCGGTATACCAACTGGTTCCACTGTGACTGTATCTGCGATGCCCATGCCGTGGAGCCGTTCACGCCCCGGTTCTGGGAACTGTTCGCCGATTATGTGGACAAAGCCGCTCTGCACGGCATGAATATGCTTCTGACGCCCTGCTTCACACCTCCGCTGGATACACCGGTGGGCGAAGAACGGAAGACGGTGCAGCTTGTGGGAGTCAGTCTGGAAAACGGCGAGTATTCCTTTGATTTTTCTCTGCTGGATCAATACATAACCATTGCGAAAAAACATGGGATTGAATATTTTGAGCATTCCCATTTCTTTACCCAGTGGGGCGCGGAACATGCTCCCAAGATTATGGCAGCGGTTGACGGAAAATACAGACAGCTGTTCGGCTGGGACACGACTGCGTGGGGGAAAAAGTACACGGCATTTCTGCACGCGTACATTCCGGCTCTGCTTGCTTTTCTGAAGGAACGGAAGCTGGAAAAGAAATTCCTGTTCCACATTTCCGATGAACCTTCGCCGAAGCATCATGAAGCCTACAGCAAGGCGAGAGCGGTGATCGGCGATCTGCTGGACGGATGCATGATCGGGGATGCCCTTTCCCATTACGAATATTACGAAGACGGTTCTGTGAATGTCCCTATCGTTGTGACAACGAACATCAAGAATTTCTACGGACGTACCAAGCATCTCTGGGCGTATTACACGGGCGGACAGTGCAGCGGCGGACTGAGCAACAGAAAACTCAACTGCTCGGGCGAGAGAAACCGTATGCTGGGAATCCAGTTGTATATGCATGAGATCGAAGGGTTCCTGCACTGGGGGTACAATTTCTGGTACGATGCTTTGTCCCAGGGATTCATTGACCCGAACACGGACGGATGCTTTTACTCAGGCGCGAACCCGGGGACAGGGTATCTGGTGTATCCTGCGGTCAGCGGCGGATGCATTCCCTCCATCCGGCAGAAAGTGTTTTACGAAGGCGTGAACGATATGCGCGCGTTATGCCTGCTTGAAAAGTATATCGGCAAACAGGAAACCAAACAGTTTGTTGAGGATTTCTTCGGAGAAGTGACCTTTGAAACCCATCCGCAGTCAGCATCCCGTCTGCTTCAGTTCAGAGAATTGCTCAACCGGAAGATCCGGACAATTCTGGAACAGTAACGGACGGTGGTTTCGGGCTGTCATGCCGATCACACGGTATTCGACCGGAGTCAGCTGAGGCTTCGGAATATCACAGACAGGAGAACAGGATGAAAAATATCAAGGTAATGCTCTGGTACGATGTGGAAGACTTCATCACACCGGAGGCGGACGACGCCCTTCTCGCGCTGATCGACATGATGGATTCCATGGGAATCCGCGGATCATTCAAAATTGTCGGTGAAAAGATCCGGGTGCTGAAGGAGCGAGGACGGGAGGATATTCTGGAGAAGCTTGCAGGTCACGAAATCTGCTATCACACGGAAGGCCACAGCATTCATCCCACTCAGACCGAGTATCTTCACGACAAGGGATTCGGGGAAGGTGCGGAGGAATTCGAACGCCGGGAACGTCAGGGATTCATCGACGTGCAGGAGATCTGCGGGCAGTTCCCCACAAGCTATGGTCAGCCGGGAGCAAGCTGGGTTCCGCAGGTGTTTCCCGTTCTGAAAAAATGGGGTGTCCCCACCTATCTCGACAGCCATTATCTGATTTCCGTGAACGAAGAACCCTTCCGGTACGGCGGTATTCTCAATCTGACCCGGCTGTGGAGCACCATGCGCCCCGGTTTCGGGGAGAACGGACTGGAGGAGGCAAAAGCACGGTTCGATGAGATCTGCGAGCGTGCGGCGGAACTGCAGCTTGTCAGCATTTATTATCATCCCTGCGAGTTTTCCTGCACCGATTTCTGGGACGGCGTAAACTTCCGGCGAGGAGAAAATCCGCCCAGGGAAGAATGGAAACCTGCTCCCCTCCGCACACCGGAAGAAATGCACCGGCGGGTGGATCTGCTGGGCCAGTTCCTGAGGTATACGCTGGAGAATCCCGGTGTGGAATACATCACCGCACAGCAGTCCTGTCTCTATGAAAAGGCGGATCCCGCTCCGATCACGAAAGATGATGTACGGACAATGGCATGTACCCTCACGGACGGCCCGGATTATTATCTCCGCGGCGAGCGTTCGCTGTGTGCATCGGAAGTGCTGTCTCTGCTCTCGCGCTTTACGCTGGGACTCCACCTTACTCCCGAATTCTACTACGGTCCCGAAGCCGATCTGCCCACCGAGGTACATGGAAAGACCACACCCCGTGCACTGGCTGAGGCGGTTCGGGATCAGTACGACCTCGTTCTCGGATACAAACAGCTTCCGTCCCTGTATCGTGTGGGAGAGAGCCGTGTGAATCCGGTTGATCTGTTCTGTACACTCGGCCGGGTGGCCGCAGAAGGAATTGGGATGGATGAAGAAATTGAAATTTCCGTCGGGGAAGGGAAACTCCTCCCCATGCGGCACATCAATACAAGTTATGACTGGGCGAAGGACTGGATTATTTTCCCTCACGATCTGGATGCCTCCGGAATCGTACGCCATGCACAGCTCCAGACATGGACACTGAAACCTGCGCTGTTCTGATGCTGTACGTTTCCGACCGGTTCCCGGAACAGATTCAGAAAAATAAATGAACGGATCTGAAATAACAAAGAATTCGGAGGTGTCATGAAGAAATTATATCCTGCGTTCAGTTATGCAAAAAAGCTGAGTCCGCTGATCTGTCTTATGATTTTGGGCGTGTTTGTTCTGCTGTTTATGGCGGAAACCGCTGCGGCTGCGGGAATATCTGAGGACAATCAGCTGCCGGTTATCGAAATACAGACACAGTATAACCGCCCCATATCGTCGAAAGACCGGTATGCGGAGGCGGAAATGAGCCTGACGGACGGGGACGAAGTGTTCAGTTTCGGGATTCAGATCCGCGGCCGGGGCAATACCACATGGGGTCTGCCCAAAAAGCCCTATCGGATCAAGCTGAATGAGAAAGCGGATCTGCTGGGGCTGGGAGAGAGCAGACACTGGATTCTGCTGGCAAACCATTACGACGGTTCTCATCTGCGGAACAAGCTGTCCTACGATCTGTCCGCGGCTATGGGGATGACAGCAGTGGATTCAACGTTCGTCAATCTTATTGTCAACGGCGAATACGTGGGACTGTATCAGTTGTCCGAGAATATCCGGCCCGAAAAAGACCGGGTTCCGGTTCATGACTGGGAAGATGTGGCCGAAGATGCCGCCGCTGCCATTGCCGATAAAGAGGAAATGAGCGCGGAGGCCAGAGAAGCGCTGACTCTTGCCATGGAGCAGGATCTGTCCTGGATCACAAGCGGCACCTTTGACGGACGGGAGATTTCCGATTACATCAGTCTTGAACGGTACGATACCACCGGGGGATACATCCTTGAGCTGGATGAATACTACGACGAAGTATCGAAATTCACCACCCCCGAGGATGTGCCCATCATGATCAAATCCCCGGAATATCTGAAGACGAACGATGAAATGTTCGGATACATCCGGGAATGGGTCGTGGACATGGAAGAAGCCATGTTTGCACCCAACGGTTACAACAGCAAGGGGAAGCATTACTCCGAATACGTGGATGTGGACAGTTTTGTGGATTACTGGATTGTCAATCAGGTGTTCAAGAGTGTTGAGCTTCTGTATAAGTCCTGTTTCATGTACAAGCCCGCGGACGGCAAACTGTTTTTCGGACCGGTCTGGGATATGGACTGGTCCAGCGGAAACCGAGCCAATCTCGCCGACGACGGTGCGGATCCATGTTCCTGGACGCACCAGTATTCCCAGGACCGCGAATACTGGTACCGCGCACTGTACGATCAGCCTTCCTTTATGACACGGATTCAGGACCGCTGGTGGGAAATCCGTCCGCTGATCGACGACATGATGGCATCTATTGATCCTCTGACCGAAGAACTGGCACAGGCCGCGGAAGATAACAGCAGCCGTTGGGGAACCCGTTCCTTTGATAAGGAAACCGCCGATCTGTCGGAATGGCTCACCGCACGGATTGCATGGATGGATGAGCAGCTTTCCCTCAGAAATCCCGACATTGCGGGGCTGGGAATCGAAGAAAGCCGCGCCTACTCCATCACTGTCACCGATGAAAACGGAAATGCTCTTCCGGAGGACACCGTATCCGATGAGCGCAGGCGCGCGGATCTGCATTATGACGGAACCGGAGATCTGCGGATCCGGATTGACACCCACAGCAGAAGCACCGAAAAGGTGGAACTGTATAGCAACGGTCTGCTGGTTCAGAGCCTTTCCGCATCCAAGGGGGTTGCGGAGGATGTGCTGGATCCCGCACTGCTGATCACGGACGGAAGACGGAATGTGATCCATGCCGTTGCCTACATCGGTGCACAGATGAGTACTGTGGCCGGAGAGCGGTATGTGACAATCACCGCGGAAGCACCTCCCGTGACCGAAACCGCCGAACCTGCTCCGGAACCGGCAGCGGATGAACCGGCTGTCACGGAACCGGATAAACCGGTATCACCCGTGCTGATCCTTATTCCGGCCGCCGGTGCAGGCATTGCAGCAGCCGCAATTGTGATTCTGATCCGGAAGAGAAAGAAATAAGCACACAAAAACCTCCCGCCGCAATCATCGTACTGCGGACAGGAGGTTTTGCTTGTTCCTGTAACGGAACGGGAGGAGAAAATGAAGAGGCTTATGCTCTTACTTTGCGGGATACCAGTGCGAGACCGAAGGTGGAAACAACCGCGAGGATCACCAGAAGGGCGTTGTCGGAGGTCTGGGGAGCTTCGGTTACTTCTTCGGTTTCAACCACTTCAGCTTCGGTTTCTGCGGGAACTTCGATTACGGGAGCTTCGGTTTCTGCGGTAGCTTCGGTTTCGACGGGAGCCTCGGTTTCGGCAGGTGCTTCGGTTTCAGCGGCAGCGGTTTCTGTGGCAACGGTGCCGATATAATCCAGTTCGTTGAGGGATGCGAAGGTGTCGCCCTGGGTCTTGACAGCTTCCAGACGGATGTATCTGGTAGTCATGGGCTGATCCAGAACAACGGTCTTTGCTTCCAGATCCGCTGCCTGACCGGTAACAGCCTGAGCGAGGGTGAAGGTTTCGCCGTCGGTGGAGCTGTAGATATTGTAATCGATGAATGCGCCGTTTACGGAACCGTCAGCCTGTGCATCCGGACGGGGAGTCAAGGTGATTTCGGTTACGGTGTAGAGGTTGTCCAGTTCAAAGGTGATAACGAAGGGAGCGGCACTTTCGGGATTGGTCCAGTCGGTGTGCCAGAACTTTTCGGAGTTGCCGTCACCGGCGTAGATAGCCAGATAATCCTTGTTTTCGTCAGCGGAGACAATGGACTTGAAGCCGTTTTCAGCGAGAGTAGCCGCGATTTCAGCCTGACGTGCTGCTTCTGCTGCTGCGGCCGCTGCTTCTTCGGCTGCCTTTGCATCATCGGACAGGGTAATCAGTTCGCCGTTAATGTAGAGCTGGTTCAGAGAGCCGTTGGTGAAGGTTTCGGTTTCGATGATTTCCAGCTGGAGGTACTTGGCGGTAACGGGATTCTTCAGTTCGATCGTCTGCAGATCATAGGTGTATTCCAGCCAGTCGACTTCTTCTGCGGTGGTGAAGTTCACACCGTCATCGGATACGTTGATGTTGACAATGTAGATCAGACCGTTGAGGTTGGAGTCCTGACGGGGCAGAAGACCGATGGAGGAAATTTCGTAGGTGCCGTCAAGCTCGTAAGTCAGAACGAAGGGAGCTTCTTCAAGGCCTTCTTCCCAGTTGGTGTGCCAGAACTGGGTGTCATCGCCGTCAACGGAGTACTTTGCCAGATAGGAGGGGTGTTCGTTGTCGGTAACAACATTGGATACGCTGATCGCAGATGCTGCCATTGTCATACCGGCGGTAAGAAGTCCGGCAAGACAAAGGGAAAGCATTCTCTTGAAATTGGTTTTCATGGGAATTCTCCTTTATTTGGATTTATATTTGTTTTTCCTGTATCAGTTGGTGTTGTTGTTATAAGTTTCGATGGTTTTCTGAAGTGCGCCCTCGATTGCCTTTGCTTTTCTCTTGTAGTTAGAAGTAAAGTCGCGTTTGCCATGAATCAATGAGGGAATACCGGATGCGAATGCGCCCCAGTCATACATTCTCGCAAGGTCGTACACCGTGGAGGAGAGAATCAGATCCAGCATTTCCGCGGAGTCCTCGTCGCGGAGCCCCTTGCCGGTAATGGTAATATCGTAGTAAGCGGGAGTCAGATATTCCATGGAGTAGATCGCCATAGCCTGCATGATGATGCCGGAGCGTTCAGGATCCAGAACGGATACGGGAACCACGCACGCATATACGTCATAGGGGATTACGTAGGTGTAGTATTGTTCCTGTGCTTCGTCAAACTTGGGAGTGGGAACGATACCGAAGTCGTCTTCCATTTCACGGAACAGACGCACACAGGCGATAACCTGACCGCAGAGAAGTGCGTTTCCGGCCATGAAAGTTTCGCCCTCATATTCCATAACGGTCTGCTTTTCGTCGGTAAAGTATTCTGTGATCTTATCGTATACGTTTACGAAAGATTCGTTGGACGCATTCATGAAGGGAACATCTTCTTCGTAGTTCTTGCCTGCCATGGGCTGACCGGCGGAAACCAGAAGTGCGTAGTAGTTGACGTCGTGGGTTGCGAGACCGAAGCGGTCACCTTCGTCCGGTTCACCGTTGCCGTTGGTGTCGTTGGAGGCAGCCGCCATGAATTCAAGCGTCTTGTCGAAGGTCCATCTGTCTTCTCTGACAAGGGTGTAGGGATCTTCCAGATTGTACTCATCCAGAAGCCGCTTGTTGAACATATAGATCCATGCTGCTTCGTTCTTGCCGAGGGAGATATCGCTGACACCGTAGTAGAGCTTCCCGGCGATAGAGTAGTAGTCGGATGCGTTCTGATCCCATGCGGGATTGCTGAGATCCAGGGTACTGATGTCGTAAAGATTCAGAATGATGTCTTCGTTGACCATTGCGGCACCTTCATTCAGGTTGGGAACCGCAACATCGTAGGTGCTGTCGCCGGCAGATACAGCCTGACGGATCAGGTTGGTGGCGCTGCCGTCATAATCAATGATGCTCAGGTTTACATCATAAGCTTCCATGAATGCCAGATTGCGGTTGTAGATTGCGTCATTGATGGTTTCGCCGCTGATCTCTTCCGCATTGATGGAGATGTACTGCCACCAGCTGTCAACCCTGGAGAGCATGGAAACCGTATCGCCGTTGAAGGTGTACTCGGGGAGTGTGCTCAGGATGGAGAATTCCGTTTCCTCGGTTTCGGCAGCGGATGGATTTGCTGCAGCCTGCGTGTCGGGGGCGGTTTCGTCCGTTGTGGCGTCCGAACAGGATACGAAACTGCTTCCGAGAAGAATCAGAGCCAGCAGCAGGGCGAGGGTCCGTTTCTTTTGCATGAAAAACCTCCTGTTGCAAGTATATATTAAATTGATATGAAAAGCGTTCAGTGAGCGGGTCAGTCGGCAGGATCAGCGTTTTTCCGGTAAGCACCCGGTGCGATGTTGTTGAAGGAACGGAAATGTCTCGTGAAAACAACGGGATCACTGTAGCCGACTTCGTGGGCAATTTCCGTAATGGTCATATTGGTGCCGCGGAGGAGATGCTGTGCCAGATTGATGCGGCAGAAATGGAGATACCGGTACGGCGGCATTCCGAACTGCTGACCGAATATACGGATCAGATGATGCTTGCTCAGGTTGGAGAACTGTGAAAAATCGTCCAGATGCAGAGGCTCCGTGCAGTGATTCCGGATATAATCCGCCAGTTCCGTCAGGTTCTCGATGATTTCGCTGTTCTGAACCGAACCTGCGGACCGGAGTGAAAAAAGCATTTCCGTGAGAAGATTTGATATGGAATTGCTCTGATAGGCCCGTGACAGCATACCGGTATACAGAATATGGCTGTAAATCTGTTCCATCAGCTCACAGCCGTATTTTTCCGAACGAAGCATGACCGGAGTCAGTGTATCCGTCAGTACACTGTACCCCGCCATGGAGAGCGCATTGAAATGGGTGTAATAAAAACACCATTTCTGGTTCGGCATGGTGAAGTATTCCTGATACGGACGGCAGTCAATCAGGACGGCGCTGCCTTTTTTCAGAAGACATTCCTCGCCTTTGTAAAGCATTTTTCCGCAGCCGTCGGTTGTCAGGATCATTAGATAGTTCGCAAGTCCATCGCGTCTGGTGATGTACTGATCCCCCATGGAAAATTTTCCGGATTCCACGCAGGAAAAAGGAAAACTTTCCGCAAAACTGTCCGGGGAGGAAACACGAACTTCCTTGCGATCGTGAAAAGTATAAGGTTCTTTATTCGGAATCATCACTCTCTCCCCAGTATAATGCGCCCAGTATATAGTCTTATTTAATTATATTATACAAGATTTGAAATGGATAAACAAGAGACACAATGTGCTGATTGCTCTCTGTCATACAGCAATTTTGTACTGTATTTTCCCCATAACGATTCTTTACAAAGCTTTCTCTTTATGGTATTATAACAATAACGACATCGTACATCCGGAGCGGCATTTTCCGGTGTACAATAAAAAGGAGAAACAATATGGAACAGATCCCCTCCAAAGACAGAGAAAGACTCCGCGCACTGGCGAAACAGCGTCAGGAACTGGCAAACTCTCCGAAGAACGAAGAAATCATGAAAAAATGGAACGCACTGGCCGAGGGCAGAAAGGAATCTCCCACCGTGCGCCTCCTGTTCAGCAATTTCGGTCATGAAGTGATCTCCCCACGTATGCAGTGCGAATCCGGAGCGGCACGGGGGGTGGAATCCTACCTGCTCTCCACGATGGTTGGACGGGAGCTGTTTGACGACGATACTCCTCTTTCAAATGAGCTTCCCATCGGTCTCCGTACATGGGCAAGCCCCTTCGGAATCGGAGCAAAAACCAGCCGGATTCCCGGAAAGGTGGGCAGCGGATACCACATCGACCCGGTCATTGAGGATCTGGAAGAGGACTGGGAAAAGCTCAAGGGCGGCAGATTCGGCGCGGATCTGAAGGGAACCGTGGAATACTGCGGCTGGCTGGGCGAGCTGTTCGGCGATATTCTGCCCACGAAAATCGTGATGCATTCCCTCACCGGCGCCATAACCAATCCTCTGGTGCATCTGATGGGGATGGAAAACTACTATCTGTCCATGTACGACTGCCCGGACACCCTCCACAAAGTAATGGATATGGCGACGAAGGTGTATGAGGATTACTACGATTTCCTCGAGCGGGAAAAGCTTCTGCTTCCCACCGTCGGCATCTCCCCCCTGCCCCAGGAAAGCTATTCCTATACCAATGAGCTGCCCGCGGATTCCGCTGTGAAGACTACCGACTGCTGGGGCTTCCTGGAATCTCAGGAAACCACCGCAGTGGCACCGGAAGTATTCGGAGAGTTCGTATTCCAGTATCAGGATCGCCTGGTAAAGCGGATGGGACTTCTGTCCTACGGCTGCTGCGAACGTGTGGACGCCATCTGGCAGGATTACCTGTCCAAGTGGAAGAATCTGCGGAAGCTGTCCGTATCTCCCTTCAACAACGAAGCGCAGGTGGGCGAATACCTCCGCGGCACCAACGTCATTTATTACAGCAAGCCCCGTGCGGAATACGTCACCAATCCCGGTCCCCTGGATGAAGAGGCTCTGAAGAAGTATTTCAAGATGGTCTGCGAATCCGCAAGCGGATGCCTGTTCGAGATGGCGCAGAGAGAAGTTCTGACCATTTTCGGCGACTACAACCGCGGCAGACGGTACGTGGAAATCGCCAAGGAATGCATTGAACGCTACTGGCAGCCGTAAGGGAAGAGAGAAATCAGATAAGGAGAAATAACATGGATTTTATTGAACTGAGCAAAATGGTGGAAACCGGCAAGTCAAAGATCGTCAAGACGATGGTCACCGAAGCACTGGAAGCCGGTGTTTCCGCAAAGGATATTCTGGAACAGGGTCTTCTCCCGGGCATGAGCGCAATCGGCGACAAATTCAAGAACAACGAAGTTTACGTTCCCGAAGTTCTCATCGCGGCACGGGCCATGAACGCCGGCGTGACGATTCTCAAGCCCCACATGGCGTCCGCTGACATCAAGGCTCCCGGCACCGCAGTCATCGGCACCGTCAAGGGCGACCTTCACGATATCGGCAAGAACCTGGTCAAGATGATGCTGGAAGGCAAGGGAATCAACGTGATCGACTTGGGCGTTGACGTATCCGCGGAACAGTTCATCGCAGCGGTACAGGAAAACGATGCACAGATCATCTGCTGCTCCGCACTCCTGACTACCACCATGAACGAAATGGAAGCGGTTGTGAAGAAGTCGGAAGAAGCCGGCATCCGTGACAGGGTATTCATCATGGTCGGCGGCGCACCCATCACCCAGGAATACTGCGACAGGATCGGTGCGGACTGCTACACCTCCGATGCATCCTCCGCATCCGACGCGGCAATGGCATATCTGACCAAGTAAACATACCGGGCGATTTTGCCTGTGTGAGGAAAAAAGAAAACCGGATTCCCATGGGAGTCCGGTTTTTTGTGAGTAAATCGGATATGGAGCGGTAAGGATGGCTGGGCGGCTTACACAAATCTGTACTGTCTGCAGACAACCTATATCAACTGTTATAAAGAGAGTGCTGACGGCATTATATCTCTTGATCTTGACAAATTACAGTTTGTGTGGTAGAATATGCACGAACAAGAATTGCTGTTCATTCCATGCCTATATATAAGTTTCACAAAAAAACAAACAAAATAGCATCCGGCTGACTTTTCCATACCTGTTTCAGCGATTCTGAAAGGAGTGTCAACATGCAGCTTATTCTCACTTTTTCCCAGACAGATGGTCCTGTCACGCTCTCTCTTGCCTCCTCATGGATGCTGCAGGGACTGCTTTATCATGCCCTTTCATCCGATCCCGGATATTCGGATTTTCTTCACAATCAGGGCTATACTGACAGCGGCCGCAGGTTCAAACTCTTCGGCTTCAGTGAACTCCAAACGACAGGGCGGTATTGTGTGAATCACGCAGACCGGACAATAACCTATTTTTCAGATATCACTCTCGAAGTGCGGAGCATCCAGCCCTATTTTATCGGGCTGCTGTTTTCTCACTTTTCATCCCACCCGACCGTTCGTTTGGGGGATAATACCGTTACTGTAAGAGCACGGCTTGGGGATGACCACATCTTCACCGATCGCATCCGTGTACGTACTCTGTCGCCGGCAGCTGCTTATCGGACGGAGGAAAACGGCTATACTACTTACTTTAGCCCGGAGGAGGAACGGTTTTATCGGGCGGTCGAAGCCGGCGCTCGCAGGAAGTGGCGGAGTTATTACGGTAATGATGACGGTTTTTCCGTAATTGTGGAACCTGCTGAGGACTGCCGTTTTGTTTGTCGGAAGACGAAGTTCAAAAGCACTTTTATCACGGCGTGGCATGGTGAGTTTATCCTTGCCGGGAACGCACAGACGCTTGATTTCCTGTACCAGACCGGCATCGGAAGCAAGAATTCCGAGGGATTCGGGCTGGTGAGTACAATATAATGAATCAAAAACGACAGCCGTACGCTGCTGGAACAAACCAGAGCCGCACGGCTGTTTTTGTTTTGGGAAGAAGATGAATGGACAATATCAGCGGAGTGTGGACTGTGCCTGGAACCATACCTCATGAATTCGGAATCAATCTCTTATATAGGTATGGAAAGGTTGCCAACCGTGCAGATAATAACAGCGTAATCAGAGTGTATCAATCTCTTATATAGGTATGGAAAGTAAACTATGAGGGAATCACTCTTGACGATGTTTACGGGTATCAATCTCTTATATAGGTATGGAAAGTTTAGCGCTAAGTACCAGTATGGCTCTTGCAAAAAACGTATCAATCTCTTATATAGGTATGGAAAGATCGAAGAACTCGAGGTAATCGTAAAACATTTACATCGATGTATCAATCTCTTATATAGGTATGGAAAGAAGAACATTTTGTATTCGCTTATATTGTACCACACAACCTGTAGTTTGTCAACTTCAATTCATCCTCAGATAACACGTATTTTTTAGTTAAACTCATTTGCATCGTCTGATGACAGGGGAGACTGAGATTGCTCCGCAGCCACAAACACATCCGTCCCTGATTATGTATTCATCCACAGATTCCGCGGTTGCCGTGTGATTTCGTGTCTGTCAGCTCCGCTGCATTGAGGATCGGCTCGATGTTCAAGGATTCCGCGCAGGCCGCGATGTACTTACCTGATGATTACATTCTGTCAAGGACGTACCAACCGGCACCTTTTTCTTATATCCGCGTCCAAAACGCAAGGTGTAATCTTTTCATGCTTATAAGAGCTTTCCCAAAAACAAAATTGCCGGACGGCGTTGGCTTTTCACCAGCACCGTCCGGCTTTTGTTATTTATTCTTCCGGCGGAATCCATGCGTTCAGTGCGTCACGGACTGTTTCAAGGTTTTTTCGCGGCGGAAGGAATGTCTCCAGATGTTCAAATTTTTTTGCCAAAGTATCGAGTTTATTTGCTATTTCCTCACTTTTCTTTTCTGTATTCGCAATCTTGGCAACCAGACTTACGGCTTTTTTTCGATTTTCTTTTTCCTCAGTCTGCGGCTTCTTTGCGTCAAACAGTTCTGCGTATATATCCGCATTTTCTGAAAAATCCTTGACCATGCCGTACATTCGGTCAAAGCTCAGTCTGGCAGATTCCCAGTTCATTCGGATCGTGGGATCGATGTATTTCCAGTTGTCGTAACCGACCATGGCGATCAGGGCGAAGTAATACTGCTCCCTGTGCCGCGGATTATTCCGGACAAAATGATACTTGACATTGGTATGCCACATCCTGCTGCGGAGGTCTATAAGGCACGATTTTATATCTGCCCTCTGCAGAAATTCATTCACTGTATTTGTGTAATCTGTGAGGTTTTCTTCAATGTCCGGTGAAGAATTCTGTATTCTTTTTAACTGCTCGTCTATGGTTTGCAGTTGACTCTGCGTTTCCAAAAAGATATTTCTCAGGTTCTTCATTTTCTCCTCCGGTATTTGATCAGCAGCCATACAACGACCAGTCCGGAAAGACCGTACAGCCCCATTTGCAGATTGGAAAATATATTAAAATTTCCGTTATTCGTTCCCAATATATCAATTGCAGTGATTGCCACCTCCGAAACCAACGTCGGTACTGCGAAGATCAGCGCGTATTTATTAAAGTTATAGTCCAGACTCGTGTTCGCCGCGTTGCACAGACAGTCGAGCTGGTTTTTCAGTGAATCAAGTTCTTTTTCGATAAAGCAGAATTCCATCAGTTTGTCGTATATTTCGATCCCCTGATCCTGCGGTGATACTTCCGTGAAACTGAGCTGGTTCTGGAATGCTACAAAACGTTCCTGCAGCTTCATGACTTCCGATACCGTGGAAAGTTTGATCTGCCGCCCACGTTCTTCTACGTGAGCCGAAATGGCAGAGGTCTGCCGCTGGAAATTAATAATCGATGCCCGCTGAACGAGAACGAGACAGCAGAGCTGTACATACTGTGTCAGGAAGCTGTCGGTCAGATAGGACGGGCAGTCCGTTGTCGTGAGATTGATGAGCGACTGGTTCGTGTACGTTGTAAGCGTTCCGTAATCGATCCAGCGGTTGTACATATGTGTTTCCAAATAGCTTTTGCGGAGGTTCATGTCCTGTGTACAGCAATTTCCGGGAGGGTCGATAGCGATCAGCTCATGAAGACTTTTAGAGAGGGTATCATCTGTCAGGCAGACCAGTTCGCCGTCATCTTTTCGCTTTGTGAATTTCGCAATTTCTGCCGAATCCATGACATAGCACACCACAAACATCCGGTCGTCGAGTGCCGGATAGATGTAATATGTATTCTTATCGATGTCGGTCAGCTTGGAGGTGAAGCGAATATCGTCTCTGCCGAATTGAAGAATCTTTTTGATGAAATCGCAGAAATGCGTGAGGGAGAGGGTACGTTCGAAGGTTTCGAGCGAGTTCATCTCTTTGGCGAATTTCCGGAAATCGGATTGAAATGTCCCGACGCTATCTATGTCGAGGGTAAGAGAATCGGCGGTGAGGGAACTGTAATACGGCGGAGTCGGCAGATAGGGCAGGGCAACGCGGCGACCGTAGTCATTGATTTCCTTGACGGCGGAAAGCGTTCTCTGGTCGAGTTTGCCGGTCACTTTGCCGCTTTCCGGATCGAGTGTTTCTCCGACACCGTGGTTTTCGCATTCGAGAATGAAGATGGCAACGCCGGTGTTGTAGATCTTCAGTTTGATGGCGTTGACGAGGAGGCAGTATTTACGGGATCCTTTTTCGTCTGTCCGCGTGATATAGTAGTGTGCGAGGTTTCGGATGTCTTTCGGGCGGAAGGAGTAGTTGGTGACAATATCCTCCGCGAATCCGTAGAGTGCTTTTCGGGCATATGGATGAAAATACTGGTATTCTTTGTAAAACAGGAGCGCATCGTCCATATTAAGAATCTGGGGATTAGGGGTGATGTGGTGTTCATCGGGCATATCGACATTTTCCCAGTTGACGTTGTTTTCAAAGAGCTCGAGAAATTTGGCGAGAGGGACACTGTGTTTTCCGCGGCCTTCCCAGACGAAGGGAAAGAGGAAAGTATGATAACTGTAGATGTCTGACATGGGAGACTCCTTTTGGGGGATGTTATAGGAAATGGCTCTACAATATTACAACGATTTATCGAGGGGACATGGAAAGAAAAAACCATCCGACCAACTGTCGGTAAGACAAAGGAAGGAGGGTTTTAAGTGAATCTCTTATATAGGTATGGAAAGTGCATGATTTGTGGCAAGACTGATTGCAAGGGTCATGTAGAGTATCAATCTCTAATATAGGTATGGAAAGAAGAGAAATTCACAGCGAAGCTTATCCAGTACTTGTTGGAGTATCAATCTCTAATATAGGTATGGAAAGGAAAACTACGGCATGGGTATTCACATCTTTACGGATAGTATCAATCTCTAATATAGGTATGGAAAGTCAGAAGCCTGCAGAAACCCAGAAGCCCGCAGAAATTGTATCAATCTCTAATATAGGTATGGAAAGATCAAAAAGGATATGTTTAATCTGGCAACAAGACAAATGTATCAATCTCTAATATAGGTATGGAAAGATTTTATAAAAAGAAAGGACAACACCTAAAGTTTATAACGTATCAATCTCTAATATAGGTATGGAAAGACTCCCTGCATTCGCAGCAACCAAAGCGGATCCTTACGGATTGTATCAATCTCTAATATAGGTATGGAAAGGTTACGAAGAACATACCCGTCAGACCTGTCAGCGAATTGTATCAATCTCTAATATAGGTATGGAAAGACGGGAAATTTTAATTGACCTTGGTTACGGATTCTAGTATCAATCTCTAATATAGGTATGGAAAGGGTGCCATTATGGGAGGAGCTAGCGTGATCGGTTACATGTATCAATCTCTAATATAGGTATGGAAAGGGCACCTGAAACCCAGGCACCTAGCAAGAAGCCCGTGTATCAATCTCTAATATAGGTATGGAAAGTAAGGAGTACTACTATGAAAATCGAAAACGCAAAAATAGTATCAATCTCTAATATAGGTATGGAAAAGAAGCCTCTTTGTCCCCTTCTCCAACGGCGAGACCATCACGTATCAATCTCTAATATAGGTATGGAAAGAATTGCAAAGCTGAAGAACCACAACTGCCCTAAAGCCGACCAGTATCAATCTCTAATATAGGTATGGAAAGGATCCTGCTCGAGTTGATGCCCGAACACTAACCACACGTATCAATCTCTAATATAGGTATGGAAAGAACAACATTTTGTGTTCTTCTGTATTATACCACGCAACCTGTAGTTTGTCAACCCCTGTCTATACATTGATTTTACGTCAATACTTAGTTAAAGTTTGATGAATTCCGGCAAAATAAATGGTATTACGGATGTTTTAATTTTATAAAAATGTTTATTAACTAAAATAACTTGACATTTTCTTCTTATTGTGCTATGATTGTTTACAAAAGAAGGTGATATTTATGTTTTCCTCAATAATCAATACAGAAAATCTTATCACATATGCGGAAATACTGAGCCGCAGAAAATTCCGTCCCGGTTATGACAGTATGACCGCCGAGGGTGCGCTTGCGTGGCTTCGGATTAACGGAGACCGGCTCTGCCGTGAGCTTCACGACGGAGTTTACCGTCCCATGCCTGCCGTCGGATTCCGGACCGCCAAAAACCGCGGAGGATACCGCAAGCTTTCCCGGCTTACCGCGC
Source organism: Clostridia bacterium (assembly GCA_017407225.1). Taxonomy (GTDB): domain Bacteria; phylum Bacillota; class Clostridia; order Oscillospirales; family CAG-272; genus UMGS1696. Next base: position 13,800 of record JAFQWY010000047.1, on the reverse strand, counting down.
TTGATACAGTCATCCAGCAGGCGGTTCTCGATGGGGTCACACAGATCTGCGAAGAACGTTTTTCGGATAACAGTTTTGCCTATCGTTCCGACCGCGGTGTATCTGCTGCGGTAACACGATATATTGCACTCGCAGGAACATATGGTTTTGCGGCGAAACTGGATTTTTCCGCCTGCTTTGACAATATGGATCACGGCGTTCTCGAAAACGCACTGAAAATATTTTTTGAAGATGAGAAAATCGCTGCGCTGATTATGCAGTATGTCAGGATGCCTGTATCGGATGATGGTGAAATTCTGAATCCTGAGAAAGGAATTCTGCAGGGAATGCCGCTTTCTCCCCTGCTCTGCAACATTTACCTTCACAGCGCGGATTGTTTTATGGCGGAGAAAGAAATTCCTTTTGTCCGATACGGTGATGATATTGTTCTTTTTGCAAAAACTCCTGAAGAAGCGGAAGCATGGCGCGATGCAGTCTGTACTTATTGCAAAACGGAGTGCAGGCTTTCCTGTCATTCCGGAAAATGCCGGATCGATTCACCTTCGCGTCTGACATATCTCGGACATCGTTTTGAATCGGATCGGCGCGGTCTTATTGCCGAATCGGGAGCGGATGATTCGCGGGTCACCTACCATACATGGCGTTCCGGTGAAATAACCGATCCGCACAGACGGGTTGATATTCTCAGTGACGGTATACTGCGCCAGAGGGATTACGATCTTCTGTTTGAAACAGAAACCGAAGAAAATGACATTCCGCCGATGACGACTGATGTTATCAACATTTATTCCAATGTGATCTTCGACGACGGATTTTTGAAGTATGCCATGAAAAGCGGCATCAGGATCAATGTTTTCGACGAGCAGTACAACAAAATCGGCACGTTTCTGCCGGACCGTCCGCTGAAATCTCCTTCGCTTCTCCACAAACAGCTTCTTGTCTATTACGATGAAGAACATCGCCTCAGCCTTGCGAAGGAATTTGTTCTGGCATATATCCACAATGTGTGCCTCAACATCCGCTATCACAACAAGGAAACCCCTGCGCCGGAGTACAAAGAAGTTCTGACCGCGCTCGAAAAACTTAAGAAAAAAATCAAGGATGAATGTGATTCTTATGATAATCTCCTGATGCTGGAAGCGCAGGCACATCGGGAATACTACAGCTGCTTCGATCTCATGCTTCAGGAAGAGGGCTTTGTCTTTGAGACGCGTTCCGAACGTCCGCCGAAGAATGAGGTGAACTCGCTTTTGTCCTTCGGCAATACGGTTCTGTACAATCTTCTGGCAGCGGAAATCCAGAAAACCTCACTTGACATTCAGGTCGGGTTCCTGCATGCAACCAATCAGCGGAGGGAATCGCTGAATCTTGACATGGCTGAAATTTTCAAACCGCTCATTGTTGACCGTGTAGTCTTCCGGCTGATCAATATGCGCATCCTGAAAGCCGAACACTTCCGTCATTTTGAGGATGGGGCGGTGTACCTGAATGCTGATGGGAAGCGGATTTTTCTGCGTGCATTTTACGACAAGCTGGAAACCGTGGTTTCGGTCGGCGTACAGAAAAAGCGTATGAGCTATAACAGCATTATTGCTGAGGAAATCCGCAAACTGATCCGGCACTTCAGGCAGGATGAAAAATATAAAGCGTTCAGGCAGGTGAGATAATTGTTTGTGATTCTATCCTATGATGCGGAAAGCCGTCGGTGCGGAAAGCTGCGGAAAATCGTCAAACGCTATCTGCATCCTGTACAGCGGTCGCTGTTCCAGGGATTTTTGACGGAGAAACAGTGCCGTCTGCTGAAAGAGGAACTTGCAAAGGCTGTTGACACAGAAAAGGACGCGGTGATTCTGTATAAACTTGCGGATGCAGGAGTGCTGCGGACGGATGAAATCGGTACATCGGAGCTGCGGGAAGTTGATATCTTGTGAATGATTTAGGTACACTCTGTGTTTGTGATTGCAGAAAGGGCTTGGGTTGGTCATGATTATGCAGGTAGGGTGAGTTTAGCTAACTGAATAAGCATTTTCGTGAGAAATTGGCTATTGACAGGCTACAGGTTGTGTGGTATAATGTCAGTGTATACAAAATGTTGTTCTTTCCATACCTATATAAGAGATTGATACGCGTTGATAGTTTTCATAATGTATACACTCCTTCTTTCCATACCTATATAAGAGATTGATACCTTCTTGAGACCATACAGCGGGGATCATCTATGACATCCCCTTTCCATACCTATATAAGAGATTGATACGTATAACATATATTTATTTATTTGTCAAGGAGTTTTGCTTTCCATACCTATATAAGAGAGTGATACTGTTCTGACGGTTCCACCGGTGAACGGGTCCTTGTACGTCTTTACTTTCCATACCTATATAAGAGATTGATACTCTTATGCAAGAAAATCAAGCGGTGTACGGCTACCATCCTCAGAAAGGCTTTCCATACCTATATAAGAGATTGATACATGGTGTCATCATCGAACCAGAAAAAATCATTCAGTTCTGTTTCATCCTTTCCATACCTATATAAGAGATTTATAGAAATCGTATTTCACTTCAAGACTGTGGAGGAATAAAGAACAAACTGTATATTAACGCCGCTTCAACCCACATATCGTCTCTATGAATCAACCCGAGTGTAACAGCTCGGGTTTTTCAGTACACATTTTCCAAAAAACAATTGTCGCAAAGAATAAGAATAAAACGGCGGTGCAGGGAATGCAGTAAGACTAAGGATCAAGCACAAATGGAGCAAGGTCTGAGCTTGATTGTGCGAACTGAATAAAAAATGGATCCGTGTACAGAAATGTAAACGGATCCGTTTTTTTGTCGGTTCATGCAGTGATGGCAAGCATCAGAGGAATTGCAGAATCGAATAATTGGGTAAAACTGATGCGGAAGTTGCTGGCTGTTCCAATTACCGTATAATCTTCCCATAAACAAAAGAGCACGTATCATACTACGTGCCCTTCTGCGTTTTTGTGAATCATGACCTCACAAAAACATGGAGGAGAAAAACATGAAGTTATCTTTTGTTTTTATTGGAAACGAGTGCTGCGCCGCCGGAAATAACAGCTGCCAGCACAGCAATTGCTGCTGCGTCGAAAGTCTGAGGAGCCTGTACAGGTTCTGCAGGAGCAACGACTTCGGGAGCTTCGGTTTCGGGAGCAGCGGTTTCCACTACTGCTTCAGTTTCGGGAGCAGCTTCGGTTTCGGGAGCAGCGGTTTCCACTACTGCTTCAGTTTCGGGAGCAGCTTCGGTTTCGGGAACTGCTGCAGCGGGAGCGGAGGGAGCTGCGATCAGTTCGGGAGCGATGTTGCAGCTTACAGCGTCATCAAGAGACTTGAATGCTGCAAGAGCTGCGATGTCCGCATATGCGCCTTCGGGATAATTTTCCTTGTTTTCGTTACCGAAAATGAAGAAATAGATTTCAGGAACAGTGGTCGCTTCGGTGCCTTCCGGGAATACGATGTAAACTTCTTCCCATTCGCCGTTGCCTGCCATGGGAGCTTCCGCTTCGACTGCGATGGAGTAATCCTTGTACTTGATCATGGGAGTGATCGCATAATTGGATCTTACAACTGCCTTGAAGCAGAGACCCTTGGTGTAGGTGAGGAAGAATTCTTCACCTTCGTTGATCAGGACGCCGTTTACCATGAAGATTTCTTCAGCAGGACCTACAGCGGTTGCGAGGTTGATCTGCTTCTGGGGACGGGTGTCAACACCGGCAGCGGTGATGTGCTTATAATCGAAGCCGGTTGCGTCGTCGGTTGCGTTTTCGCAGTAGTAGTCACTGTTTTCGTCAGCAGCATGGCTGAAGAAGTCATCCTGATGGAATGCGTTTTCAGGGAAGCACTTGAAGCCGATCGCTTCGCCGCTTACCTGCCAGATGGGATCTGCTGCAGATACGCAGAGAGCCATGCTCATCAGAAGAATTGCGCTGAGAGTAAGAGAGATGAACTTTTTCATCAGATTTTCCTCCTGTTGTTTATGTAGTAAATCCGTTCAGGCGTGTATGACCGTACAGAACAGAATTTACTCTGATGTTGGATAAGATTTCAGTCCAGATAGTTTGTAAGATTGAATCTGGTCAGTCGGATATGCTTCCGGTTGACGGTATAGGACATATAGGCATAGTCATCGTAAACCATCGTATAAGGATAGAACAGACTGTCCTGCATTTCCGCCACCAGAACCGGTTCGCTGTCACCGAGATTATCGCGGTTGATTTTTACAATACCGAAACCGTTGCGGTCAATGGGAGCGTGGATCAGATACAGCTCGCCGTTATACAGGATAAAGTCGGAGCGGGACTGCGCATCACGGATCAGTGCGGGGGTGTCCCATGTTCCGGTTGTCAGATCATAGGCAGTCAGGAAGCCCTGTTCGCAGCCGTCCTGGCGTACGAAATAGTAAACCTTGTTGTCCAGAACATACACGGCGTTTTCCCACACGGACTGATTGACGAAATCGGGGTCGGCAACATATTCCCATGTGATCAGGTCGCGGCTCTTGATGATGCAGTTGAAGTTTCCGGAGTATGCGCCGGTGTAGTACCAGGTTTCACCGTTTTCTTCGCGGGTTGTCAGCTTCTGCATGATGCCGATATCACTCCACAGACTCTTGATGGGAATGCTGTTGGCTGCCAGAGCCTGAATGATGCCCTTGGAACTGAAATCATTGGTGATGTCCCCTGCCTTGAATCGGTTGGGGAGAATGGGACCGATGGTGGCGGTGGAAATGGTGTAGGTGCAGTAGAGGCGGTAGTACATTCCGTCCACGGCCGCGGTCCACATCAGGTACAGCACATCATTGTCCTTGTGCATGAGAATGGTGTCGTACACACCGGTAATGGTCTTGCCGTCCAGTTTGTCACCCACCTTCTGGAGCCGGATGATGGTCATGTTTTCGGGATCGTCGTAGGGGCAGAAGGCAAAGCGTGCTTCCTGCTTGGACGGGTCTTCCGCATCGGTGCCGGTGTTGGCATAGTAGGTCATGTAGATCACGTCATTGATGATAGTGAACGTGGAGACATGAACCATTTTGTCAACGGTATCTTCCGGATGATTTCTCAGATAGACAGGATTCTTTTCAAAGTCTGCGATGAAGTTGGCACGCATCTCGATGGCGCATTTGTCGCCCAGCTTCCGCGCAGCTTCATCTTTGTGAGGCTGGATGTAGGAGCTGATCTGGGTAATCTGGCCGCCGGGCTCAGTGATGTACTTGTACTGGGCATCCTGTGCTTTTGAGAAGATATTCTTTTCCGGTTCGGCAAACAGGATTTTTTCGGGAATTACAGCTTTCGGAGCCTCCGTTTCCGGAGCTGCCGTTTCGGTTTCTTCGGATTCCGGTTCAGCGGGTTTGGAGGTTTCCTCTGCAGGTGCGGTGGTTTCCGGGGGGATGGCAGTCTCTTCGGTCTTCTGACAGCCGACGGAAACAACGCAAACAGCGGCAATCAGAAGAAGAAGGGAGCATAATGCATTTCGTCTCATCGGTGTCTCCTTTGCTGTGTTATCCGAGATAATTTTCCAGCTTGAAGCGGGAGAGACGGATATGCTTCCGGTTGATGGTATAGGACATATAGGCGTATTCGCCGTAGAGATCTGTGTAGGGATAGAACAGGCTGTCATGCATATCGGCAACCAGAACCGGCGTGCTCTTTCCGAGATCTTCCTGATTTACCTTCACGATTCCGAAACCGTTGCGGTCGATGGGGGCGTGAATCAGGTACAGCTCATCCTTGTACAGGATAAAGTCGGAACGGGACTGTGCATCGCGGATCAGGCAGGGAGCGGCCCAGGTATCGTTTGTCAGGTCATAGCAGGTGAGGAAGCCCTGCATGCACTCATCCTGACGGACGAAGTAGTAAATCTTGTCGCCGATGACATAAACCGCATTTTCCCAGAGAGATTCGTTGATGAAATCGGGAGTGGAAACGTATTCCCATGTGATGAAGTCACGGCTCTTGATGATGCAGTTGAAGTTGCCGGAGTATGCGCCGGTGTAGTACCAGAGTTCGCCGTTTTCTTCACGGGTTGTCAGCTTCTGCATGATGCCGATATCGCTCCACATACTCTTGTGGGCAATGCCGTTTGCGGAGAGCGCGGTGATCATACCGCTGATGCTGAAATCATTGGTAACATCGCCCACCTTGAAGCGGTTGGGGCGGATGGGGCTCAGCGTAGCGGTGGAAATGGTGTAGGTACAGTAGAAGCGGTAGTAAAGTCCGTCGGCGGAAGCGGTCCACATCAGATACAGCACATCGTCATCCTTGCGGAGGAGAATGGTGTCGTAAACTCTGTCGATGGTTTTGCCGTCCAGCTTTTCGCCGGCTTTAAGAAGCTTGACGATAGTCATATCGGAAGGATCGTCACAGGGGCAGAAAGCAAATCTTGATTCCTGATAGAACGGGTCTTCCGCGGTGGTGCCGGTGTTGGCATAATAGGTCATGTAGATATAGCCGTCTATGATGGCGAAGGTGGAAACGTGAACCATCATATCCACATGATCTTCCGGATGCCTGGTACAGTATGCCTCATTCTTTTCAAAGTCGGCAATGATGCTTGCTTTCATTTCCGCAGCGCACTTGTCACCCAGCTCTCTTGCCGCCTTGTTGTTCTGGGGACGGAGATAGCCGTTGTAGTGATTGATCGGCGCGGATCCGGTGAAGAGTTCCGGTTTATCGGTCTGAATATCGGGAGTGAAGATGCCCACTTCCGGAGGCATAAACTTTACGGTGATGCTCATATCATGCTGCCTTGCCTTTCTGTTTCTGTTTCATATCGTTCCGGATAAAGGAGGATATGATCGAGATGATCGCAATGGATTCGTTGATGACGCCGATCCAGGAACCGACGCAGATGTCATAAATTATAAAGCATATGGATACCGGAGCCCCGATCATGCGGGTGATTTTCGGCTTTTTGACCCAGAGGGAAATGGTGACGAATGCGGATGCTGTAATCGGGAGGAGGGACAGTGGGGATTTCCAGGTGGTGATCGCCAGCGTGAAATTGATCAGGATGAACAGAACCGGCCAGATGGGGGATCTTGCCCATTTATGCCTGCCCTGCTGTATGAAGATCAGTTCGCGGAAGATTCCCACAAAATTCGGAATGGCACCGCCGTATGCATTGAGTGCGATGTAATGGAGAACCCACATCACATCCGCTCCCAGCTTACAGGCAATCAGCATTTCGCGTCTTGTCTGCTGGTAGGAACAGAATAATGAGATCATACCCAGCAGGCCGAACAATTGAGGTACCAATGCCTGCCATGTCAATTCTATCATTATTCCGTTACATCAATTCCCATATTGGTTTTATAAGTCGTCAGTGCTTCGTTGATTTCGCCGTCAATCTGCTTGCGGACTGCCTTGAAATAGGAGGCGATTCTGGTGCTGCTGTTCCAGATCAGGTCATCCGCCATGGGCGCGTTCAGATAGGAGTTTGCAAGAGGATGGTAGTATTCCAGCGTGGAGAAAATCAGGTCCAGCATTTCGGTGGATTCTTCGTCACGGGACATCTTACCCTTCAGGAGCTTTTCGTAATATGCTTCATCAATGATGCCCACGGAGTCATAGGCCAGACCTTCCATGATGGCGCCGGTGCGGTCCAGATCATCGGAAACGATGGGAACGACCATGAAGAAGGGGCTTCCGCCGAGATTGAGATAGCCTTCCTGGGCTTCATCGTATTTAGGTGCGGGAATGATGCCGAAATCGTCTTCCATTTCACGGAACGGAGCAAAGGCACAGATCAGGCCGTTGTAGAACAGTGCGTGTCCGTTGCGGAAAATATCGCCGTTGCCATTATAAACCAGACCGTTATTCCGTTCCTTCATCATATCGCAGATAGTCTGAATCCGGTTCATATGTTCTTCCTGATCCAGGTCGAAGTACGGCATATCGTTTTCGTCCTTGCCGATGGAGAGAATGGAACCGATGCCGGCCATCAGGGTGTTGATGTATACGTTGCTCCAGCCGTCCGTACCGAATTTGTCTTCTGCGGTCCACTTTCCGTCGCCGTTTTCGTCATTGGCAACGATCATGCACTGTTCCTGATACTTGCTCAGGGTCCAGGTGCCGTTGTTGACCAGATCATAGGGGGATTCCAGCTGATACTGTTCCACCAGATTCTTGTTGAAGCCGAATGCGCGGACGCTGTCATAGTGGGTGATGTCGAATGCGCTGACCGCGAAATAGATGTTGTTCATCAGGGAGAACGCCTTGAGGGAATTCTGCACCCAGTAATCCTGCGTCAGGTCGATGTTGGGAATTTCAGCCCAGTTGAGTGCCTGATTTTCAACAACGACAGGGAACGCCCATTCCATGCGGAGGGTGGCAACGTCGAAGCTGTAGTCATCGGCCAGAATGCTGGCGCTGTAGTCCGCCTGCGGAGAATTGGAAATGGTTTCGCTGAATTCAATGTTGAACCGTTCCCCGGTGATCATGTTCCGGCGGTAGAAGGAGTTGTCAATGATTTCAGCCGATTCTTCTTCCACAACAAGGGAGTTATGGTCGTAGGAGGTGTTGCCGTTCAGGAAGCGGAAGGTGTAGCCGTCGAAATTCCGCTTGACGATGGGATCCACAGGTTCCGGGACGGTTTCTTCCGTGTTTCCCGCTGAGGTATCCGCCGTCCCTGCCGTTTCGGACGTGTTCGGCTTGGTTTCAGCGGTGGAAGTGTCCTCCGCACAGGATGCCAGCGAGCCGGACAGCATCAGCAGTGCGAGAAAGAGAGCGAGTCCTTTTTTCTTCATGGTTTCTATCCTTTCTGATATTTTGAAATGGCAATTTCACTTTTGGAAATATTATAACATAGCGATGCATATTTGTCAATATAATTTGAAATGCACATTTCAGATTTGTGCGAATTAAATAGACGCCATCGGAACAGTCCATTTAACAGAAACAATGGCAGATTATGAAAATCTGCCTTGAATCGTTCACAAGATTATGATAAAATATATGAAATAATTATTTTGTTATGCGTGAATGCCGGAAAAAGCATTCATCGGCAACGAAGAACGACAGGAGACAGAAACTGAGAACCATGGAAGAAACGACCGGCGTAAAAGTATTGGAACGTGCACTGAATATTCTTGATCTGCTTCGTGACGAGGCAGGACCTCTCGGCGTCAACGAAATCGCAAAGCGCTGCGGCATCAGCCCTGCGACCACCTTCCGGCTTCTGAAAACTCTGCTCAACCGGGGCTGGGTATATCAGAATCAGGAAGAAAAATACCTGCTGGGATACAAAATCACCGCAGTAACCGAAAAAAAGAGCTTTCTTCTGATGCTGAAGGAAGTTTCCTATTACATTATGGCAAAGCTCTCCGAAGCTGAGCAGGAAGCCATGAATCTGGTGGTCAGGGACATGGACCGCTGCTACATCCTCGGCCAGTCCCGCACGGAGAAGATCGTGGACTATGTTCCGCCCATCGGCACCGTGCTGCCTTTTCATGCCAGTGCCTGCGGGAAAATTCTGCTGTCTGAGCTGGAAGAGAATATTCTGAGCGGACTGCTTGACACCATCGATTTCCGACGGATGACGGACAAGACCATCACCGACCGTGCGGCTTTTCTGGAAGAGCTGACGAAAATTCGCAGCCAGGGATATTCTCTCGATACCCACGAATCCCAGAATGAAGGCTTCTGTATTGCAGTTCCCATCCGCTCCGAGGAAGGCGAGATCATTGCGGCTCTTTCCTTCTCCGGCTTCATCGGATATAAATCCGAGATCGAGGTGGATTATTATGTGCATCTGCTGAAGGAAGCATCTGCTGAAATCACACAGAAGCTGTTCCCCAACTCCGAAATACTCAGACAGAATTGTGTCACGGCAGAGTGATCCGAACGGATTGTGCCTGTGTATAATTTCAAGGCGGGAGAAGAATAAAAGGAAATACCGTGAGTTTATGCAGTGAACTCACGGTATTTTTTATTATGCGGCCTTAAGAATCGGAATTATCAGTGATCCGAATCTGAAATGGATTTCTCGATTTGCTGATTTTCGATTTCATTGCGCAAATCCCAAAGAGGAATTCACCCTGTTCATACTTTTTTACCATCTGCTGCTCCAGGAAGAATCATCCTGCATATTCGCAATCAGGGAAGCACTGTCCAGGCGGTATTGTCCGGGCGTCTGATTGGTAACACGTTTGAATGAGCGGGTAAAGGAGCGGTCGCTTGTAAAACCGCATTCATAGGCAATCTGAAGTACGTTTTTGTCTGTGTTGATCAACAGCTCCTTCGCTCTCTCTGCGCGCAGACAACCCAGCAGATTTCTGAAATTCATACCGAACAACTTGGTGATCTGATGGGACAAATAGTTTTCGGCGTACCCAAGGGCATCTGCTGCATCTGTCAGCGTCACCGGTTTTACCGCATTTTCCATCAGCCATGCCATCAGTTTACCCGGAAGCTTCATGTCCGTTTCCCGTCTGACCGGTTTGATTTGTGTGACAAAATCGCTGAGAGCCGCATACAGACAGGATTTTACACTGTAAAAACGCATATCACTGCCGTTCACCAGCTGCCGGTGAAAACAGTCCCGGGTATGGTCGCTGCCGTCAAAAACAGCGGTTTCCCCCACATAATTTCCATAGGAAGCAAAAAAATCCGAAATCATTGACGGCGAAAAAACACAGTTCCAGACCCTTGAATGTTTCGGTGTGTGAAAAGCGTGGGTCTGCAGCGGGAAAATCAGGATGAACTGCCCGGCTTTTGCGGTTTCTGTTCTGGCATCCAGGATTACCTCAATTTCCCCCTCCAGCACCAGCATGATTTCTGCGAACTGGTGAATATGCCTGCGGTAATAATAGTTAATATCATGTCTCCGGCAGCGGAATTCATTGGCACTGCCGAAATTATTCACCTGTACAAACATACACTTCCTCTTGAATATATCAGATTTTGTCTGTTTATTATACAGCACACGGAGAGACATTTCAAGTATTCTATGATACAATTTTTTCAGGAAACTATGTTATATCGACGAGGAGAAAAGAAATGAAACCCTGGACAAAAGAACGTGCATGGGAATGGTACAACAACCGTCCGTGGATCCGCGGATGCAACTTCATGGGAAGTGACTGTGTCAACCGGATCGATCAGTGGCAGGAATACGGATTTGAAGAGAAGCTTGTGACCGCCGAACGGGAATTCGCCCTGATGGAATCCATCGGATACAACTCTGTGCGGCTCATACTTGAATTTGAGGTGTGGGATCGCCAGCACGACGGCTTCATGGAACGTCTTGACCGGTATCTTTCTGCGGCGTGGAGTCACGGCATCTCGGCCATGCTCTGTCTTTCCAACGAATGTTCCGTCCGCACACCGACCTTCCAGCCCGCTGTATTCGGGGAACAACTGTGGCAGCCCGGTTTTCACGGCGGAAAGGAATGGGGAACATGGTATGCACACGGCACGGATACACGCTACAACATTCTCGATGATCCAGACGCCGCCCTTCGCTATTACGGCATGGTGCGCGAGCTGATCTCGGTTTATGCTCACGATGAGCGGGTCTGTGTGTGGAATCTCATGAACGAACCGGGCAACGGCAGAGGAACCAAGAGTCTACCCCATCTGGCAAAATTCTTTGAGATCGGACGGGAAATCAATCCCGATCAGCCGCTGTGTGCAGATGTGTGGCGCGGTTTCAGAAACTGCCGTGCAGCAACGGAGATCGAACAGTTTGCGCTGGAGCAGTCAGATATCATCAGCTTCCACAGCTATGGGTCCTACGATGACAACGTCCGTATCATCCATCAGCTGAGAAAGCTTGACCGTCCGGCAATCAACACCGAATGGCTTCATCGCTGCGGCGGCCAGAGGGTACAGGATATCTTCCCGCTCTATTTTCTTGAACATATCGGCTGCTACAACTGGGGCTTTGTTGCGGGAAAATACGGTACAAACGAGCCTGCACAGGCGATCTGGCAGAGTTATGAAAAGAATGGGTATGCCGCTGTAAAGGACTTCGATTTCACCAAGTGGCAGCATGATCTGTTCCGTCCCGGCGGCCGATTCCCCTACGATCCTGCGGAAATTGAAGTAATCAAGCGGTATACTGCTCTGGCTGATGCGGATTTTGCGGGGCGGATCAGAGGCGTGAGCGTTGTCACCGACGATACATTATAATATAACAATGTAATGAAGGAGAATACTGCAATGAAAAAGACAAGCATACTGCTTCTCGCTGCCATGCTCATGAATCTTACTGCCTGCGGCGATTCCACACCGTCCGCTGACGACACATCTCCGGCGGTTACGGAATCTGAAGCGGAAGCAGCTGCCGAGCCGGAACTGCTTCCGGAGCGCAGTCTGGGCGGCAAGTCATTCCGGTTCGCGACCTATGAATCCAACCTGCCGTTCTTCTATACCGCTGAGATGAACGGCGACATCGTGAATGATGCGGTGTATACCTCCGTCTCCCGGACAATGGATAAATATGATTTTGAGTACGAGACAATCATCTACGGCACCTCCAACGGCGATGTGGAGTCCTATGTAAATACCACCATTCTCGCCGGTGATGACGAGTGCGATATGGTCAGCGGTCATGACGGCGTCATGTGGCAGCTTTCCATGGACAATAACTTTCTCAATGTCCGCGGCAATGAATATCATTATTTTGATAAGCCGTGGTGGATGACCTATGCCAACGAGGAATTGATGGTCAACGGCCGCCAATATGTATTTTCATCCTATATGTCCTACAAAAGTCTGTCCGCTGCACGCTGTCTGTATATGAACACTGCGCTGGCAGAAGACTACAATATTGCCGTTCCCTATGATTCGGTTTATAACGGCACATGGACGCTGGATCAGTATCTCGGCATGGTGAAGGATTTCTATCAGGACGCAAACGGCAACGGCGCCCGTGACAGAGAGGATATCTACGGCTGGGCTGCTTATACCAATCTGTACTGTCTGCAGGCAACCTATATCAACTGTTATAAAGAAAATGCTGAGGGTATCGTAACCCTTGATTTTGATCGTGAAAAACTCATTGATCTCACGTCAAAGATCGGTGAAACCCTGCTCTCAAGCCCGGGCGGATATATTTCGGGCACCGCACCGGATGCTGCAATGTTTCTGAACAACAAATCCCTGTTCTATTATGACACACTGCATCAGATGACAACGGCGGAATTCCGCGAAGGTTCCGTGGAATACACATTGCTCCCGCTGCCCAAATACGACGAAACGCAGTCAGACTACATCACCGGCACCGTTGACCCCCACTGCGGCATTCCGATTACCTGCACCGACCCGGATACGGCACACTTCATCGTGGAAGCACTGTCCATTGCGGGGTATGACATTGTACGTCCGGCGTACTTTGATCAGGCTCTGTCGGCAAAATTCTCGCAGAATGAGGATATGCCGAAAATGCTGCAGATTATCGGTGACGGTCTGACTCTGGATATGGCATATCTGTGTTCCAGTTACGCCGGTACAAGTCTCGGACGGTTTGTCATGAACACGGTTGCCGGCGGTTCCACGGACAAACTGGCTTCCACCATTGAATCGCTCCTCAGGAAGGAACAGAGAAAGATTGACATCATCAACGAGTTTTTCGCCCAGGAATGAGTCCTGCAGGCAAAGGAAATGCCGATAAAAAAAGGAATCTGCTCAGCAGTCTAGTGAACAGGTCCAGTAAAAACGGACAGTGACAAAAAAACTCCAATGTAGTAAAATAACTACAAAGGAGTTTTTTGTTATGTCAGGAAAAAAAGGAATGAAACATTACCCGGAAGAGTTCAAAGAACAGGTGAGGCAGGAAT
>JAFQWY010000310.1 GCA_017407225.1 Clostridia bacterium | reverse complement strand
GGAGATTCCGAAAACCGCCGGAGATACAAATCGGATTGAAACGGACAGACTGACCGTTACACTGGAAAACGGATATATCACCCGGATACAGGACAAAGCAGGGCATATTCTTGCGGAAAATCTGTTTACCCCCGTGACATATCGGGATGACGGGGACACATGGGCGTTCAATATTCCCGCCTATGACAGCGAACCTATCCCTTGGGAGAACGTGTCCGTGGATGTGAAAGAATGCGGACCTCTGCGCACCGTGATTCGAAGCTGTTTCCGGCAGGAGCTGTCCACTCTGACCTTGTATTATACCGTATATCACGATGAAAACGTCGTTGATGTGCGCTGGAGCTGTAATTGGAACGGTCGGCATAAAGCGGTGAAGCTGCTGTGCGGTGTATCATCTCCGAAGCATCTTGCCGCTGTTCCGTATGGATCTGTCAGCCGGACCGAAACAGCAGCCGATGTACCGCTTGGCTCATGGGTACGGACGGACAGATTTACCCTGTTCGCAGATGCCGGTTTTGCCTATAATCTGCGTGACGGACAGCTGGGCGTGACTCTGTTCCGAAGCCCCATTGCAGGTGATTTGCGAATCTTCCCCATCGATCCCGAGGATGATTATGATTTCCTGGGGCAGGGCATCAACGAAGGACGGATGCGGATATGCTTTGATTCTGTGTCTCCTGCAGAAGCATTTGCCGCCGCAGATCATTTTCTTGATCCGCCGATTGTGATTGACGAAGCATGGCATCCCGGTGCCGATGTCCCTGTACATTCATATGTAAGTGTGGAAAAAGGTTCTTCGGTGCTCACGGTTCTGAAACGTGCGGAAGACAACGATGGTCTGATCCTGCGTCTGACAGAATACAACGGGACAGCGGATCAGGTGACAATACGTTTGGACGGTGCGGTACATACGGTGAACATGAAGCCGTATGAGATCAAAACCTTAAAATTGACAGAGGGGACTGCAGCAGAAGTGACCATGCTGGAAAGAGTCATATGACTCAAATAACATCCGTCATCATTTTAGCTGAAATACAAAGATTGGGATTTACACAATCTTTTGATAAACAGAATTATAGCAATTCATAACCATAGGAGGAAACAACATGAAAAACAAAAAACTTCGTATCGGCAGTATCGGTGTAGGCAATATGGGTGTTTATCACTTAAATGCGCATGCACAGAACAAAAATGTAGAGATTGCAGCACTCTGTGATCTGAAACCTGAAAAGTGCGAAGATGCTATTATCGGACTGAAGCTGGATCCCAATATTCCTGTTTACACTGACTTTAAGGAAATGATTGAGAAGGAAAAGCTGGACGCTGTGGATATTTGTACATCCAACGATTTCCATTCCATCGCCGCTGTATATGCGCTGGAGCACGGTCTTCATGTATTCTGCGAAAAGCCTGACGCTGTAAGCCCTGAGGAAGCTGAAATGATGAAAGCTGCTTCCGAAAAGGCAGGCAAGGTGCTCATGGTGATGCGGAATAACCGGTATTACAGCAATTCCCAGTATCTGAAGCAGTATATTGAAGACGGCAATGCCGGAGAAATCTACTGCGGACGCTGCGGCTGGATCCGTCGTCGGGGTATTCCCGGAAAGGGCGGTTGGTTTACCACCAAGGCAAAATCCGGCGGAGGTCCCCTGATCGATCTTGGCGTACACATGATTGACCTGTCCATCTGGCTCATGGGCAATCCGAAGCCCGTTTCTGTATCGGGATGTACTTTCACTAAGTTTGCGGACAACCAGGCGAAGTCCGACTCCGAGCATTCCAAATTCGGGGAAACCAATTCCGACGGTATTTTCGACGTGGAAGACCTCGCCATGGGATTTATCCGCTTTGACAACGGTGCCTGCCTGCAGATCGAATTCAGCTGGGCATCCAATATCGAAGAAGAAAAGCGTTTTGTGGAACTGCGCGGTACCAAGGCGGGATTCACATGGAACGATGACGGCACATGTGGGATCTGGACGGAAGACGAGGACGGCGAGCTGACCGACATCAAGCCTGACTGCGGTGCTATGGGTGACGGTCACGCCAGAGCACTGGAACACTTTACGCGGATCGTGCTGGACGGGGCGGAAAAGGACTATGTTCCCGAACAGGGCGTCAATATGATCAAGATTCTGGATGCCATTTACAAGTCTGCTGTAACAGGCAGAGAAGTTGTTCTGGACTGAGAAAAACGAATATAAATTATTAAACAGGAGGCAAATTATGTCTAAAATCGTACTTTTTGACGGAACCGATCTTTCTCACTTTACCCAGCTTGACGGTACGCCTGCCAAGTGGAAGGTTGAAAACGGTTATATGACCGTTGAGCATGGCAACATTGTATCTAAGGAAACCTACGGGGACGCACACATTCACGTTGAATGGATGGAACCGCAGATGCCGCCGGAAGCACACGGAACACAGTGGAACGGGAACAGCGGCGTATATATTCAGGGATGCTATGAGCTGCAGGTGCTTGATTCCTACGGTATTGAACCTCCCAAGGATGATGACTGCGGTGCTATTTACGGCATTCAGGCTCCCCGTGTTAACGCATGCAAGCCTGCACTGGAATGGCAGACCTACGATATCTATCTCCGTACGGCAAGAATGGAAGACGACAGGGTTATCGAACCTGCCATCGTAACCATTCTGCAGAACGGTCAGGTGATCCACAATAATCTTGTTCTGCCCCGCCATACTCCCGGCGGTGTATATGAAAAAGTAGTTGCTGAAGGACCTCTGCTGCTGCAGGATCACGGTCAGGCTGTGTCTTACCGCAATATCTGGATTGAAACACTGTAAGCGGTTATGACGTTTTGACTTCTTCACGGCTTGCTGCTCAAGAGCTATATTCTCAAAAGAACAGAGAAGAACAGGACAATATGCGGCCGGGCTATCCTTTTCGGACAACCCGGTCGTTTTGGGATTTGCTTAGTGTGACAGACCCATGTTTATTTGTCTCAGGCAGCAATCCATACGTGCTGACTACTGCATAAATAATCGTTCTGCCAATCCTGTGTTGTGCAGATAATCATATACTGAAATAATACAGTATGCCATGCTGAATCACAAAATGACCACTTATGGGCATGAAGTTTCCTGTGATTTCTTCAAAAAATATGATATGATACCGATAAACAATTCGGATAATAATCCTATATCAGGAGGGACTATGAGTATTATCAAAGAAGATCTTAACCAGAACTGGTTTGCCTGTACCGAAGCTGCGGAAGATGTGGATTTGACAGGATACTCGGAAGATTTTCGCCCGGAAGCCTGCATATCGACAACGATTCCCGCATTGCTGTGCAATTTGTTTCCGACAGCAGATACACCCCTGTGGCTTTATCGGCGTTTCGTAACAAACCTTCAGAAAGATGATCTGCACCGTATCCATCTGTGTTTTGAACGTGTGGTTTGTCTGTGTCAGGTATGGATTAACGGGAAGTACATCGGCAAGCACACCCATTCCGAGGAACCATTTTCCATGGATATCACGGATGCAATGCTTCCCGGAGAAAATCTGATCGCCTGCCGTGTCTACGGCCCGCTTACCGACAAAGTGGGACCCGACGGAATTGCGATGGATACCGTGCCGAATTATGCTCAGGTTTACAGTTACTACCCCGTAATCCCTAAAACAGGTATATACGGTCATGTTACGCTTGAGAAAAAGCCCTGTGTTGAATTGACGGACAGATATATCCGACCGGATGCAAAAACAGGTTCTGTACATACAGTATTCACACTGCAGAATCTGCTGAAAAAGGAAGCGGAGGTCAGTATTACCGCGTCTGTGATGGATCGCAGAGGAGCAATATGTGAAAAGAACATACTTTTTACTGTGCCGGCGGAATCCCGGAAAGAAGTAAGCACAGAAATTACGGTGAATAACTTTGAATACTGGTCACCGGATTCTCCCGTGCTGTACACCATGAATCTTCGTGTTTCAAGCATTTGCGGAACCGCACAATATTCCAATCGTTTCGGATTCAGGGATTTCCGGGTATGCGACGGATATTTCCATCTGAACGGAAAGAAGATATGGCTGGTCGGTGCGCATACTTCTCCGAGTAAAGAAATGATAGTCCATGCAAAAACCATGGGATTTACCGTGATGCGGTATCTGAGCGAAATGCCGCCGGAGGAAATACTGGATTTCTGCGATGAAATCGGCATGATGGTGTACGAAGAATGTGCCGCCGCATGGGGGATGTCGGATTACCCTGATATGGAAAAGCATATGGCTGAATATCTGAACAACATGATACTCCGTGACCGAAATCATGTCTCTGTTGCTATATGGGGTATTTTTAACGAACAGCCCGGTCCAAATGCATCCTGTGCAAATCCGCGAATTCCAAACACGTCAGGGGTATTCGAGTTTGCGGTCAATTATCTGCCTCAAATGCGTCGGCTCGATCCCGATCGTCTGATTCTTCTTTCCAGCGGAAGATGGGATGCCCATGCGAATATTGGCAGTTATTCCAATCCCGGCTCCGATGTATGGGAATATGGATGGGGAGCAGAAGCACCGGAGGCGTCGCTTTGTGCGCCCGGTACCGGAAATAATAATCTTGGTCCTTACATAACAGAAGTCGGTGACAATCATCTGTATCCTACGGTACCGATTCAGAATGATATCCGTGATTTCATCCGAAATATCGGCAAAGATACAAATCCTGTATTCCTGAGCGAATACGGCGTCGGGTATCAGTTTGCATTATACGATCAACCGAAAAATACGTATTTCGCTACCCAGACCCGCCGGCTGGAAGAATGGATTGAGAAGTACAGTCTTGAAAATATTTATCCGACACCGAGGGATTTCCTGATGGCATCCATCGAAGCAGGTGCGGCGCAGCGTATGGAAAGTATCGATCCCATCCGAGCCAATCCGAAGCTCTGTGGATACAGTCTGACAAGTTTCTCAATCGGCAATGAAGGAGTATATTATCGTCCCGGCAGTCTGATTCCCGGCATCACCGATGCGCTTCGGGATAGTTTCGCACCTTTGAAATGGTGCTTCTTTACAGACAGCAGACAGCTGTATCCTCACACTCCTTTTACAGTGGAAGCTGTTCTCGCCAATACAGGAGTTCTTGCCGCAGGAGAATATAAGGCAACAGTATCCGTATGTTCTGAACATGGCGTGGTATGGCGGGAAAATATCACATTTACGTATCCGGAGGGGAATCCCTTTGCGGCATCTGTCATGACATTGACTTTGCCCGGATTTGATGCGGGACAATATGCGTTTTCCGTATATGTGGATGATATTCTGCAGCCAACCTGTGCAAAAATGTTGTTCCGGGTACATGACAATACATATATTCCCGCTGTACAGAAGATATATCCCATCGGAAAATCTGAAGCAGCTGTACGTTTTCTGATTGCAAACGGTGCTGTTATGACAGATGATGTCGCTGAGGCAGATATTGTTCTCGTTGGCAGACTGACCGAAGAAGAACAAGCTGCCCTCAGTGAGATGATTTTGCAGTACGCATGGGAAGGAAAGCGTGTAATCATACTGGATTATGGTTTCTGGAGTCAGGCAAATACCTCTGCACAGAAATTTATGGAAAAAGTTGAGTTTACCAAAGAAAACGGAGATCATCTTGCCTCTGTTTTCGGTTATTGTTTCTATTACCGCAACTGGCTGTACCACATGGATAATTATATCGCAGACAATACGGTGTTTGAAGGGTTGGCTGCTCCCGGTTTGCTGGATATGGATTTGTTCCGCAGAGTATACCCCGATCACTATATGATCGGAACGACCCGACCCGCGAAAACCTATTGCGCCGCCTTCGGAAGCGGGCTGTTTGTACAGGAAAGCTGTCTCGGAGCACTGACTATGGGGGAATTTTCCTTCGGAAAGGGTAGTGTTGTCGTGAACACCTTCAAGCTGCTTGACAATATCGGCAAAGATCCGGTTGCGGACAGAATTTTGTATAATCTGCTTCGCACAGAACAGCAGCGATCAGAATAACAGCACCGTGCGGTATTGCCTTAAGGATTCCCGAGTGGCAACGGCAGATATCACTGTGGGCAGCATTACCGAACACATTGTCGGCAGTGAGTATTTCATGAAGGACTGCGGATGAGTCTTACCGCAAAAATCTGACACTTTTAAGCCTTATACTGTAAAATCAATCTGTTTTTCAGCAGAAACAAAAGGACCTGTACACAAAATTGCGTACAAGTCCTTTCTGTGCTTTATGAACGATGTGTTAATTTTATTTTGTTTTTCTGAACAATCACAAAATGCCCAGAATTCAAAATATTATTTCTTGTATCTTTCGCACTTTATATAATATAATAAGCTTGTATCTTTCGCACTTTATATAATATAATAAGAACGTAGATTAGTCGATTTTGTTGGAATTCCGCAGATATTCGGTTGGTGTGCACCCCATGATTTCCTTGAATACTCTGTTGAAATTCCGGATGTCGCCAAAGCCTGCTTCTTCAGCTGCATCTGCAATCTGATATCCTTTTGCAAGACAATCGATTACCTGACTGATACGGAAGTGCTGCAGATAATTCACGAAAGACAAGTTTGAGTTTTCCTTGAATTTCCGACTCAGGGTTTCTGGGGTGACACCAAGCTTATCCGCTACAAAGGAACGGGAGATTTCTTTGATAGGGCTGCTGCTGATAATATCGAGTGCGTCAAGGAACAGATCATTGCGTTTATGTTCATTGACAGCCCATGTACAGTTTCTGGTAAATATATAGCAGAGCGGTGCAAGAATAGCCTGTGCGT
>JAFQWY010000309.1 GCA_017407225.1 Clostridia bacterium | reverse complement strand
GCTGGAGACCCGCCACCGAACTGGACTTCTATGCAGACCGTACCGCCATCACCGCCGATATGCTTGATGTGGTTGGCTGCAACTACCAGGGCTGGCGTCTGGAAAAGGACGAAATCCGCTTCCCTGACAGACTGTTCGCTATCACCGAATCCTTCCCCATGGATGCCGCGTGGATCAAGAAGATGATGGATACCCACCCCCGCCTCATCGGTGAATTCGTGTGGACGGGCTGGGATTATTTCGGCGAAACCGGTCTGGGACGTGTGGAATACGGCAAAGAAGGCACAATCTGGGGTCTGATCGGTTATCCCAATCACCATGCAAACTGCGGTGACTATGACATCTGCAGCTTCAAAAAGCCCCAGTGGTACTACCGCCACGCGGCTTATCATAAAAACGAAGTGTACATCCTGACCTCCGATCCCGCGAAATTCGGAGAAAAATACGCCATTTCCGCATGGGGATTGTATGACTGCGACCGTGTCTGGTCGTATCCCGGCATGGAAGGCAGAAAGACCACCGTTTACCTCTGCTCCGTGGCGGATGAAGTGGAACTGTGGCAGGACGGCGTGTCCCTCGGCAGATTCACACCCAACGAAAAGGGAATTGTCACCTTCGAAACCGAGTACCGTCCGGGTGTTCTGACTGCCGCTGCATATGTGAACGGAGAGGAAACCTTCCGTGATGTACTGGAAACCCCCGGCACTCCCGCCGAACTCTCCGTGAAAACGGAAGTTTACGGCGAAACCGTCTTCTGTGAAATCGCGGTGCTTGACGAAAAGGGAAATCCCTGCACCGGATACGAGGAAGAAGTCACCGTTTCCGCTGTCAGCGCCGAAGTCATCGGCACCGGATCCGGCAGAATCGACGACAGACATATCTACACCGCGTCTGCCTGCAATGCATACCGGGGACGGCTTCTGGCGGTACTCCGCAGATCCGATGCACCCGCGGAAATCACCGTGACCACCGAAAAATTCGCCGTAACCGTGAAGGAGAACGGCTGACGGCAGGCTCTCCGGAACTGACGGGAACAGCTTCGGAATCATCGCTGTTCATCGGCTGAAGTAAACAAGAAAAACACACCGTACGGGAGAAAAAGTCTCATACGGTGTGTTTGTTTGATTTTAGACAGATGACTTCGCAGAAAAGGCGTATGTCTAACAAGTGAACGGCATATGCCTAATACATTCTGACAAAAAACAGACATCCGAATAATAAAGAAAGACAAATGCCTAAGCAAGCAGATCGGCAAATTTCGCGTCCACGTACTCTGCAAGCTCCATGGGATTGAGGTAGAGCTGGCATCCCCGCTGACCGGCACTGACGTAGATTTTATCGTACATGGTGGCAGTTTCATCGATGAGGGTGGGGAATTTCTTCTTCATTCCGATGGGGGAACAGCCGCCGCGGATGTAGCCGGTCAGGGGCAGAAGCTCCTTCACATGGATCATTTCCACCCGCTTCACACCAGCCGCCGCCGCGCATTTTTTCAGATCCAGCTCGTATGCCACGGGGATGCAGAAGACGAAATACCCCTTTTTGTCATCCCGGCAGACCAGGGTTTTGAACATACAGTCGGGATCCGTTCCCAGCATTTCCGCCGTGTGAACGCCGGAGAGATCGTCCTCGTCCACTTCGTATTCCACGGTATCGAAAGCAATTTTTGCCGTGGTCAGCAGCCGCATCGCGTTGGTTTTTATCATGAGAATCACCTCGGATTTGTTTCTGATGCCTATATTCTATCATATTTTTCTGTGAAAATCAACGAAAAATATTGAATCCCAAAAAACATTGTGCTATAATGGAAAAAATACCGCAGGAGGATATCAGAATGTCGGTAAAAATCAAATCCTATCTGAAAAAATACTTCATCGATGCCATGAGCGCCATGGCTCTCGGGCTGTTTGCATCCCTGCTCATCGGCACGATCTTCAACACACTGGGTACATACACCGGCGTGACCCTGTTCAACGAAATCAACAAGCTGGCGTCAGCTTCCTCAGGGATGGCCATCGGCGTGGCAATCGCCTACTCCATGAAGGCACATCCGCTGGTCATGTTCTCCTGCGCCACCGTCGGATACGCTGGATACTCCCTCGGCACCGTGATCGGGGAAGCAACCGTTACCGCAGGACCTGCCGGATCCTTCTTCGCCGCAATCGTCGCCTGTGAAATCGGGATGCTGGTCTCAAAAAAGACAAAAGTCGATATTCTCGTCACTCCCGTGGTCACCGTTCTTGCCGGTGTGCTGACCGCAAAGCTGCTGTGTCCCGGCGTGGCTTACTGCATGCATTATCTGGGCGTATTTGTGGATACTGCCACCGCGTATCAGCCCCTCCTGATGGGCATCGTCATCTCGGTCGTAGTGGGGATTGTGCTGACCCTGCCCATTTCCTCCGCCGCACTCTGCGCAATGATCTCCATTTCCGGGATTGCGGGAGGCGCCGCCGTGGTGGGATGCTGCTGCCAGATGGTGGGATTTGCCGTCTGCAGCTTCCGTGAAAACAAGTGGGGCGGTCTGGTCTCCCAGGGACTTGGCACCTCCATGCTCCAGATGAGCAATATCTGCCGCCATCCCCAGATCTGGATTCCGCCCACACTGGCCTCCGCCGTATGCGGTCCTCTGTCCACGATGGTTTTCAAGCTTCAGTGTAACGGCGTGGCGGCAGGAATGGGTACCTGCGGTCTGGTCGGCCCTATCGGTGTGATCGATGCCACCGGTACCGCACCCATGACATGGATCGGCATCGTCCTTCTGTGCATCGTTCTGCCGGCAGTTCTGTCCGTGCTGTTTACTGAGATCATGCGGAAGCTTGGCTGGATCAAGGACGGCTGGATGAAGCTGGATGCATAAATAAAGACAAACGCCTAACGTATAAACGGCAATTGCATAACAAAAATATGGCATATCGGAATCACCGGTATGCCTTTTTCTTCTGCATACCTCTTGCAAAGGCGGGAAAAATATGGTATAATATAAAGTATGGAATCAACGGACACGAAAGGAGAAACCATGGCACAGGAGAAAACCGGAAAGAAGATCATCGCGGTGAACCGGAAGGCGCGTCACGACTACTTTGTGGAAGACACCTACGAAGCGGGAATCGCCCTCTACGGCACGGAAGTGAAAAGTCTCCGCCAGGGACAGGTGAACCTGAAGGATGCCTACTGCAAGGTCATCGGCGGCGAGCTGTTTGCACTGGGAATCCACATTTCCCCCTATGAAAAAGGAAATATTTTCAACCGGGATCCTCTCCGGGACAAGAAGCTGCTGATGCACAAGCGTGAAATTCTCAAACTGCAGCAGTATGTGACCCGGGACAGCTACACCCTCATCCCTCTGTCGCTGTATTTCTCCGGATCCAATGTGAAGGTTGAGGTAGGTCTCTGCAAGGGTAAGAAACTGTGGGACAAGCGCGAATCCGATGCCAAAGCCGAAGCGGGACGTGAAATCGAGCGTGCCGCCAAGTCCAGAGGCAGACGCGGTTACGACCAAGATTAAAAATTGATTAAATCCGATATACCCCTCTTGCATTTCGGGAGGGAATCGGGTATAATATATTTGTATTGGATAAACTCCGGAGGTGCGGCGGCTTCTGATCGTGAGATCAGGTTCCGGCATTGACCGCAGGGACGCCGTGCCCGAATTTATGGGGACGTAAAGGTTTCGACGGGGATTTTGCAGTGCGATAAGCGGGTAGAGATGGGGAATCTCTTTAATAATCCTCATTTTAAATTAAACGCTAACGATAACGTAGCACTCGCTGCCTAAGGGCGGCTGTCCGTCCGGAGAAAGCCACGACTCCGGAATGTCCCGATTGGGAGCGGCTCCTATCTGAGCGCGGCATCAAATGAGTGGCGAACGTGAACAGTGATTTGGCTTTTGTAACTGTCATGCAATAAAGAGCTACCGACCGGTGAAGCCTGACGGACGGCGTCATCGGCGGGAAACACAATAGACCGTCTGCACCCGGAGAAAGTTGCATGAATAGGTTTTCGGACGCGAGTTCGACTCTCGCCGTCTCCAGCTGAAGCGCGAGGATGCACCTCGCTAAAAGAAGAAAGAATAAAGAATAAATAAGAAATAATAAACAGAGATACGCTGACGCGCTTCTGCTGTATTATTCTTTATTCTTTATGCTTTCTTCTTTATTCTTTTCAGGTGGTTACTATGAAAGAAAATGTTCTTCTCGACAAATCCCTGCATTTTGCTGCACGGATTGTAAAACTTCATAAATATCTGTTAAAGGAAAAACACGAGTCCATTATTTCCAAACAGGTCATTCGTTCCGCTACATCCATCGGTGCCAATGCCAATGAAGCGGTTTACGGTATCAGCAAAGCGGATTTTATTACCCGGCTGCAGATTTCTCTGAAGGAAACTGCTGAGACGGAATATTGGCTCCGTCTGCTTCTTCTGTCGGATTATATCACCGAACCGGAAGCGCAGTCCCTCCTCACCGACTGCCTGGAAATCAAAAAAATCCTCGTTTCCACCATAAAATCCGCCAAAGAAACCACAGCATAAACGAAAGGAATCCATCATGTACGCAATCAACAATTTTCTGAACAATGATGATATAAAAATCATCGACTCCATGGGAGCTTTCACCGTCATCGAATACCAGCGCGACCTCAGCGTCACCCCCGAAACCGCACAGCTGGCTTATTACTGCAACGCCATGAACGTCCGCAAGCGTCAGGTGGTTTGCGATCTGAGCAAGGCAAATCTGACCGTACAGGCAGGCGCCATGCAGTGGATGGCCGGCAATGTAAACGCTACCACCGGCGTCAAGGGCGTAGGTGATCTGTTCAGCAAGGCTCTTCGCGGCAGCGTGACCGGTGAATCCGCCATCAAGCCCGAGTATACCGGCGACGGCACCCTGGTTCTGGAACCCACCTACAAGCATATCATCCTGATCGATACCGCTGACTGGGGCGGCTCCATCGTTCTGGACGACGGCCTGTTCCTGGCCTGCGATGCCAACCTCACCCACAAGGCAGTCATGAGATCCAATCTTTCCTCCGCGGTTGCCGGCAACGAAGGCCTGTTCAACCTGGGAATCTCCGGACGCGGCGTACTTTGTCTGGAATCCGCCTGCCCCAAGGAAGAACTGGTCGAGATCGTCCTGCAGAACGATGTTCTGAAAGTAGACGGCAACATGGCAATCGCGTGGAGCGGCAACCTGGAATTCACCGTGGAACGCTCCGGCAAATCCCTGATCGGCTCCGCTGCATCCGGCGAAGGTCTGGTCAATGTGTACCGCGGCACCGGTAAGGTTCTTCTGGCTCCTGTAAGAGGCGGAATCGCGTAAAATTCCCCGGAAATCACGAAAGCAGGGAAATCCCGACGGATCCCTGCTTTTTTACTTTTATGAAAATCCGAAAACACCTTGACAAAATCTGCCGTGTCGTGTATAATAGTAAGGCTGAATCTTGTTTGGCACAGGCTGGTGTGGCTCAGTGGTAGAGCAGCTGATTCGTAATCAGCAGGTCACGGGTTCAAATCCCGTCACCAGCTTTTCAGGCCGATCGGAAGTATACAACGACCGGAATCTGCGTTATATGAAATCCCACGACTGCGGAAGAATCTGCGGTACGTGGTTTTTTTGTTTTCCGGGCGGTTTCAGCCAATAAAAAAGCGGCATGCCGCCGGGAACCGGAGCACACCGCATGGATTATTTCAGATTACTCAGTGTCCTTGTTTTCTTCTGCAGCTTCTGCAGCAGGTGCTTCTGCGTCTTCAGCGATTTCTTCCGCTTCTTCCACAACAACTTCGGGTTCGGGCTTTACCTGCTTGGTACCGCAGAAAGAGCAGTAAGCCGCTTCGTCGGAAATTTCATTGCCGCATCCTTCGCAGACAACAACCTTGCGAAGGGCGTTGATCTGCTTCTTGAGACTGTCGATTTCAGCCTGGAACTTGTCAGCCTTCATAATCAGAGCAGCGATATCGGAGGTATAGTCTTCGCCGTTTCTTTCAGCGTTGTAGAAGAGACGTCCGATTTCTCCGTATACGCCGTCCAGCTTGGTTTCCAGAGTCTTGACAGAAACATTCAGCTTTGCAAGGGAGGTGAGATCGGTAGTTTTCTTGGCAGCCTTGTTTGCTACGCCGGAAGCATTCCGCTTGAGATCTTCAAAAAAAGCCATTGGTATCAAATCCTTTCAAATATGTATGTTACCGTATTCTTCCGCAGCCGGGATCGATTGTTCGAAAGCTGTGAGTTGTTTCCGGCCGCATTTATATTATACACGCATTTGACGGAAAAGTCAAATTAAATTCCGGTTAAAATCAGATTAAAATGTAAACATTTCCAATCAATCGTTTAAAATTTTCCGGGAATATTCCGTTCTCGCTCAACGCATACTGTGGCTGAAGAATATTTACGGGAGAATATCGTATGAACAGCAAAATCTATCAGCGATACGCACAGGGCAGAGCGAAAAAATCCCCCCTCGTCCGGGATTGCATCCGCGCCTTTCTCATAGGCGGAAGTATCTGTACCCTCGGGGAAGCACTACGGAAATTTTACGGCATGACGGGACTTGCCGAAGAATCCGCCGGTACCGCCACATCCGTCACGCTCATTTTCATTACCGCGATGCTCACAGGACTGGGCGTTTTCGACAATATCGCAAAACGGGCAGGCGGAGGCACCATTGTACCGATCACCGGCTTTGCCAATGCCATCACATCAGCCGCCATCGACAACAAAACCGAAGGCTTTATCATGGGCGTGGGAGCGAAGATTTTCACGGTAGCCGGTCCGGTCATCGTCTACGGTCTCTCGGCCGGTGTGGTGTACGGCGTGATCTGCTGGATCATCGGACTGCTGTAAACTTCCGGGGGAGGATCCGGCATATTGTTGACAATTCCCGCCTCCTGTGCTATAATTGGCACAGAACAGCCGGAAAGGAGTCAGTCATGAACATTCAGATCAGCGGCAATATTATCCGCCATTACCTTGAAAACGTGTACTTCATCAACGGGCACAGCTACGCCGGAAAATCCACCATGGTAAAAATGCTGGCGGAGCGGTATAACATGATCCACTGTGGGGAGAACTACCACGATGTGTTCCCGCGAGAAAAGCTGAGCCGGTGGAAACAGCCGGGACTGTGCTACTTCGACACCATGAGCGGCTGGGAAGAATGGCTGAACATGACGCCCGAGGAACACTGGAACTGGACGGACCGGGTATCCCGGGAATGTGTGGAGATCGAGATCATGGAGCTGACCCGACTGGCGGCCTCAGGGAAGAAGGTCATCGTGGACACCAACATTCCGCCGGATGTGCTGCGGGAAATCTCCGATTATCACCGTGTGGCCATCCTGCTGTGCGATCCCCCGGACATCACCCACACCCGCTTCTTCGACCGGGACGATCCCGACAAGAAATTCATGATGGACCGGATCCGGGAATGCAAAGATCCCGAAGCGACTCTCGCCAATTTCAACGCCTGGTCCCTGTACCATCCCGATACCGAGATCGACTGGACTCACACAGGCTTTTTCAGCTACACCCGCTCGGATTTTGAATCCGACACCAGAGAAGAAATGCTGTCCGTACTGGCAAAGCATTTCGGACTGGAATAAATCTGTTATGAACCACCGGAAAGGAGGGAGATCCCGTGAGCACAAAACCGAAAATCGGATTCTTTGACTCCGGTGTGGGCGGAATTTCCGTCATGACCCATGCCCGGGACCGCCTTCCCGGAGCGGAATATCTCTACTACGCGGACACCGACAATGTCCCCTACGGCACCAAGTCACGCGAACAGATCATCGGCTATTCCTGCCGTGCGGCGGAGTACCTGATGGATGCGGGAGCGGACGCCATCGTGGTTGCCTGCAACACCGCCACAAGTATGGCCATCGAACACCTGCGAAAGACCTATCCCATCCCCTTCATCGGCATGGAGCCTGCGGTGAAGCCCGCCATTCAGTATTATCCCCACGATAATATTCTGGTATGCGCCACTCCCGTCACCATCGCCGGGGAGAGACTGCACAATCTGATCCATCACTGGGCGGACGATGAGGTTCAGCTGTCCCTGATTCCCACGCCGGGACTGGTGACTCTGGCGGAAAACGCACAGTTTGACACCGAAACCGTCTGTGCCTATCTGGATACCGTCATCGATTCCTCAAAGAAATATGCCGCTGTCGTGCTGGGATGCACCCATTTCGGCTATTTCCGGGACAGCTTCCGGGCGTTTCTGGGGGATGTCCACATCATCGACGGCACCGCAGGAACGGTGAACCGGCTGCTCCACGTTCTGGACGGCATCGGACGGCTGCCGAAGAATCTTGTTCCCGGCAAAGTCACCTACATACGCTCCGGCCGGCTTGTGGAAGACGATGAATCCCTCGCCTTCTTCCGTCTGCTGGAACAGCGGAGCAGGATGTTATAAAATCGTTTCGGTGAAATTTTTTTCACATAATTTTCAGAAATATTCCTCCTTTTCATGATTCGGGCGTAACCTTTCTGCGGTATACTTCCCATGTTATGAACAGGAGGCTTTTATTATGTTCGCAATGAAAAAGAAACTGACCATGTTCCTCGTTTTCGCCATGCTGCTGTCATCCTGCGGGACGGAAACGGTTCCCGACGACGAAGAAACCGCAGAGAATACCCGCGTGATCGTTGACAGCACGGGAAATACCGTTGTCACAGGCGAATCGTCCGAAAATGACGCGGACACCGTGCCCGTTGTGGATCTGTCGGAATTTGATCTGCAGACCGAAGACGAAGATGCCGCGGAAATCAAACTGAACGGTACATCCGCGGACTGCGATCATGACGGCGTAACCGTGGAGGACGGCCGAATAATGATCACATCGGCGGGAAGCTACCGTCTGACGGGTGATTATACCGGTCAGATCCTGGTGCAGGCGGGTGCGGACGATAATGTTCATCTGATCCTGTCAGGCGTAATCATCACCGGAGAAATGGCGCCGGTCTATGTATCCAACTGTAAGAATGCTTCCATTACCCTGGCGGACGGAACGGTGAATTCCGTATCAGACGGTCAGAACTACACGTTCGCCGAGGGTGAGGATGAACCGGATGCGGCGATCTTTTCCGACTGCGACCTGACCATCAACGGCGCGGGCACGCTGAATGTGACGGGAAACTATGCCTGCGGAATCCGTACAAAGGATGATCTGCGGATCGTGGGCGGAAATATCAACGTGACCTCCGTGGGAGATGCGGTCAAGGGACGTGACTCCCTCCAGATCGCAGGCGGAAACTTCAATATTACAAGCGAAGCTGACGGGCTGAAATCCAACAACGACGAGGATGCGGACCGCGGGTACATTGTCATTGACGGTGGGAATTTCACCATTTCCGCAGGGGATGACGGGGTTCACGCCGAAAGCAGACTGATCGTCAACGGCGGCAATCTTACCGTCACCTCCAGCTACGAGGGTCTGGAAGCCATGAAAGTGGAGCTGAACGGCGGCAATCTGGACATCACCGCATCCGATGACGCCCTCAACGCCGCAAGTCCCTCCACCGGCGACAACGAAGCCGATGACTGGTTCGGCCGGTGGCAGGATCAGCGGCAGAACGGCGGCAAAGGCGGCGGATCCCTGGAAGAAACGGAGCCCATCCCCTCCGGAACCACTCTGTCAGCCGAAAAAACGCTGATCACCCTTGCGGAAACGGAAGAAACCGCACCCCGGATGCCCGGCAGCATGGGAGGATTCGGCGGTATGATGGGCGGATTCGGCGGAGCAGGCATGCCCGGCGGAATGACGCCTCCCGATGGTATGCCCGAAGATATGACACCTCCCGATGGTATGCCCGGCGGAATGACACCGCCCGATGATATGCCCGAAGGTATGAATCCGCCCGATGGTATGGGAGAGATTCCGGCATCCCCGGACGGAAACACCGGATTTGACTGGAATAACCGCGGCGGTCGAGGCGACAAAGGCGGAAACATGGGAGGATTCGGCGGCATGAATGGCGGCGGATTCGGCGGTGAAACACCCGAAGAGGGCGTGTGGATCAAGATCACCGGCGGTAATATCCGGCTCTGCGGCGGCGTGGATGTGCTGGACTCCAACGGCACCATTGAGATCACCGGCGGCAATGTCATCGTGGATACGCCCAGACTGTCGGTCTACGGCAGTCCCGACGGCATTTTCGACGCAAACGGCGAGGTTTCTCTCGCGGGCGGCACCTACGCGGCCTTTGCCCGGAGCACCGGATCCGTTACTCAGATTCTGAAGAACCCTGCTCTGACCCTGTCCGGACAGATTGCCGCGGGAACGGCTGTGGAAGTGAAGGATTCCTCGGACAGCGTGATTTTCTCCGGTAACACCCGGAACGGAAGCAGCGCATTCTTCCTCACCTCCGATCGGCTGAAGTCCGGCGAGGCGTACACGGTGACAGCGGGAGACAGCGTGCAGACCGTGACCGCGCAGTGAGGCTTATATAATAGAAGAAAACTGAAATTATCCGGAAATTTTTTCGAAAAAACCAAACTTTTCTCCCGATTTTCCGTCTGTATTGGTATAACCGGTTATCAAACGCATGGGAGGATTTTCATGGAAAAGGAACAGTTCGAGAAGCTGCTGACGGAGAATTACAATGCACTCCGGCGGTATGTGAATTTCCGCGTGTCCGACAGGGAAACGGCGGAGGACTTATTTCACGACATTTGTCTGTCCGCTGTGGCGCATTGTGAATCCCTCCGGAATCCGGAATCCTTTCGCCCATGGCTGTACCGGATTGCCCGGAACCGACTGAACGATCACTGGCGCGCACCGGATGCCGAGCTGTACACCGACCGCATGGATCGAATCCCGGCAGGGCGGCACCGTCATCCCACGGATACTTTGGTGCGGGAAACGCTGGCAGGGATGCGGGAAAAGGATCGGGATCTGCTGATTCTGTGCTATCTGGACGAGATACCGCAGAAACAGGCGGCTGAGAAGCTGGGGATTCCGCTGAGTACTTTGAAAAGCAGACTCTTGACTGCAAGAAACAATTTCATGAAAGCCTATCCCGGCGAAATAACAAGAGAAAAGAGGTTTGATGCAATGCTGAATTTTCCGAAAATCATGCCCGGATACACCATCCGCGAGAGAAATGACGAACCCTTTGAAGTGGTTCATGAAGCGATCATCGGATGGGGAATTGTGCCCCGCTTGGGCGAGAAATGTGCGTGGGCATCCTACGATTTTCCCGACAGAATTCTGACCAACACCATGCGGATGGAGGTCACGGGACGGGCGGCAGTCCACGGAATCGAAGGGGTTGAGATTGCCGCCGTCGAATCCGGATACGACTCGCCCGACAATCTGGTGTTTGCCGATCACACCGTTCACCGCGGATTCATTGCTCAGCTCACCGACACCCACTGCCGTCTTCTGGCAGAATTTCATACCGAAAACGGCGTAAAACAGATGTACACCTTCCTTGACGGCGCGCCTTTCACCGATAATTGGGGGTATGGCGAGGACAACTGCGGCTTCGAGACCCATCTGAAGGCAAAGGGAAAGATCACGCGGCAGGGGAATGTTCTTACGGTAACGGAGAACGGATCCGTCCCGGTGATCGATGTGTGCGGGCGGTTTGACGTGACAATCTGCGGGAAAACCTACGACACCATCTGCCTGACGGATGCGGAAACCTATGATTCCGGCGTGATGACGGAGACGTATATTGACCGGGACAGCCGGATCGTTCTGTGGCGCAGGTTCAACCGGAACGACTGGGGATGGGGCAGAATCGGGCAGCTGTGGACGGAGCGGTTCCCGGAAAACGAGCGGATCTTCATCAACGGCGAAACCTATGTCCACTGGTACGACTGCATATACGATTACATACTCAGATGAACATGAGAAAAGGAGCTATCCAAACGGACGGCTCCTTTTTTGACGGGATTCAATTTTTCGGATCGTAGGATTGGTACGCGTCTTCGCTCATGCGGAGTTTGCCTTCGTCCTTGCTCCTGCCCCATGCAAGCCAGAAGTGGCGGTAAACGGCGAGAAGTACGGAGGTGTGGAATCCCCAGTACAGCAGTATTCCCAGAATCATGAGCAGAATCCCGACCGCCGGAACAGAAGCGAGACTTCCGAGTATCTTTACGATCCAGACCATGGCCTGGCAGATGGGAAAGACAAACCAGGTGACGAAAACAGCAGCAACTGCGAATGCGATTGACGGCGGGATCATGTAAACTGCACCTTTTTTCAGCCAGCGAAGGGGATCATCCGTGTTCTCAAAGTGATCTTCCGCCTTGCTTTTGAGAAAAAGTGCCTGAATCAGCAGCGGAATCAGCAAATAACACAGTACATTGAGAAAATACGTGAGCGCTGTCACAAACGGTCCCGGCTCATAAACCTTTGCGGAAGAGTTCATGAACCTTTCGTATTCAATTTGCTGCACGATGCCGTAGAGCAGGACATAGGAAACAAATCCCACAATCTGCCCGGCGGCAATCTGGATGAAATAGTGTACCTGATCGAGAAACGGAACGGAATATTTTCTGTCCATAAAATCCTCCTGACACAATATAAGGTTCTTATGAACCTATTATATCAGAAACAAGAATCCATGTCAATCAGTGCCGCACAATTTCATCACATCCGACAAATCCCGTACATTCCGTCTGTATAAAACGGCAAAAGCCGTACATCCCCTTCGCAGGAGGACATACGGCTTTTTAGCTGTTCTCTATTATCTATTCTTTCTTATCTATTCTCTGTCTCAGGCTTTACGAAGCATGAGACACAGCAGATCCCACAGTCTCACGTAGGAGGAGACGGACATGGTTTCGTCGGGGGAATGGAGGTTTCTGATGTCGGGTCCGATGGAGATCATGTCCATATCCGGCAGTTTTCCCTTCAGAAGACCGCATTCCAGACCTGCATGGATGCCGCAGACCTTCGCTTCCGCGCCGAACAGTTCTTTGTAGCAGTTCAGATACAGCTGCTGCAGAGGGGAGCCCACGGTGTAGTCCCAGCCCGGATAGCGGTTCACGTGCCATACCTTCGCGCCGACCAGCGCACCGGCACATTCCAGTCTCTCCTGCATATCGTCCAGACGGGATTCCACGGAGGAACGGGGAGTGACCACGATTTCCCAGCCGGATCCGGAAGGACGGATCACCGCCAGATTGGAGGAGGTTTCCACCAGATCTTCCACGGTGCGGCTCATGCCGTGCACGCCGTGGGGCAGGGATCTGAGCAGGGAAATGAGGGCAGTGGTCTTTTCTTCGGATACGCAGGTGTCGGCAGATCTGACGACGATCTTCACGTTCATGTTTTCGTCGTCTTCAACCAGTTCACCACGGATCTTGGCTTCGGTTTCCCGTACAGCTGCGGTGAAAGCATCGGCATCGGACACAGCCAGTGTCACGAAGCATTCACGGGGAATGGCGTTGTCGCGGCTGCCCCCTTCGATGGAGCAGATGCGGAGAGCGGATGCTTTGGAAGCAGCGTGGAGAATCCGTGCGGCAGTGGAGATGGCGCCGATTCTGCCGAGGTGAATGTCCTCACCGGAGTGACCGCCGAACAGACCGCTTACGGAGAAATCCAGAACCTTCCAGTCGACGGGTACAGCGGTTCTCTCACCGGCAGGCATGTCCATGTGGCATCTTACGCCGCCCGCGCAGGATACGGTGGCAATGCCCTCTCCTGCGGAGTCCAGATTGATCATCAGACGGGACCTGAGGCCGGACGCATCGAAGGCGCGCATACCGGTCAGACCGTTTTCTTCATCGGTGGTGAACAGGCATTCCAGTGCGGGATGGGGGATATCGGAGTCCAGAACGGACAGCATCAGCGCAACAGCAACGCCGTTGTCAGCCCCCAGCGTGGTTCCGTCGGCGCGGAGAATGTCGCCGTCAAGAATCAGCCGGATGGGATCATTGAAAAAGTCGTGTACGGTGTCGCGGTTGGCTTCGCAGACCATGTCAAGGTGTCCCTGAAGCATTACGGCAGGATGATCCTCGTAGCCGGGTGTCGCCTTTGCCGTTACCAGTACGTTGTTCGCGTCGTCCACAACGGCTTCGTGCCCCAGACGGAGAGCGGTTTCGTATACGAATTTTGCGGCCGCTTCCTCATTGCCGGAGCCTCTCGGAATATCGGAAAGCTGCTTGAAATAAGAGAAAATCTTCTCGGGCTTCAGTTCATTGTAATTCATCGGATGTACCTCCATGTTGTTTTCTTCATTATAGCACAACCTGATGCCGAAATCAACGGAAATTTTCGGGGGAAGTGAATGGAACGGAACAAAAAATATTTTCATTTTGTCTATTTAAATTGGGAGGAAAATGTGGTATAATAAAGTAAATATTGCGATTTTTACAGGAGATACCGTTATGGGAGATATATCTAAGATCATCCGGGCAGCAGCGGGCAAAAAGCGGTTCTGTTCCGCCGTGATTCTTGCGGCAGGAAGCGGCAGACGGTTCGATGACAGCCGTGCCAAGCAGTTCCTTGAAATCCGCGGCGAATCGGTGCTGATCCGCAGCGTGCGTGTATTTCAGGAGTCCGAGCTGTTCCAGGAAATCGTGGTGGTCACCCGTGCCGCCGACAGAGAAGGGGTACAGAAAATCCTCCGCGATGCGGGCATGACCAAGGTAACCCGTGTAATTGCCGGTGGGGATACCCGTCAGGAATCCGCCAAGCGTGGCTTTGATGCGGTCAATCCCGTCTGCACGTTTGTGGCGATCCACGATGCGGCGCGGTGCCTGCTGACCGACGATATGGTGGACGCAGTCATGGAAAGTGCGTTCGTCACCGGTGCGGCTGCCTGTGCCCAGAGAGCGGTGGACACCCTCAAGAGAACCAACGGGGCAGGCGACATCACCGAAACCATCGACCGGGAAAACTGCTGGCAGGTGCAGACTCCCCAGGTGTTCCTGGCCGATATGTACCGTGCGGCGGCGTATCTGGCGGAAAAGGATCACGTTCTCGCCACCGATGACTGCGCCCTGTGCGAACGTCTGGGATTCTCCGTCCGTCTGGTGGACTGCGGCAGAACCAATATGAAAATCACCTATCCCGAGGACATTGTGATCGCGGAAGCAATCCTCGACTCCCGGGCAAAGAAACCGGAGGACAAGGCATGAGAATCGGACACGGCTACGACGCTCACCGCTTCTGCGAGGACAAGATCATGCGGATCGGCGGGGTGGAAATCGACTCCCCGCTGGGACTGCTGGCCCATTCCGACGGGGATGTGCTTCTTCACGCCCTGATGGATGCACTCCTCGGTGCGGCTGGTGAGAGGGATATCGGATACCAGTTCCCGGACAACTCCGGCGAATACAAAAACATCGACAGCCGGATCCTTCTGGCGCGTACACGGGACATCCTGAGAGGGAAGAATCTCACCGTGGAATATGCGGACATGACCGTGGTGGCGCAGAAACCCAAGCTGAAGCCCTACATTGAGCCCATGCGCCGGGAAATTGCCCGGGTACTGGAAATCGACGTATCCAGGGTCAACGTGAAAGCCACTACCGAAGAAAAAATGGGCTTTACCGGACGGGAAGAGGGAATCGCGGCTCACGCCGTCTGCCTTCTCGCGGAAAACTGAAAAAACACCGGGCTCCGCATAACGGAAACCCGGCATAAATATCGGAGCGGACAGGTGATTCCTGTGCACATCCTTTGTCAGAAACATCCCTGTCACCGATCCGCTCCGGAATCTGATGGGACGGTACCCCGCGGGAATACCGTCGGTACAGTGTATGCCCGCGGACCAGAACCGTGCATACGCTGACAGCAGGAAAACTTCAAACAAGCATTCTAACACCGAACCTCGGGAGGACTTTGTCATGACATTCAAAACTTCTCCGTCCCTTCTGGCGGCGGATTTTCTCCATCTTGAAAGCGAAATCAGACGTGCGGAAGCTGCGGGTGCCGATATGCTCCACTGCGACGTGATGGACGGCGTATATGTGCCCAACATCAGCTTCGGCTTTTTCATCATCCGGCAGATTGCAAAGATCACCTCTCTGCCCCTGGATGTACACATGATGACCGCCTGCCCCCAGAACTATCTGGACGTTCTGAAGAACGCGGGCGCGGCATCCGTCACCCTTCATTCCGACGTGATGCCCATGGACGAGCTGATCGAAACTCTGAAAAAGATCCGTGAAATGGGCATGAAGGCGGCAGTTTCCCTCAGACCCAAGTGTCCTGCATCCGACGTGTTCCCCTGCGTTCCCTATGTGGACATGATCCTCGTGATGACCGTGGAACCCGGCTTCGGCGGCCAGAAATTCATGCACGACATGATGCCCAAGGTGGCAGAACTTCGCGCATATCTGGACGAACATAAGCCCGAATGTGAGATTCAGGTGGACGGCGGCGTGGCTCCCGATACCGTTGCCGAATGTGCAAAGGCAGGCGCCAGCAATTTCGTGGTGGGAACCGCATCCTTCCGTGCCCCGGATATGGGAGAAGCACTCCGCGGCATCGTGAAGACCGCTGAGGATGCTGTCAAAGAAATCTGACCTTTATTCTGACGTTATGAAAAGATTATTTGCTGCTCTATTGTGCGCCTCGCTTCTTCTGACCGGATGCATGAGGGATGCTGACGGGGAGGAGAAAATCCCCCGCGATACAGCTCCGGCAGACCGGATGAATCCGGATTCTGCACAATCGCCGGAAATCCCCGATGCGTCTGCCGAAACAGAGCAGCCCGGAACAGCCGCCGAAGAACAGACCGAGCCGGTCACCGTGATGCCGGATGTAATCTTCGCACTCCGGAAAACCGACCGAAAGGATCTGCCGGAGGATGTCATCATCGGTGACGAACTGGCTGACGCCATCGCACGGACGGTTCTGGAACAGATCGGAGAACCGGAACTGCTCATCCGGGTTCTGTATGCCGGGATCCCCGAATACTACAGCGGAAGCGATCTCCATGTGGAATACGAGGTCTATCCGAAAGACTGCCGGAAGCTCTCCCTGCAGACACGCCTGACAGACGGCATGCAGCTGGAAATTGCCCGGGAAAACGGCGGCTATGCTCCCGGAGTGCCGAGGGTATACGACGAAGATCGGATCGAAGCGCTCAAAGCCATCTGCCGGGAAGGAAATTCCACGCAGCCGGAGCCGGATGTCAGCCTGTTTCTTGACCGGGAAAACCGAATCTGCCTTGTGTACAACGGGGAGATTCTGGTGACAGAACAGCATTTTTATGAAAATGTCAATGAACTGAACAGCGCGGCTGTATGGGGCGCGGAAGGGGACACTGTTGTTCTTCTCGCCCACGAAAGCCGGTACTACAGCGATCCCTTCAGCATTCATGTATCCCGTGACGGCGGAAAAACATGGACCAGAACCGTTCCGGAACTTGAGCCCCTCGGGAAGAACGGGCAGCACTCGGAGCTTGGTTTTCTTGAGGCACGGATCCAGATCCGGGAAAACGGACAGATTTTCCTGTTCACCGGAACCAATCTCGCATCACTGAATGTGTTCACGGTACCTGCGGACTCCGCTGAAGCAATTCTCCTGTTCCGGGAGCAGATCGGCGGATACGAAACTACCGCACTGGTCGATGCCGCCATGATATCGGACAAGCGCGGATACATCACCCTGATGCATCCCAAATATGCGGCATCCAATGCCATTTACCGGACAACGGACGGCGGTCTTACATGGGTTCGCTGCTCCGTTCCCATGCCGGAAGCCTGCACAAATGTGTGGGAGATGCGGCTTTTCCTGCCGCAGGTGCAGAGCGAATGGCTGGAATGGACAATGCTGGGAACCTGGGAAAACGGATCCTGTGTCTACGCCTCCCATGACGGCGGATGGACATGGGAGTTTGCCGGATAAAGCGAAAAACAAATTATCATATCCAAAGGAGGGCCATGTCATGTTTGAAGATGACACCATGCTTGAAACAATCGAAAAAATGCTGGAAGAGAAGGAATATCTCGCCCTCCGAAGTACTCTGACCGAAATGCAGGAAGCTGACATTGCGGCGCTGTTCGGCGAAATGCGGGAGGACGATCTTCCGCTGATGTTCCGGATTCTGCCCAAGGAAATGGCGGCCTCCTGCTTTTCCTACATGGAGCCGGAGGTTCAGCAGCTCCTCATCGAGGAATTCTCCGACCGTGAGCTGACCTCCATTCTGGACGGACTGTTCGTGGACGATGCGGTCAATCTGATCGAGGAAATGCCCGCCAATGTGGTGCATCGTATCATCCAGAACGTGCCCCCGGACAAGCGCAGCCAGATCAACATGATCCTGCGGTATCCCAAGAACAGCACCGGCACCATCATGACCACGGAATTCGTGGAACTGCGGGAATTCATGACCCGGGACGATGTGTTCGAGAACATCCGCCGCTCCGGTGTGGACAAGGAAACCGTCTATGACTGCTATGTGACCGATGCCGCGCGGCACCTGATCGGGGTAATCTCCGTGAAGGATCTGATCATGAGCGAAAACGGCGAGGTGACCGTGGGCGAGCTGATGGAACCCGACGTGATCTCCGTCAACGCCATGGACGACCGGGAAGAAGCGGTCAATATAATGAAGAAATACGGCTTCATCGCACTGCCCGTCACCGACAGCGAGAACCGGCTCATCGGGATTGTCACCGGCGACGATGCCATCGAGGTTCTGGAAGAAGAAACCACCGAGGATATCGCGCTCATGGCCGGTATGACCGCCAGTGAAAAGACCTACTTCATGACATCCGTCTTTGAAACATGGAAGAACCGGGTGCCGTGGCTCATGTTTCTGATGATCTCCTCCGTATTCACATCCAAAATCCTCCAGCATTTCGAGGGAAGACTTGCCGCAAACGCCGCGCTCATCGCGTTCATGCCCGTCATCATGGGTACGGCAGGAAACGCGGGCGGTCAGTCCTCCGCCACCATCATCCGCGCTCTCTCCACGGAAGAGGTAAAAATCCGCATTCCCGACATCCTCCGCATCATCTGGAAGGAGCTGCGGGTGGCATTCTTCTGCGGTCTGACCCTGGCTGCGGGTAATTTTCTGAAAATGCTGGCCGTTGACAACGTGACTGTGGGTGTGGCTGTGACCGTTTCCGTCTCCATCGCCGCCATCGTTGTCATCGCCAAGCTCATCGGTGCGCTCCTTCCCATCGGAGCCAGAAAGATCGGTCTCGACCCGGCAGTTATGGCAAGCCCCTTCATCACAACCATCTGCGATGCACTGTCCCTCCTTCTGTACTTCCGGGCGGCAGCCATGATTCTCGGCATCTGATTTGCCTGA
Organism: Clostridia bacterium; assembly: GCA_017407225.1. Taxonomy (GTDB): domain Bacteria; phylum Bacillota; class Clostridia; order Oscillospirales; family CAG-272; genus UMGS1696. Next base: position 2,371 of record JAFQWY010000309.1, on the reverse strand, counting down.
ATCCGGTAAAAATTGCATGATTCTGTCGAAATTCACAGCAAAACAGCATCTGCCCCCTTATAAATCTATGGGATATACCAAACGAAATTTTTTCACAATTCGCACAAATCCGATTCAAAATATGGTATAATATGTACGTATTATGCGGACTTGCATCTGCGAAAAAATCAATGACACAAAGGGGTATTTTATGAGTGACAGCTTTTTCGGCGAACTTTCGGTAATCGGTATGCGAGGATGCGAAAAATTCGTTGAGCAGGTAGATTACTATCTCCGCGAATGGCGCTCTCACGGCGACGACGTTTCTTTCATTCACACCGCAGACTGCCCTCGTTTCGGATCCGGCGAAGGCAAGGGTATGCTCCACACCTCCATGCGCGGCCACGACGTTTATATCATCTCCGACTGCTTCAACTACGGGGTCAAGTATACGATGTACGGACAGGAAGTCCCCATGAGCCCCGACGATCACTTCGCTGATCTGAAGCGCACCATCGCAGCAATCGGAGGCAAGGCAAGACGCATCACCGTCATCATGCCCATGCTGTACGAAGGCCGTCAGCACAAGAGAACCTCCCGCGAATCCCTGGACTGCGCGATCGCTCTGCAGGAACTGGTGCAGATGGGTGTTTCCAACATCATCACCTTCGACGCACACGACCACCGCGTATCCAACGCAATTCCGCTGACCGGTTTTGACAATGTAAGACCTACATACCAGATGCTCAAGGCTCTGGTGAGAAATATCCCCGATATCTCCTTCAACAGAGACGATCTGATGATCATCTCTCCCGACGAAGGCGCAATCAGCCGCACCATGTACTACGCATCCGTTCTCGGTCTGGAACTGGGTATGTTCTATAAGAGACGCAACTATTCCGTCATCGTAAACGGCAAGAACCCCATCGAAGCACACGAATACCTGGGCAAGGATGTCAAGGGAAAGGACGTTATCGTCATCGACGACATGATCGCGTCCGGCGGCTCCATCATCGACGTCTGCAGGCAGCTCAAGGCAAAGGGCGCCAAGAGAATCTTCTTCTTCGTAACCTTCGGTCTGTTCACGGAAGGCTTCGAAGTATTCGACAAGGCTTATGAAGAAGGCCTGTTCACCAAGTGCTTCACCACCAACCTGATCTATCATCCCGACGGACTGCTGGACAAGGAATGGTATGCTGAAGTCAATATGTGCAAGTACATGGCGCTCATGGTAGACACCCTCAACAAGGACCAGACCATCAGCGACCTTCTCAATCCCGTGGCAAAGATCCACAGCATCCTGGACGAACACCGCTCCAAGACAGAAAACAACTGAAACAATTCCAACTGAATATTTCGCAGTGGGTGAAGAAGCAGGGCAGGGAGACCGTCCGGCTTCTTCACAACACTTTTACGAAAACCGGAGATTTACCATATATGCAGAATTTTAAGATCAAAACAGCTGAAAAAATCCTCTCCGCCATGAAGGAGCTGTCCGACAGCCTGACCTTCACCGTGGAAGAAATCGCGGAAATGCTGGAATATCCCCCGGACAGCACCATGGGCGACGTTGCGTTCCCCTGCTTCCGTCTTTCCAAGGTTCTCCGCAATGCTCCTCCGAAGATTGCCGCTGCTCTGGCGGAAAAGACCGCTGACTTCGAATACGGCACCTCTGCGGCTGTAGGCGGCTACCTGAACTTCAAGATCGGCGACAACTACCTCTGCGGCAGCGTGCTGAACACCATCGAAACCGAAGGCGAAGCATACGGCTCCTCCCACATCGGCGACGGCAAGACCGTTGTTCTGGACTACTGCTCCCCCAACCTGATGAAGCCTTTCCACATCGGACATCTGGGCACCACCGTCATCGGCCATTCTCTGAAGCTGCTTCACGAATTCGTGGGATACAAGTGCATCGGCATCAACTACCTCGGTGACTGGGGCACTCAGTTCGGCAAGCAGATCGCCGCTTACAAGAAGTGGGGCGACAAGTCTGTGATCGAAGAAGGCGGCGTGGATGAGCTGGTGAAGCTGTATGTCCGCTACAACAACGAATGTGAAGACAACGATGCCCTCAAGGACGAGGCAAGAGCCGAATTCCACAAGCTGGAAGAAGGCGATGAAGAAAATCTGGCTCTCTGGAAGTGGTTCGTTGAAATCTCCTTTGAAGAATGCAAGAAGACCTGCGACCTGCTGGGCGTGACCTTCGATTCCTTCAAGGGCGAATCCTTCTACACCGACAAAATGCCCGCTCAGGTGGAAAAGCTCCGCGAGCTGGGTCTCTTGAAGCTGGACGACGGCGCATCCATCGTGGATCTGGCGGATTACAATATGCCCCCCTGCCTGATTCTGAAGAAGGACGGCTCCACGCTGTATCCCACCCGTGACATCG
>JAFQWY010000308.1 GCA_017407225.1 Clostridia bacterium | reverse complement strand
GTCCCGAATGCGGATCCCCCAAGCCGGCTGACGAAGGATGGGTTTGCTCCTACGGTGCGGTGAACAAGGGCAAGTTCTGCGCGGAATGCGGTGCAAAGAAACCCGCTGGCGTTCCCCAGTACAAGTGCGACAAGTGCGGCTGGGAACCCGAAAAGGGCGTAAAGCCCCCGAAGTTCTGCCCCGAATGCGGCGACCCCTTCGATGACGGGGATATTCAGTAAGGAGGCGTGCTGTGGCAGACCTGCAGGAATACAAATGTCCATGCTGCGGCGGTGCCATTGCTTTTGACAGCACCCTGCAGAAAATGAAATGTCCGTACTGCGATACGGAATACGAAATGGAAACTCTTGCTGCCTATGACACGGAACTGAAAGAAGAATCGGCGGACAGCATACACTGGAACAAGCCGGACAGTGAGTGGGATGAAGGGGAAAACAATGGACTTCTGACCTATGTCTGCAAGTCCTGCGGCGGTGAAATCGTCGGCGATGAAACAACCGCGGCGATGTCCTGCCCTTACTGCGACAATCCTGTTGTCATGATGGGGCAGGTTTCCGGAGGGCTGAAACCGGATCTTGTCATTCCGTTCAAACTGGATAAGAAGGCTGCAAAAGCGGCTCTGGTGAAGCATTACGGCGGTAAGAAACTGCTTCCGAAAGTGTTCAGCGACGAAAACCACATCGATGAAGTCAGGGGGATATACGTTCCGTTCTGGCTGTTCGATGCGGATGCTGACGCGAAAGTGCGCTATAAAGCCTCCAATCTCCGGCATTGGAGCGACAGCCGGTATGATTATACGGAGACCACATGCTACTCGGTTACCCGGGGCGGTTCACTGGGATTTTCTCATGTTCCCGTGGACGGATCATCGAAAATGGCAGATGAACTCATGGAATCCATCGAGCCCCTCAACATGGCGGAGGCTGTGGATTTCCAGACCGCATATCTGGCCGGTTATCTGGCGGATAAGTATGATGTGGATTCCGACACAAGCATCGAACGCGCAAACGAGCGGATCAAAAAAAGCACTGCGGATGCCTTTGCCAAAACAGTGCAGGGATATACGATGGTTGCGGCGGATTCGACCAGCATCAATCTGAAAAAGGGAAACGTGCGCTATGCTCTTCTGCCGGTGTGGATTCTCAATACCACATGGAACGGACAGAAGTACACCTTTGCCATGAACGGACAGACCGGAAAATTTGTCGGCGATCTGCCCATGGATAAAGACGCATACAAGCGCGGACTGCTGAAATATACGGCCCTGTTCGGTGCTGCGATTTATGCGGCGGCATACCTGCTGTGGCTGATGTAGGAGGCGGACATATGAAAAAGAAAGTTTTATATCTGATCGGCATCATGATTTTTGCGGTATGCCTGGTCTGTTCCGCATCTGCATCCGGCAGTATTCCCAGACTTGTGGACGGTGCGGATCTTCTGACCGATACCGAAGAAGCGGTGCTTTCAGGAAAGCTGGATGAAATCAGCAGCCGCCAGAATATGGATATCGTCATCGTGACAGCGTACAGCACGGAGGAAAGAACCGCCACCGAATATGCGGACGATACCTATGACTACAGCGGCTACAGGGATGACGGTATCCTTCTGCTTATCAGCCTGGACGACCGTGAATGGGCTGTTTCCACATCGGGATACGGCATCACCGCATTCACCGATGCCGGGCTTGCCTACCTGACCGGTCAGATTTCCGATACCATGTCCGCAGGGGAATGGAATGATGCGTTCCACGGCTTTGCCGGTCTGTGCGATGAATTCATCACGCAGGCCCGAACCGGTTCTCCATATGATGTGGGGAATCTGCCGAAGAAGCCGTTTACTCCGGTGCTGACAGGTCTGGTTTCGCTGGCAATCGGCTTTGTCATCGCATTCTTTCATATGAACAAGTGGAAGAGTCAGCTGTATTCCGTGAAGACGAAGACGGAAGCCGCGGATTATGTGAAAGACGGCAGCATGAATATTACAGAAAGCAAAGATCTGTTCCTGTACAGAAGAGTGGATCGGAGAGAAAAGGCCCAGAGCAGCTCCGGCGGCGGTTCATCCACACATACATCGTCGTCAGGGAATACCCACGGCGGCTCCAGCGGAAGATTCTGAGCGATCATACCGGTACTATGATCCGGTATATCCGGACAGCTTGCCGGACATAATTCATATCATTATTTATATGAACAGAAAACCTGCATCATACACCGTTCGGACAGCGGCGTGGATGCAGGTTTCCTGATTTTCCGTACCGGAGGGTGAGAAAAACGTTCATGGAATGAGAGGGCTGATATGCGTATATGCTTCCGTCCGGGGATTGACCGTATGGCAATCAGTTTCATACGAAAATGAACCGGACAAGAGGACGGATAAGTATATATGGATAATATTGTGCAAGTTCTGTGAGGACTTAATTATGAAAAATGGTTGACAAGTCGGATTTTATATGATAAAATCTAATATCCGTATATATATGCAGTGGCTCCGCACTTATGTGGGTTCTGACATGAGGCCGCGGAAAACACGCGATACGGACAATGAGACATTTTATTTTTTCACAATGTGGAGGAAACGTTATGAACAGAAACCTCAGATCTGTACTCTCGATGGTTTTATGTCTGGTGCTTGTTGCAACAACATTCGTTGGATGCGGCGGCGGAAAGGTAAAGGATGCTGACCTCAAAGAGGCAGAATACAATACCACCACTTCCGTAATGCCCAGCAACTGGAATGAATTCACCTATGATGACAACAATGACACTCAGATCATGAGCTACATTGGTTCTTCTTTCTTCGAATATGACTATAAGTTCGAGAATGATGAAAAGTTCAACAAGGACGGAACCATCAATAAGGACGCCATCGTTCCCGGCGCATACACCACCAACTATTCCGCAGCAACCAAGCTGGAAGATGTTACTTCCGATGTTGATGCAAAGTGGGGCTACACCGACGAACAGAAGGCTGAAGGCGGTTATGCATGGAAGATCACTCTCCGTGACGACCTGAAGTGGGATGACGGCACCGCTATCACCGCTGCTGACTTCGAATATTCCATGCAGCAGCTGCTTGACCCCGCGTTCATGAACTTCCGCGCAAACACCTACTACGATACCCTGATGATCAAGAACTCCAAGGCATACTTCTTCCAGAACCAGGAAGGTACCTATGAGACCATCGGCGGTCAGGGTTACGAATCCGTTCAGGCAGCGATTGACGCAGGCGAAACCGTATACGCTAACCTGTGGAACCTGTGGGGCGCTGCAGGCTATCTGGATGCTGAAGGCAACGAAGCTCCCGAATGGGCACCCATTACCGACGAAACCGTTTACAACAACGCAGACGGTTCCGACCCCGTTTCCGGTAAGTTCCTGTATGATAACTACGGTGCTTATCTCGAACCCGGCACCGGTTATGACGCAGCTGTTTACGTAGAAAACACTCTCCGCGACGTTAAGTGGGAAGATGTTGGTATCTACGCTGACGAAAAGGACAACGCAATCATCCTCTGCCTTGACAAGGCTTACTCCTTCCTGAAGGAAGACGGCAGCCTCTCCGTTTGGGCTCCTTACTACTTCTCCAGCCTCCCCGTAGTTCACAAGGAAAAGTATGAAGCTTCCAAGATCGCTCCCGCTGACGGCGCTACTCTCTGGACTTCCAACTACAACTCCTCTCTCGAAACCACCGCAAGCGGGGGTCCCTACAAGCTCGCTGAGTTTGAAGCAGGCTCTCACTACAAGCTGGTTAAGAACGAAAACTGGTACGGCTGGAACATGACCCAGTACGCTAACCAGTACAACATCAGCGCGATCAACTGCCGTAAGGTTGAAGAATTCGCTACCAAGTGGATGGGCTTCCTGAACGGTTCTTACGATGATGCTTCTCTCCAGACTGAAAACGTAGCTGATTACCTCGACTCCAAGTACGTTTACTTCACCTCTACCTCTACCGGTACCTTCGGTATGCAGCTGT
>JAFQWY010000307.1 GCA_017407225.1 Clostridia bacterium | reverse complement strand
GTGGGATTCTTCACGGCGGCATTTGTGAATTTCTTCTATGAGCGATACCGTGCCGTAAATTTCTTCGGACTCCACATTCCGGCGGTACTGTTCTGCCTCCTGCTGATTGTTGTCATTGCGGCGGGAGCGTTCATCCTTGCCATGCTTCTGAAAATCAATCTCCGTGAATACCGCTGGATCGAGAAGTTCAGAAAACTGCTCTCCCGTATGCAGAACAAACAGGGTGAAAAGAAAAAATCAGCCGCAGAGCATCATCATACGCTTCTCGGCTGGGAACTCTCGAAACTGGTGCTGAATCCCCGGAGCATGGCACTCCTTCTGGTTCTGTTTGCAGTACGGTGCGTGATCCAGGAATCATACTTCGTTCCCGCGCTCACCGGCGACATGGTTGTGTACAACAATTACATGGCGGATATCGCCGAGCTTGGCGGAACTCCTGCGGATGCCGAGCCGTACATTTCGGAGGAAGCCGGATATATCGCCAAAACCAATGCGGAATACGACGAAGCCCTTCTTCTGTACCGTGAGGGCAGGCTTTCCGTCGAAGAATACTATGCGGTCAGGAGCCGGCAGAACTATACGGAGTATGTCAGCGGAGGATTCGGTATCCTTCAGGGAAAACAGGCGTATCTTGAGTATATGTCATCCCAGCATGAGAACATCGGCTATGTGGACGAAGACGGGGTTAACAAATTCCTGTTCCCGGATTTTGATGTGATCTTTGTTTTTGTCATCCTCTTTCTCTTCTCCGATCTGTTTTCGTCCGAATATCAAAGCGGATTTGCGGCAATCCAGCGGCTGACAAAGCATGGCAGAACAGAAACACAGCGTGCGAAATACACAGCAGCGATTCTGACGGTTTCTGCTGTGTGGATGGTTTTCATGCTTGCGGATCTCGTGCTGCTGTTCCTGCGGTTTCCCATGAACGGGCTTGGATTCGGGCTGATGAGCATACAGGACCTCGGTGAGATCGGATGGAATCTGCCGGTGTGGGCATACATCGTCCTGTGCAGACTCTGCGGACTGTTCGGCGCGGTTCTGCTGACCGTCCTTGCAGCAGGTGTTTCCACCGTAACCGGGCAGAATCTGAAAAGCGTTATGATTCTGTTTGTAGTCCTGCTGGCTCCCTATCTGCTTTCCGTATTCGGCATGACGCTGTTTGATGCTGTGAATATCAGGCATCTTCTTTATCCGATTTTGCCGGAGAACACGATTCATTACATACTCTACGCATCCGCCGTTGTAATCCTGTACGCAGTCGGAGCACGAAAATGGAACGGCAGACGAAGAAAATGAACGGAAGAGGTACGATGATGAAATTACATATTGACAATATATCAAAATCCTACGGTTCCAATCTTGCGCTGAACAAGTTTACAGCCACACTGGAACCCGGTATTTACGCACTGCTCGGTCCCAACGGATCGGGAAAATCCACGCTGATGAATATTCTCACCGACAATCTCAAAGCAGACGCCGGTGAGATCACCTACACGGACGACAGCGGAAAACGGGAAAATGTTCTCGACATGGGTGTGCACTTCCGTGAAAAGCTTGGCTTCATGCCGCAGTATCCGGGACTATACGCAAACTTTACAGTAGAACGCTTTCTGTGGTACATGGCTGCGCTGAAGGGAATCGGGAAAACAGAAGCACAAAAGCAAATCCCTGAAATTCTCGCCGCTGTGGAGCTGGACGACGTGCCGAAGCGGAAAATCGGTGCGCTGTCAGGCGGTATGAAGCAGAGACTGACACTGGCACAGGCGGTGCTGGGTGATCCCGAAATCCTCATTCTTGATGAACCCACAGCAGGACTTGACCCCAAACAGCGCATTGCCATACGAAACTACATATCCAAGATCGCGTTCAACAAAATCGTCCTGATCGCCACCCATGTTGTACCGGATATCGAGTTTATCGCACGGGACATCATCATGCTGAAAAAAGGCGTGATCGTGGACAACGCGCCGACCCAGGAGCTGATCGCCAAGATCGACGGGCAGGTCTGGATTCTGCCGTGCCGTGAGGATGAAGTGAACTTCTGGCAGCAGAAGCTCCGTGTGACGAATATTTCCCGGGATGAACGTTCGGGGGATGTGCTCCTGCGTGTACTTTCGGATGTGCGCCCCGGAGAAGCGGCTTATACTGTAAAACCGACACTGGAGGATTATTACCTCACGGTATTCGGAGAAACCAGCGGAAATAACTGATGGAGGTGCAAAATGAAAACAACGATAATTTTGATTCTCGCGGCACTGATGCTGTCTTCCTGCGGACGTGATAAAGGCATTGACAGTGAACTTCTCGCCAAAGCGGAAAAGGCAGATGAGATTTATGCGCCTGCCGCTGTGGAGGATGCAGGAGATTATTACTACGGCGACTGGACGGAAGAAACGCGGTATGATGTGCCGGATACCTCAGTGCTTGATGGAATTGTAACCAGTTACGGAGAACTCAGCGGTTATTACGACGGAAAGTATTATTTCTCTGTTAATAAAGCAAGAGAATCCACGAAGATGTATATCGACCTTGCCACAGGAGAAAGTCATTACGTTTGCCCCGACCCGCTGTGTCCCCATACAAAGGACGCGGATGAAACCTGCGGTGCCTATTCCGTTCCCGGGATGAATATCAGGGACGGCAAGGGGTATGACTGGCTTCTGACCAGCGATAAAGATGCCCCGTGGATCCAGACCTTCACACTGACAGAACGGGATCTGACCACCGGGAAAGTGAGGGCACTGTACAGCTATGACAGCAATGCAATGGAAGAAAAACATGCATTGCCCGCCGGCTCCTGTATTGACGGAAATCTGCTGTGGTTTACCAACCGGGAATTTATTACAGATGCAGAAACCAAAACACAGACCCGGCACGATATCGTGTACACCTGTGATCTGACCACGGGCGAAATCAGCGAACCGTACCATCTCCCCGACGAATACGATCAGGAAGGCACCGGGATTCTGTGGGTACAGGACGGACTTTTCTACATGCGTTCTCCTCAGACGAAGTTGTTTGTCACGGATCAGACTTTCACATGGCGGCGCGTGCTGATCGACGAACCCGTGCCAGTCAACGGACGGGAGCAGATCAACTATCGTATTTCTGACGAAAACACCGGCGAAGTCTTTCTGCTGTACGGAAACAAAGCTGAGAAAACCGGGACAATCTACCGGATCTGTGACGGTGAAATCGAAGAACTGTCCATGCCCCATGAGGAAATCTACCAGTTCCGACTGACAAAGGACAAAATTTACTACATGACTTATGAGGATTCCGAGTATACAGCCGCATGGCAGGAACACGAATACGGCGGAGGTAGGATTTACGCCACCGACCGGGAAACCAGAGAAATGGCGGAGCTGTTCTTCGACAGTAAAATGCAGATTCCGCTGATTGACAGTTGGTATGTCGTCGGGAATTATGTGTATGTGAATGTCAAGGACTATACACCGAACGGGGATCATCCGTTTTCGACAGTCCAGAACCTGAAAACAGCACGGATTCATGTTACTGATGGAACCATACGGTATTTCTGCTTTGAGTGAGCAGGGAAAACGGAAGCATTTACTCAGATTGATTTCAGACATTTCCGCAATGCTGGTAAGCAACTAATTATAGACTTTGTATCCCTTGGCGGGAATGAGCTTGTACGGGCTTTTCTTACCAAGGGATAAATTTTTGAAAAACTTTTGAAGAATCGGAAATATCTCGATGAGATGATTTGTTATATACAATAGAGAAGGAGAGCATAAATGAGATTGTGATTCTGGAGGATGAGACAAAAATTCCGATACGGGAAATTTATGAAATTGAAACCGGGTTGTTCGCTGAACTTGGATATGAGTGAAATAAATAACGGAAATTGAGTATCGAACAGCACAGATTGGTTCATCGGACAGTCTGTGCTGTTTTCAAAATAATAAATTTTTTATCAGCATTGGCAGATTTCGCAAAAAATGTTGTCTGTATAGGTGAAAGGATATAGCGGAGGATAACTATCATGAAGAAAACTAAAACACATACAGCAAGATTCCTTGCCGTACTGACAGCAGCCGTACTGCTCACCGGATGTGGAACGAAGGAAAAAGTGGATTACTATAACTATACAGGCAATGACGGATACCGATACTTTACACTGGGTGATGTGATCTACCGATACGGCTTTTCAACCGTGCCCGAGCAGTATCATAGTGGATTTGATACGCCGCTTATCGGACTCTGCCGCGATCCGCTGTGTACACATGACGATCAGGATGCTGTATGTCCCGATCAGGAGTCGGCATATCTAAGATTTTACTGTACGGACGGCGAGAAAATATATGCCTCCTATATGTTTCCGATCAGAGGAACAAGCGACAGATTTATTTATTCCATGAATCCTG
>JAFQWY010000306.1 GCA_017407225.1 Clostridia bacterium | reverse complement strand
TGACCACGTTGCATCCCGCCAGAACGCCCAGCTTCCGTCCGTCGGACTGTGCGGTGCCGAGAGCTGTTGTGGAAGGGAGAAGCACCTTCGGCAGCATGATCCGGCACAGACTGATGAGGAACAGGGTCAGTTCCACCGATCCCGCGGGCTGATCCCGGAAAGGGGTATCGCTGTGGGGAAGGAAGGGACCGACGCCGATCATCTGGGGTCTGAATTCGCTCATGAACATCATGTCCTTGGCAATGTGAGCCGGTGTCTGATGGGGGGAGCCGATCATCATGCCGCATCCGGTCTGGAATCCGAGGGATTTGAGATCTCTCAGGCACCGGATCCGGTTTTCCAGCGTCAGATTTGCCGGATGGAGCAGGCTGTAGTGATGGGAGTCCGCGGTTTCGTGACGGAGCAGGAACCGGTCGGCACCCGCGTCCCGCAGTTTCTGATAGGATTCCCGGCTCCGTTCGCCGATGGAGAGGGTCACAGCGCAGTCCGGGTAGCTTTCCTTGATGCGGCGGATCAGATTCACAAACCGCTCGTCGGTGAACACGGGATCCTCGCCGCCCTGCAGGACGAATGTGCGGAATCCGCAACCGTAGCCTTCTTCGCAGCACCGGAGGATGTCGTCGTCGGTCAGCCGGTACCGGGAAACATTGGTGTTGCCTGCCCGGATGCCGCAGTAGTAGCAGTTGTTCCTGCAGTAGTTGGAAAACTCCACGATGCCTCTGAAGTAGATGTTTCTGCCGAAATTTTTCTCGGCGATGGACTGAGCCAGACGGCGGGCATATTCCCGGTCTTCATCGGTGTATGTGCCGATGAGGGTGACCCACTCCGCTTCGGCGAGGGAGTGTTCAAGGTTCAGCTTGTCGATCAGTTGAATATTGTTCATGGTATTATTCTTTCGCATATATGGTTTTCACGCTGATATCCGGCAGGATGGACAGCCGGTGTGTCAGCTCGCGGATCCGGGATTCCTCCCCGTCGAAGGTGGTGTGGATGATGTAGACGCCGCGCTTCCGGTAGGGCATTCCCATCCGTCCCACGATCATGTCGCCGTATTCGTGGAGAAGATCGTTGATCCGTGCGGATTCTTCGTAATCGTTGAAAAGGATGGTGACGGAGGCGAGAGTTTCGGCGGGATTCCTGTCCGATGCGGAAGCTGTGCCGCCGGACAGATGAAGGGGGATCACGTTCTGTACCACGGATTCCCGGGTTTCGATCTCTCCGATGACGGCTTTGACGCCGAAGGCTTGCTCGATGTTTGCCTCGGTCAGAATCCGGGATGTGGCACCGAACACTGCGTGACCGCCCGAGAGAATCAATGCTTTGTCCGAACGCTGGAGGGCGTGTTCGGGATAGTGGGTGTTGAAGATGCAGGCGATGCCCTGTTCCGCCAGACGGCTCATGGTGTCGAGGACGATGAGCTGATTGCGGAAGTCCAGATTGGATTCCGGTTCGTCCAGAATCAGCACCTCGGGATCGGAAACCAGCGCCCGTGCGATCAGTACCATCTGGTACTCGCCGCCGCTGATTTCGTGGCACCGTTTGTCCCGGAGCTTGATCACACCCAGCTGCTCCAGAACGTGTTCTGCCCGCTCAATGTCCTCCTTTGACGGCTGAGCGAAGACTCCCAGACGGCTGCTTCTGCCCAGAAGAACCGCTTCCATGGCGGTATAGGAGGACGGGGAGGATTTTGCTTGGGGAACGTAGGACAAGCGGCTCCACAGACGTTTTTCGGGGATATTCCGTATATTTTCTCCGTCGAGAGTGCTCATACCGTCCGTCCAGCGGAGCATCCCGGTGATGCATCGGAGCAGTGTGGTTTTTCCTGCACCGTTTGGTCCGAGGATGGCCAGCAGATTGCCCGATTCGATGGAAAAATTGATGTTTTCAAAGATATTGTGCCCGGTTTTGTAGGCGAAGGTTCCGTTTGTTACCGAAAGATTCATAACCGCCAGCCTCCCGATTTACGCATTAAAATAATGAAGAAAGGTGCGCCGATGATGGCTGTCAGGATGGAGATGGGAATTTCGGCGGCGGAAGCGGATCGCGCCACAGTGTCCACGATGACCATGAAGGCTGCGCCGATGGAAACCGATGCGGGAATCAGGGCAAGGTGGTTGGAGCCGAACAGCATCCGGCAGATGTGGGGAACCAGAAGGCCTACCCAGCCTACCTGACCGCACATGGAGACGGAAGATGCAGTGACCATGGTGGCACAGATGACGGTCACGCCACGAAGCGCGGTGATGTTCACCCCGGAGGAGCGGATTTCGTCCTCGGTCAGCGGAAGCAGATTCATCCGCCACCGGATCAGGAACAGAATTCCGATGCCGATGAGAATGGGCGGCGCGCCGTAGAGAAGATTTTCATAACCGGTTCCGTCGAGACTTCCCATGAGCCAGTAGGTGATGGCGGGAAGCTGGGTTTCGGAGTCGGCGGTGAATTTCACAAGGGAAACCAGAGCTGAAAACAGGGATCCGATCATGATGCCTGCAAGTACCACGGAGCTGAGCCCCCGTCCCCGTCCCGATCCGGAGATCCATGTCAGAAGAACCGCAATGGCGCCGAACAGGAAGGATGTCACCTGAATTCCCACCAGACTGAAACCCAGCAGAATTCCCAGTGCCGCACCGAAGCTGGCGCCGCTTGCAACTCCGAGGGTGTCGGGAGTGGCCAGCGGATTGGCGAACAGGGACTGGAAGGCACATCCCGATACGGAAAGTCCCGCACCGGTGAGAAGCGCCAGCAGAATCCGGGGAAGCCGCACGTTCCAGAGAGTCATCTGCACGGTCAGAGGAACATCGCCCTCACCGGTAAAGAGAAGCACGGCGGCATCAATAATCTGGGACAGCGAAATGTTCATGCGCCCGATACCGAAGACAGCCACGGAGGTGACGACGGGCAGCAGAAGCAGAATGATAATGGCAGGAACGGAAAGTCTGCCGCTTTTGTCTCTTGTCATGCCTTGGTCACCACATTGGAGTAAGCGGTCTTGGAGGTAACTCCGGGCAGCTTTCCGATTTTTCCGGAGAGGGTGTTGATCACATCCTGAGGAGCGTCAATGGCGATGGAAATGATGTTGATTCCTTTTTCACGGTAGGGAATTCCCATCCGTCCGATGATATAATTGCCGCAGGTGTGGAGGATTTCGTTGAGAGCCTGCACGGATTCGGGATTTTCCACGATGATGGAAATAAGTGCAACACGGGAGTCCATGATAGTCAGTCCTTTCGGGATTTACTTGTGTGATCTGCAAACAAAAAAGCCGCATCCGGAAGATGCAGCAACAGCGCACAGATAAAACTCCGTCAAAAAACGGATTCTGTACAGAATATTGGTGTATCTTCCGCCTCAATGCAATATTTCGGTGTCAGATTCTATGTGTATATGATACCACAGCTTTGCCGTTTTGTCAAGTGGTATGAGATAAATATTGATACTTGGTATCAATATTTAAACAGGAGATTTTTCGTTTTTTCGGACTGAATATCGCGGCAGGGGATGTTTTTTTCTTCATTTTATGATATAATACACAGGCAGATAATTTCAGGAAAGTGATACGGATTATGACAAAAACGCAGAACATGACAGCCGGGAATCCTATGCGGCTTCTGTTTTTCTTTGCTCTGCCGCTGATGTTCGGCAATATCTTCCAGCAGCTGTATACCGTGGTGGATACCGCCATCGTGGGACGGGGCGTCGGCATGGATGCACTGGCGGCTCTCGGCACCGTGGACTGGCTCAACTGGATGATTCTCGGCATCGCACAGGGATTCACACAGGGCTTCTCCGTGCGGATGTCCCAGAAATACGGGGAAGGCGACATCCCGGGACTGCACCGCACCATCGGCATATCCGTACGCCTTACCGTTGTGATTACCGTACTGTCCATGGTATTCAGCCAGCTGTTCCTTGTACTGTTTATGCATCTTCTGCGTGTTCCGACGGAGCTTCGCGGCATAGCGGAACTTTATACCCGGATTCTCTTTGCCGGAATTCCCGCAGTGATGTTCTATAATTTCACTTCCTCCGTCCTCCGCGCGGTGGGGAACAGCAAGACACCCCTGATTGCCATGGTAATTGCGGCATTTACAAACATTGCGCTGGATGCCCTGACCGTGTTCGTGCTGGGATGGGGTGTAGCCGGTGCCGCACTTGCAACCGTGTTTTCACAGTGCCTCTCCGGTGTGATCTGCGCGGTGAAGATTGCCCGGACCCCTGATCTGCATTTCTCAAAGTCCGATCTGACGGGGGATTCCGCACTGTCAAAATCCCTGATGAGTCTGGGTGTGCCCGTGGCGATACAGAACACCATTATTTCTGTGGGCGGCATGGCGGTGCAGTCCATTGTCAACGGATTCGGCACGACTTTTATTGCCGGATTCACCGCCACTAACAAGCTCTACGGTATTCTTGAAATCGCGGCGGTTTCCTACGGATACGCGGTGACTACCTATGTGGGACAGAACTACGGTGCCGGTCAGTGGGACAGAATCCGGAAGGGAATGACTTCCGCCGCTCTCCTCAGCGTTGGTACCTCCATGGTGATCTCCGCCGTCATGCTTATCTTCGGACGGGAAATCACCATGCTGTTCATCCAGTCGGAATCCCCCGAAATCGAAGCGGCGGCAGGGGAAACGGCGTATCTGTACCTTGCGGTCATGAGCGCATTTCTCGCTGTGCTGTATCTGCTTCACGCCTACCGCTCCGCACTGCAGGGCATGGGCAACACGATGATTCCCATGGTGTCCGGTATCATTGAATTTGTCATGCGTGTAGGTGTGGCGGCAGTGATCGGCATGACCGGGTACGAAAACGGTATTTTCTACGCGGAAGTCGCAGCCTGGGCGGGAGCCGCAGTGATTCTGATGATTTCCTACTACCGTTCCGCCGCAGGACTGGGCAAAAAATGAAGAGAAAACTCCTCCGAATCCGGTGAAATTCCCGGAAATCGGGGGAGTTTTGTGCTGTTATAGATTCAACTCAGCCATGGCACCGTGTCCGCCGAAAATCTGCCACCGACCTGCACCAAGAACAGTCCTCAGAGCATCCCGCTCCTGCTTTGCCAGAGACGGATCCGTGTCAACCGATGTCATCAGATAGGGGGCCAGACGGTTGAACTCCGCCTGCTCGGGGATGAACCCTTTGATATTGACAAAAATATCTCCGGTGAATGCAATTTTCTCACGCCGCTCCACCCAGATCATCTCACCTTTCACATGGCCGCCCGCACCTTCGTACACTTCAAAATGCAGGTCTTCCCAGTCAACGGTTCCGATGAAGGATAGTGCCTCGCCGGGAACCGGATCACCGCCGAAGACTTCAAATTCAGCCTCAATGGGGGCGTAATCCGACAGAAGCTTGCTGATCCGTACATAGGGTGCATGCACGGGATTTTCTTCACGGATGGCGTTCTCGCCGCGCTGTTCGCTGAGGAAATTGTTGTAAACCCGGCGGTTCACATAGACACGGTCAAACCGCTCGGCACATCCGCCGTGGTCAACGTCGCCGTGGGTCAGAAGCATGGTCCTGTCCATTGATGCAAATCCGGGAATCTCACGGGACAAAACTGCCCACAGAGCATCCGCACAGCAGGGAAAGCCGCCGTCCACACAGAGAACCCGTCCGTTTTTCACGATCACTGCCGTGTTGCTTCCCACCTGCGGCTCGATGAGGAGGATTTCCGTTCCCGTGCAGGTCAGATACCGTGTGATTCTGGGATGATAGTTCTCACCCCGGTATTTCAGCAGGGCATCGGCGAATTTTCCGACGTAGTCAAAGGTTTTGTAAGGCGGAGATCCCATTTCGTCCAGCATCTGCATGATCTGGTTGGAATTGACGATCAGACCGTTTTTCTGTTCACTGCCGAATCCCATCTTTTCGGAGATCTCATTGGCGAAGGAAAGGTAGAACACTGTGTTGTCCAGAACCTTTTCACTTTTGTTGTAGTCCAGAATCCGGATGGGACAGAGCAGGGCGGCGCGGCTGACGAATTCGGAAATCTCCCGTCCGTTATCCACATAAAGTCCCATTTTGAACAGCTGATACCCCGATCCGTTTTCCTGTGCGCTGATGTAGGAAATGTTGAAGGCGAAGGAGTTAATCAGCTCCAGAACCGGTGTCAGGGAGCCCGGCTCGTCCTTCAGGGTGAATTCCATAAGAATCACACTGCCGAAGTCGGGCTGAGTTGGCAGGTATCCCATAGCGGTCAGCTCCCGTTCGGCGAGGGCAAGGGTATCCGCATCCCCCTCCGCTTCGATGAACAGCATATGCATATCCACGGCTTTGTTGTAGCTGACCCTGGTGATGTTCAGTCCCAGCCCGGACAGACAGCGGTTGGCGCGGAGAAAGGCCCCGATTCTGTCGGGCATGATGGTGGTGAAGGTTTTCTTCATAGGCTGTTCCTCTTGTAATTGGATTTCATTTTTATTATAGCATCAGAGGAGAAAAAATGCAATAAAAAAATCCGGCTGCCGTTTTTCCGGAACGAAAAATCACAGCCGGATTTATTATGATTGTATATCGGTTTCAGGTGCGCTCTTTCAGATCGGCTGCGAGGATTTCCTCACGACGGTTCAGAAGATCATCGGATGCCAGAGCAGCCTCCAGGGATTCCACACCGATCCGGTCAATGACGGCTCCAAGGCGTTCTTTGGCAAATCCGTTTTCCTTGTACCACAGCATGACCTTTTCGATCATGACGGGGATTTCTTCTTCCGTGTAGAAACCGGAGAGCAGGGTGCCCATCCGCTGTTTTTTGCCCCATGTGCCGCCAACGTAGATTCTGCAGACGGACTGTGCTTCTGCCGGGAATGCGCCGAAGGGACATTTTCCGATACAGACACCGCAGTTTGTACAATCGGAACTGCGGACAGCTTTGCCGTCGGTTACGTGAACCGCATGGGAAGGGCAGGCTGCTTCTACTGCACATTTTCCGCAGCCCCGGCACTTGTCGGCATCGAATACAAAAGAACGGCAGCCTTCGATTCCCACGTCGTTGAGACTGGGCTTCATGCAGCTATTGGGACATCCGCCCACACCGATCTTGAATTTATGGGGCAGCTTCACATCGCGCATGCCGATGTAGAATCTGTCGTGGATGATCTGTGCAAGACCGTGGGTGTCAATATTGCCATAAACACAGGTGGTACCCTTGCAGGCTGTGATGGGACGGACTTTGGCTCCCGTACCGCCGAAGGGCATGCCGTGGGATTCCATAAATGCTTCGGCTTCCGGAATTCTTTCAAAGGGAATTCCGGGGATTTCCGCACAGAGACGGCTGGTCACGATCACTTTGCCGGAGCCGAATCTCTCCGCGCACTCACCCAGTACTCTCATGGATTCGGCTGTGTAGTTACCGCCTACGGCAACAACCCGGCCGGAAAAACACTCGGTTCCACGGTTGAGCAGAAAACCGCGGCCTTTTACAGAGGCAATATCGTCTTTGGTGATACTCATAATGAACTCCTTGCTGTTGTTTGGATTTGAACTCAGTATAACACAAACCGCAGAATCTGTCAAGGGATGCTGCGGCTTGAAAATTCAGTCGTTCGGACGGCAGATTTCCCAGAATGCCACGGCACTGGCGGCAGCTACATTCAGTGAGTCCACGCCGTGGAACATGGGAATCTTCACGGTATAGTGGGACAGTCTGATGGTCTCAGCGGTCAGTCCGGTGCCCTCGGTGCCAAGCAGAATTGCCAGACGATCAGCCTGTTTCAGACAGGGATCGGAAATGGTGACCGTATCATGGGACAATGCCATGGATGCGGTTCTGAATCCAAGCTCATGCAGTTTTGCCATGCCTTTTTCCGGCCAGTCGGAGCTGTCTGTGCCGATGTATGTCCATGGAATCTGGAACACCGTACCCATGCTGACCCGGGCGGCCCGTCTGAGAAGGGGGTCACTGCATCGGGGCGTCACCAGAACCGCATCCATACCCAGAGCCGCCGCACTGCGGATGATGGCACCTACATTGGCGGCATCCATGATGTTTTCCAGAATCGCGATCCGACGTGCGTTCCGGCAGACTTCTTCAACGGAGGGAAGAACCGGACGGCGCATGACCGCAAGAACACCGCGGGAGAGGGAAAATCCCGTCAGCTGTTCCAGAAGAGTGCTGTCAGCCGTGTAGATCGGAATATCCCCGCAGCGCTCAGCCAGACCGGCAGCCTGACCGTACAGCTGGCTTTTCTCCATCAGGAGGGAAACGGGAGTGTATCCCGCATCCAGCGCCAGAGTGACGACGGTTTTGCTTTCCGCGATGAAAATCCCCTTTTCGGGAGTTTTTCTGGATCGGAGCTGATTTTCGGTGAGCCGCGCATAGGGATCCAGCGCAGGATTGTTCAGATCGGTGATTTCAATAATGTTGGGCATGATACCCTCCTTCCGGGATCCGGATCAGATCCTTTTTCTCACATATATACTGGCGGCGTACCGGATTGCTTCCGACTCTGCCATTTCAGCGAAATTTTCCACAGTGAATCCCGCACGTTCCATTTCGGCGATGTAACCTTCACGATCGTTGGCCCGTGCCGGAACCAGCGGGATCAGAACTTCGGCACCTGTGGCGGTTCTGCGGAGTTGGGGAGTGGAATAATCGCTTCCGGTGACGGCTTCCCATTCCCCGAGGGAACGGATTTCGCCCCTGTACACAGCTTTCGGATCACCGTCACTGCGGTAGGACTGGCGGAAGAAAAGCATGGGCGCGCAGTCCTTCAGGGAATCCCGGGCATTTCTCAGATAAGCGGTACGGTCACTGTCCGTCACCAGCATATGGAATCCCATGCAGTCCAGCGCACCGTCGTACTGTCCGGAAACGGTGTTCTTTACCATATCCAGAACTTCCACGGTCGCATCCGGAAACTCACGCAGAGCTTCCCGGGCTTTCTCCACTGCCGTCGGGGAGATATCCACGCCATGATAACAGCATCCCAGACGTGAGAGAATCACTCCGCAGGCACCTTCTCCGCAGGCATATTCGAGAATGTGTTTTCCGCGCAGATGGTTGTCGTCCACCCACTGCCTCAGAGTTTCGGTGAGCACGGCATCGTCGGGAGAATGTCCCCAGTGCGATACACCTGCCGCGAAAACCGCCCGGTATCGTTTTTCATATGCCATATAATAAGGTTCGGTCATGTGCTGCCTCCGCGTGATATGATAGCTGTACTCCAAAAGCTCGTCCTCTTCACCGCTCAGAACAAATCCCGCCTTTTCAAACAGATGCAGGGAAGGAGCGTTTTCACGCTCGACGGAAACCCTGATCTCCGAAAAATCAGGGATCGGCATACCGGATTTTACATCTTCCAGAATCCGTGAAGCGATTCCGCGGTTCTGATACACCGGGATTACCAGCAGGGAGAGCGACAGTACATCCCCGTCCCGCTCCAGATGCAGGGACCCCACGAGTTCACGGTCCATGTATACTTTGTAATAATACACACCGACTGAGGAGGTGACGTAATCGAAGTAATGCTCCGGATCAATGCCGATGAACCGGGCAATTCCGGGCAGGCGATGGATATCCAGCAGAGTAGGAATGTCACAGTCTCCCGGCATCAGCTTCACATAACGCAGGTAGAGCGGATTCATAACGGATCACCTCACAGAACAGAAATTGTGCGGAAAAAAGAAAAAAGCCGCAGAACAGCGACTTTCTTCATTCCGGAGTAGGAGAGATTTGAACTCTCGCGCCGGTAACCCGACCTACACCCTTAGCAGGGGCGCCTCTTCGGCCTCTTGAGTACTACTCCAGACTCAAGTAAACTGCATAACGCAGACAGTGCAACCGTCTCATCACACTGCCTGTCTATTATAATACAAACGGGAAGATTTGTCAAGGGCTTTATGAAAAAATAAATATTTTCGTATAACGATTGACATTCAGCCCCAAATATATTACAATAAATACGATAGTTTTTTCCGCAAGAAAATGCGGCAGTCACCTAAATAATCCGAAGAAAGGCTGATTTACTATGGACATTCAAAGAAAAACTGAACTGGCTGAAATTGCCCGGAAAATCCGTGTCGGTATCATCGACGCCGTTTACTCGGCAAACAGCGGTCATCCCGGCGGAAGCCTCTCCATCGCTGACGTACTTACCTACCTTTACTGGGAAGAACTGAACATCAACCCCGCTGATCCCAAGTGGGAGGACCGTGACCGTCTCGTTCTCTCCAAGGGTCACTGTGCCCCCGGTCTGTACTCCGCTCTGGCTCACCGCGGTTATTTCCCCGTGGAAGACCTGAAAACTCTCCGTAAGACTTCCAGCTATCTGCAGGGTCATCCGGATATGAAGCATACCCCCGGTGTGGATATGTCCTCCGGTTCCCTCGGTCAGGGTACTTCCGTTTCCTGCGGTATGGCTCTGGCGGCTAAGATCGACAATAAGCCCCAGCGCATTTACGCAATCCTCGGCGACGGCGAAACCGAAGAAGGTCAGGTATGGGAAGCGGCTATGTTCGCAGGTCACTACAAGCTGTCCAACCTTTGCTGGCTGGTTGACTTCAACGGTCTGCAGATCGACGGCGCAATCACCGACGTTATGAATCCCACTCCCTATCCGGAAAAGTTCTCCGCATTCGGCTGGAATGTTGTGGAATGCGACGCTCACGATTTCGATTCCATCGAAGCGGCTTACAAGGCAGCAAAGGCGTGCACCGACAAGCCCACCGTGATCATCTCCCACAGCACCAAGGGTAAGGGCGTTTCCTTCATGGAAAACAATGTTGCATGGCACGGTGCCGCTCCCAACGCTGAACAGTACGAAGTTGCAATGGCAGATCTCGGCGAGAGATAAACAGAATACACTGTGTAATCCAAGAAAGGAATCATATAAAAATGGCTGAAAAAATCGCTACCCGTGAAGCCTACGGTAAGGCTCTCGCGGAGTTTGGTGCAGTATATGAAAACCTCGTTGTGCTGGATGCTGACCTTGCGGCGGCTACCAAGACCGGCACTTTCAAGAAGGCATTCCCCGAACGGTTCTTTGACTGCGGTATCGCCGAAAACAACATGATCGGTGCGGCTACCGGTATGTCCCTCATGGGCAAGATTCCCTTTGCTTCCACCTTCGCGATGTTTGCGGCAGGCAGAAGCTACGAGCAGGTCAGAAACTCCATCGGTTATCCCCACAATAACGTAAAGATCGGTGCTACCCACGCAGGTATCACGGTCGGTGAAGACGGCGCTACCCACCAGTGCTGTGAAGATATCGCTCTCATGCGTACCATTCCCGGTATGGTAATCATCAACCCCGCCGATGCTGTTGAAGCAAGACTGGCTGTCAAGGCTGCCATCGAATACGTTGGTCCCGTTTACCTCCGTTTCGGCAGAATGGCTGTGGAAACCATCTTTGACGACAGCTACGAATTCCAGATCGGCAAGGGTGTGAAGCTGGCAGACGGTACCGATGTTTCCATCATCGCAACCGGTCTTGAAGTGGAACAGGCTCTGGCGGCACGGGAACTTCTCGCGGCTGAAGGCATCTCCGCTTCCGTTGTCAATATCCACACCATCAAGCCTCTGGACGAAGAAATCATTCTTGCGGAAGCTGAAAAGTGCGGATGCATCGTAACCTGCGAAGAACATTCTGTCATCGGCGGTCTGGGCGCAGCGGTTTGCGAATGTCTCTCCGAAAAGAAGCCCACTCCCGTTCTCAGAGTCGGTATCAACGACGAATTCGGCAGAAGCGGTCCCGCAAAGGAACTTCTCTCCTACTATCACCTCGACGCGGCTTCCATCGCTGAAAAGGCAAAGGCGGCAATCGCTCTCAAGAAGTAATTTGCAATATAACAAAACACGGATATTCCTCAGGGAGTACCCGTGTTTTTTGTTACATAAAATACCGGATCAGGTGCAGAATCAGCATATGAACCGGATAGAATCCGTAGCCGATGTACTGCATGACTTTTCCTCCCCGTCCCTTTTTGCCGCTGTACAGCAGAATCGGGATCATGGCGAAAATGCCCAGGGCTTCCTTGCCGATCTCAAGTACCGTTCCGAAGGCGGGAATGAGCAGGATCTCCCCTTTGAAAAATACATCGAGCAGTAAAATCAGACACACCAGCCGGAACAGATTCACATATTTCCACTTCGGGAAACAGCAGAACATTGCCGTCACCAGAACGCCCGTCAGTCCGTAATCCGTAAATCCTATGATCCCGCCGAGAAGACAGCACAGAATCTGCAGAACGGCAGTCACCGCAGTTTTCCACAGTCTTCCGCTCACTGCACGGACAAACCGTTCGGCCCCGTGATACAGCAGAAGTCCCAGAAGAAGGGTGAACAGCACGTTCTGGTGGAAAGGGTTGAGAAACCGCCCCGAATACATCAGATTGAAGGGGATTTCCGAAATCAGCCCCCAGATCAGAAGGCGCAGGGCGTATTTCCGGAAGGATGATGTGTGGTGATATCCTTCCGCTGTCTGAAATGCGAAGATGGGGAACGCCAGCCGTCCGAGATAGGTCATCCAGTTGTTGCCGGGAACTACCGTTGCCCACAGATGATCCAGCAGCATCAGCACCATGGCGAGAATTTTCAGCCCGTCACGGTCGAGAAATTTCAGCTTTTCCGTTTTCATTCCGTGATTTCCTGTTCCATCCGCCCGTACAGCACCGGAAGGATTTCCGGGAACCGCATCTCTGTGGGATAGGTGTCAAATGCGCGGATTTCTTCCATTTCAAATTCGGCAGGCACCGGATCAAACCGCCGCACATCCGCCAGAAATACCTGACCGAAGGCGTAATGTCCGCCGCCGTTGTTCACGCTGTAGTCGAATACGGGACGGATATCGTATTCCGCCGCGCCGGTTTCTTCCCAGAGCTCACGTTTTGCCGCATCCAGTGTGGTTTCGCCCGGTTCCATGTGGCCGCCGGCAGTTTCCCACACATCCCGATCCTTTGCACGGGTGTAGATCCACTGACCGCCCGACCGCACAAAAATCACCACGAACCGATAATCGGGAGCCGCATTCAGCGGATAGATGTGCGTGCCCATGGGAGGCTCAAATCCCCGTTCCGCCAGAATCCTGTCAACAATTCCGGCAGCGGATGCCGCGATCTTCGGACAGGGACGTTTTTTGTAGTATTCCGCCGTCCGGTCGCTGGGATTGGAGTCGGTGGAGGATTCGATGCCCCGGAGCATATCCCGGCAGATGATGGAGCCGTGCATTTCCCGGAAATCCGCCGCCATTTTCTGGATCAGGGCGTAGTGATCGGCTTTCAGACTTTTGGTATCCGTGTCCGAGTAGCCCCAGAGAAGTCCCGCCACCATGCAGGCACCGGAGAATGCGCCGCATACCTCACGGAGACGTCCGAATCCGCCGCCGAAGGAACACGCCAGCTTCAGGGAGGTATCCCGGTCAAATCCGGTCAGATCGGAGAAAGCGTAAACCACCGCCTGTGCGCAGTTGCAGCCGGAGAGAAAATGCTCTTCGGCAATTTTAGCGTGGTCAAGCATGGCTCTCCTCCGTGTACCGCCGGATATTCAGCCCTTCGTAATAAGGAAGACCGAAGTATTTTGTATAAGCTTCCTTCACTTCCTCCTCGGTCAGATACTTTTCCGTCACGGTATCCCCGTCAAAGATGTGGAAAATGTTGCTGTCCAGGGTGATCCGTCCTGCGGGAGTCTTGACGGAGAACATTTCAGCGGAGGTGAAGGGGGATTCGGGCGCGTGTTCACACCAGAAAGAGGGCATGATGTAGTCGATATTCAGCTGGGGTTCCTCCGTGAAGCCGTAGAATGGACGCCACGTTCCCTTGTGGAAGTCGGAGATTACCCAACCATAGAAATCATCCTTTGTCACACGATAAGTTTCGCCGTACTGCTCGGAAACAAGGCCTTCCTCCATTTTCAGCGGAATCCGGAAGGCAGACTGACCGATTCCGGCATCACAGATGTATGATTTGCCGTCCGCGCAGGTCACACCGAGAACACGGTGCCGACGCATGGGAATTTCCGTCTCTCCGCGAAGATACCGCGCCATGTATTCGGTGACGGTGTACCCCAGTGAACGGTAAACCTCTCCGAGGAAACCGTTGATCTCGAAGCAGTAGCCGCCCCGATGGTTTGTAACAATTTTTTCGTACAGATCATTATAGTCCAGGGACAGCGGAACGCCGCGGATGATGTCCAGATTTTCGTAGGGGACATTGTACTGGAATCCCAGCTGGACTGCCGCCATAGTGTCGAAGTCACAGGGGATGCCTGGGGTGTATGTCAGCCCGATGCGGGCGAAGATTTTTGCAAGCTGTTCAGATGTAAACATGATGATCTCCTTTATTTTTCAAGGATGGAGCCGTCACGGTAGCAGTCGAGGAGGCACCGCAGTTCGGCGAGACGCAGATCCAGTTCCGCACCGTAGTCAGTGTCGGCGATATTCACCCGGCGGTCCATCTTTTCCACGATGCTCACATCGGGAGTGATGGTTTCGTCCTGACCGTCGTAGGGCTTGTGCTGAGCCAGACGGAGACTGTGGGAGTCGTAGATGAGGGTGTATCCGGCAATGCCCGTCTTGATCTGGTATGCTTTGGAAATGCCGCCGTCAATGACGAACAGTCTGCCGCCTGCCTTGATGGGGCTTTCTCCGTCACAGGCTATAACCGGAACGTGTCCGTTGATGATGTGTCCTGCGGTGGGACAGAGTCCGAATTCGGCGAGAATCCGTCCGCAGACTTCCTCACTGTTGTTCAGATGATAGTAGGGTTCATAACGCTCCTCTGCATGAACGCCGGCTGCTTTTTTGCCGATGAGGGTGCGCTCGAAGAATGCCATCTTGTTCTTGCCGTAGAGGGGAGAGTCGGGACCGCACCACAGGTACCACAGGTAGTCCAGCGCTTCCTTCTGTTCCGCAGATTCCCACACACCGAAGTAGGCGCGGTTCACTGCCTTGCCGATCCTGTCGAGAAGAGCCTTGCCGTGGAGGGGGGCGGGCGTGTCGGAGAAGGGAAGGCGGATATCACGGAGAGTACCGTCCTCATTCATGGGAATACAGCCGTGGTAGAGAAGATTGCCGTTGCAGCACTTGTACATACTGCCCCGGGCAAACAGGAATTTCACATGGGTGTTCAGCTTCTGGCTGTGATGGAAGGAGGACTGGAGAATCCGCACAAGCTCTGCTTCTTCCTCACTGAGTTTCAGGGGATCATCCGGGTCAACGGTGGGGAAATTGGTGTCACGGAGAGGGTATTCCACGCCGTCAATGCTGATCACGCCTCGGCGGAAATCGGTCTTCTCGAACAGTCTCCGGTCATCCATACGGTATTCGGGATGCTCGCGGAGAAGCTGTCCCTCCAGTTTGAATTGAATCACGGCAATTGCCTTGTGCATTTTGGCGGTCAGGGACAGATCCACGTTGTCGTATACCACATCGTCCAGGGTATGGGGATAGAAGTGGGTGCAGGGATCGTCCTCGTAAATCTCCGCCGCAAGAACGGACAGGGGACGGAGGTTCAGCCCGTAACCGTCCTCCAGCACGTCGTAGCTGTTATAGCCCAGGGCAATGCGGATGACATTGGCGATCAGTGCGGTGTTTCCCGCAGCCGCACCCATCCAGGAAATGTCGTGGTTGCCCCATTCGATATCAATGTGCCGGAAGGTCATCAGCTCGTCCAGAATCTTGTCGGCTCTTGGACCGCGGTCGAAGATATCACCGATGATGTGGAGCCGGTCGATGGTGAGACTGCGGATCGTGTCACATACCGCGATGATGAATTCCTCCGCAATGCCGGTAGCGAGAATGGAGTCGATGATCTCGGAATAGTAGTATTCCCGGTTGATGTCGTCGGTGACGTTGAGCAGCTCATCCAGGATGTATTCAAATCCGGGCGGCATCTTGGAGCGGACATCCGCACGGGTGTACTTGGCCGAAACGGATTCGCACACCTGGATCAGCCGGTAAATGGTGATGCTCCGCCATTCGTCGTCCAGTCTGCCTCCCTGCTTCAGTTCCTTGATTTCCCTCTCGGGGTAGTAGATCAGGATGGCCAGACGGGTGCGCTCGGAGGACGGGATGCTCTTTTCAAAAATCAGGTCAATCTTGGATTTGATCATACCGGACGCGGAACGGAGCAGACGCAGAAAGGAGGCATATTCGCCGTGGAGATCGCTGAAAAAGTATTCGGTGCCCTTGGGAAGGGAACGCATGGCAGCGATGTTGATCATCTCCGACGCCGCGGATTCGATGGTGGGATAGTCCCGTGAGAGAAGCTCCAGATACCGCATATCCGGCTTCCGGTTGTCGTTGGTCATAGAACAGGTAGTACCGCCTTCAATAGAATAAGATTTCCTGTTTATCAGTATAGCACGAAACGGAAAATTTTTCAACCGGATTTTGTGAATTGCGGTCCGTGCATCGTTTGTTTCCGTTTCTATGAAAAACTCCGTACAGGATCCGTATAAACAGCCGGAAACGGTTGAAAAACGGGGCGGAATCTGTTATAATACAGTCAGACATAACGCTACAGCATTTGGAGGATCTGTATTATGAACGGAAAAATCGCGCCTTCCATGATGTGCGCAGATATCGGAAAACTGACGGAAACGCTGGAACTTTTCGAGAAGACCGGCATCGAATACCTGCACATTGACGTCATGGACGGTGTGTTTGTGAAGAACTTCACCCTCGGTAC
The DNA here is from genome assembly GCA_017407225.1 of Clostridia bacterium. Classification (GTDB taxonomy): domain Bacteria; phylum Bacillota; class Clostridia; order Oscillospirales; family CAG-272; genus UMGS1696. Next base: position 9,080 of record JAFQWY010000306.1, on the reverse strand, counting down.
CGACTACTGTAAGAACCTGCGGAAGATGACAAAAATCCCGCTGGATATCCATCTGATGATCACCGAGCCGGAATGGAAGATCGGCTGGTTTGATCCGCAGCCCGGGGACTATGTTTCCATCCATGCGGAATCCACCAACCATCTGCAGAGAGCGCTGGCGGCGGTAAAATCCTGCGGTGCAAAGGCAATGGCGGCTCTCAATCCCGCGACTCCCCTGTCCGCGCTGGATTATGTCCTCGACGACATCGACGGAGTCCTTCTGATGACCGTGAACCCCGGTTTTGCGGGACAGAAGCTGGTTCCCCAGACTCTCACGAAGATCACCGACTGCCGGAATTATCTGAACGAACGTGGTTACAGCCATGTGGAAATCGAAGTGGACGGCAACGTGAGCTTCGAGAACGCGAAGAAGATGTGCGCGGCAGGTGCGGATATCTACATCTGCGGCACTTCCAGCGTGTTCTGCAAAGACGCATCCATTGAAGAGAATATCAAAACCATGCGTGCCTGCATTTAAGGCATAACGGAGGATGATTATGAAATACGATCTGAAATCCCTGATGCAGAACGAAGAATTTGTGTGCCCTTCCTGCGGCAGAACCCACAAAGGTCTGCTGAAGGACTGCTTCATCGGGGAAGGTGTGATGGCAAAAGTCCCGGAACTGGTGAAAAAATACGGCGGAAAGAAGCCCTTCGTGCTGTGTGACACCCTGACCTATGAAGCTGCAGGAGAATGGGTCTGCCGTCTTCTTGACGAAGCGGAAATTCCCTATGCCCTCCATGTGATTCAGCGGATCAAGCCCTCGCCTGACGAAAAAATCGTCGGAGAAGCGGTGATGTACTGTCCTCCGGACTGCGATCTTGTAATTGCGGTGGGCGGCGGTGTCATCAACGATACCGGCAAGATTCTGGCAGCGGCGAAGAATGTTCCCCAGATTATCGTGGCAACCGCACCTTCCATGGACGGTTTCGCATCCGCATCCTCTTCCATGGAGCGAAGCGGTCTGAAGGTATCCCTGAATTCCAAGTGCCCCGATGCTGTCATCGGGGAAGCGGAGATTCTGGCAAATGCACCCGTACACATGATCCGCTCCGGCATCGGTGATATGCTGGCCAAGTATGTTTCCATCGCAGAATGGCAGATTGCCAATCTGGTAGTGGGTGATTTCTACTGTGAAACCGTGGCACAGATTGTGAACAATGCACTGGATCAGTGTGTGAAGGCGGCGCCCGGTGCCGTTGCAGGGGATAAGGAAGCGGTCTGCACCGTGATGGAAGGTCTGGTTCTTTCCGGTCTTGCCATGAACTATGCGGAAATTTCCCGTCCCGCATCCGGTATGGAACACTACATTTCCCACATTATTGATATGCGTTCCCTTGAATTCGGCACTCCCGCAGATTTCCACGGCATCCAGTGCGGTATTGCATCTCTGATGACCATCCGTGCCTATGAACAGCTGATGCAGCAGAGACCGGAGCCCACCGCGGCAAGAGAATTCGCGGCTTCCTTTGATCTGGAAGGCTGGTACGGGTATCTCCGTGAAAAGCTGGGCCACGGTGCCGAAGCAATCATCGCAGGGGATCTCAAGGAACAGAAGTACGATTCCGCAAAACACGCGGTAAGACTGGCTAACATTGTGACCAACTGGGGCAATATCCAGCGGATCTGCTCGAAGATGCCCCGTTCCGCGGATCTGGCAAGATTCATGAAGGAAATCGGACATCCCACCACCGGCGAAGAAATCGGACTGGCCGAAGAAGATATGGCGGAAGCTTTCTTCATGGCCAAGGATATCCGGGACAAGTACGTTCTGGGACGCCTGCTGTGGGATTTGGGCAAACTGTAATTCTGACAGGGAGGACTGAACCATGATTCTCAGAGAAGATATTCACATCCATACAAGACTGTCCAGCTGCGGCAAACCGGAGGGCATCGCGGCGGACTACATCCGTCAGGCGAGAGAGCTGAACTATCGTCTCATCGGATTTGCGGATCATATGTGGGACTCTGCCGTATCCGGAGCGCCGAACTGGTATGTTCCCCAGAATCTCGCACACATTTTTGAGATCAAAAAGGAACTTGCGGAAGCTGACACTGCCGGGATCGAAATCCGTGTCGGCTGCGAATGCGAGTACGACCTCGGTCACAGGGATATTGCAGTGGCAGAGGAAGCGGCGGCTCAGCTGGACTTTATGCTGGTGCCCAATTCCCACACCCACATCACCTTCCATGGCGGACGGGATGACAGACGGGTACACGCACAGTTCATGCTCCGTGCATTCCATGATATCGTGAACAGCAAAAACGCAAAATACGTCACCGCAATCGCACATCCCTTCCACGCGGTTGCCTGCCCCTATCCCCAGAAGGAACTGCAGGATGTGATCACTGATAAGGAATACTACGACTGCTACACAGCGGCGGCTCAGGCGGGAATCGGCATCGAATTCAACCCCTGCTGCGTGGGCGACATCAGGGAGATGACCGACGAAGCCATGCAGAACGGCGACTTCTTCCGTATGTTCTCCATTGCGAAGGAATGCGGATGCCGGTTCACCTTCGGCTCCGACCGTCACACCGCAGTCAACTATACCCGTTATCCCAAGCTGGAAAAATTCATTGATGTGCTCGGGCTGACAGAGAACGACTTCATTTCGATTGTTTAATTATAATATAAAGGAGAGAACCAGATGAAATTCAAGTTTGATTCCACTTCCCGGAACCGCAACCAGGCGGACCCCTACATCTTCGCGGACGGCGGCAGATACTATATGTATGTCACCGCAGGACGCGGCGTTGATGCATACTCCGCTGACGACATCTTCGGTGAATGGCACTACGAAGGTATCGTCGGCACCGTTGAAGGCGGCAGGAACTTCTGGGCCCCCTGCATCATCAAGACCGGCGGCAAGTACTACATCTATGTTTCCTGCGACCTTGACGGATGCTTCGAACACCTCCACGTGATGGAAGCGGACAATCCCCTCGGCCCCTTCACCAGGCAGAAGAAGCTGTTCGACCGTTTCTCCATCGATGCTCACGTTGTGGAAACCGAAGCGGGTCTGTTCCTGTGGTACGCGGAAGACAACAAGGAACCGGCGAGAATCGGTACCCGTGTGTATGTTGATCGCCTGATTGATCCCTTCACCCCCGCATATCAGCCCCGTGAAGTGATTGTTCCCACTTTCGACGAAGAAATTTTCCAGAGAAACCGCTACAACGACGGCAGAGACTGGCACACCATCGAAGGTGCGTTCTGGTTTGAAGAAGCCGGCTGGCAGTATGTAATGTACTCCGGTGCCTGCTACGAAAACGACACCTACCACATCGGTTACGCGGCTGCAAAGTCCGATGAAGCGGATCTGACCAAGGTTGACTTCGTAAAGCACACTGCGGACGGCAAGTTCGATCCCGTGATGATCAAGAACGAATTCGAAGAAGGCGTTGGACATCACAGCGTCATCAAGCTGGACGGTCAGTACTACGCGGTTTACCACGGACGTGACCTGAGAGACGAAGCGGACGAGGGCTATGTGGAACGCCGCACCGCGAGAATCTGCAAGCTCCACGTTGCCGACGGCATCATCACCGCAGAACGGTATCAGGACAGAGTATAATGGAACCGAAGGACTACATTGTAGTGAAAATCGAAGGGGAATACGCCACCCTCCGCGATGTGGAAACCAAAGAAGATCTGTTCATCGCGCTGGCACTTCTTCCGGCAGGTACGGATGTGGGCACAAAGCTCCACTACGAAATGCTGGAATACGAAATTGTCCCTGAGAAATAATCCTCATTGATACAGGAGGTATCCCATGAAACTCCGATTTGAAAAAGGACTGGAAAAATACAGCCAGGCGGATCCTTTTATCTTCGCGGACGGCGGCAGATACTATATGTACGTCACCGGCGGACGTGGAATCGTTGCATATTCGGCGGATGACGTGTTCGGCGAATGGAAATATGAAGGTGAAATCGGATCCGTGCCCGGCGGTGAGCGCTACTGGGCGCCCTCGATCATCAAGCTGGACGGTGTATACTACATCTACACATCCTGCGTTGTCGGCGGCGAGTTTGAGTTCATGTATGTACTCAGATCCGACAATCCTCTCGGACCCTTCACCGAACCGAAGAAGCTGTACAACTATTTCTCCATCGACACCCATGTGGTGCAGACCGATGGGGGACTGTTCGTGTGGTTTGCGGCAAACAACAACGATACCGACCGGATCGGTACACGGATCTGGGTTGACCGCCTGATCGATCCTTACACTCCCGCCTATCAGCCCCGGGAAGTGATCGTTCCCACCTTTGATGAAGAGATTTTCGAGCATCAGAGGAAGGCAGACGGGCGTGACTGGCATTGCCTGGAAGGGCCGTTCTGGTTTGAGGAAGAGGGCTGGCAGTATGTGATGTACTCCGGCGGATGCTTCAAGGATGATACTTACCACATCGGATACGCCGCCGCAAAGACCGGTGAGCAGGATCTGACCAAGGTGGATTTCGTCAAGCACACCGATGACGGAAAATTCGCCCCTGTGCTGGTGAAGAATCAGTACGAAGAAGGCGTGGGTCACCACAGCGTGATCAAGCTGGACGGTCAGTACTACGCAGTCTATCACGGTCGTGACTGGGATATGGCAGTCGGCTCCGACCATACGCTGCCCCGTACTGCGAGAATCTGCAAACTCCACGTGAAGGACGGCATCATCACCGCGGAACGGTATCAGGATCACATCTGAATCACTGTATGACAAAAGGCATACCGAATGGATTTCTCCGCTCGATATGCCTTTTCTTCGTGTCTTTTTCAGCCGATTACATCACAGCTGAAACCGAGAGCTTCCACTGCCTTCTTCAGGTCAGCGTTGTCCAGCTTTTCGGGGCAGGTGACGGATGCACGTCCCAGCTTCAGGTCAACTTCAGCCTTTGCGCCCAGAGCCTTCAGTGCCGCTTCTACCTTAGCAGAGCACTTGGGACAGTGCATACCTCCGATTTTCAGGGTGAGAGTCTTTTTCTTTCCGAATAACATGATTGTTTCTCCTTATATGAATGAAATTGGTTATCTGTCGGGATTCCACCGCCGCAGTCTGAGGGCATTGGACACCACGCACACACTGGACAGGGACATGGCGGCCGATGCGATCATGGGAGTCAGTGCGATTCCGAAAACGGGGAACAGCACGCCCGCCGCTACGGGGATACAGAGAATGTTGTAGCCGAATGCCCACGCAAGATTCTGTGCGATGTTCCGCATGACGGCACTGCTCAGCTTTACGGCACGGGCAGCATCGGTCAGGTCACTGCGTACCAGCACCACACCTGCGGATTCGATGGCGATATCCGTACCATGAGCTACCGCCATACCACAGTCAGCCATGGCAAGCGCAGGAGCATCGTTGACGCCGTCGCCGATCATGATGACGTACCGCCTCTTCAGATCGGTGAATACGCCATCCTGCTCGCCCGCCATAAGATGCTCCACGACGGAGGCCTTTTCTTCCGGCTTTACCTGTGCGATGACATGGGCAATGCCCGCTTCTTTTGCGATGGCTTCTGCTGTGGTGCGGTTGTCGCCGGTGAGCATGACAGTTTCCATACCAAGTTCGTTGAACCGGCGTACCGCTTCGATACTGGACTGCTTGAGATTATCACGGAGTGCGATGATTCCGATCACATCTCCGTCTGCGGCAAACAGAACGGGCGTTTTGCCCTCCGATGCCAGTCTGACGAGTGCGGCGCGCACATCATCGGATACAGTTACGCCGGATTCGTCCAGAAAAGCGAGATTGCCTCCGCAGATCTCACTGCCGTTCATCCTGCCGCAAACGCCGCCGCCGAAGGTCTGTGTGAAGTCTTCCACGGAAGCGGGAGTCACGCCGTTCTCGGATGCGTAATCCACGATTGCCATGCCGATGGGGTGCTCGCTCATGCCTTCCAGAGATGCAGCCGCTGTGAGAAGTCCGGCTTCATCGGCGGATCCCACGGGAATGGCATCGGATACCCGCATTCGTCCTTCGGTGATTGTTCCGGTTTTGTCAAGGACAACCACGGACGATTTATGAAGCACGTCAATGGCGTCTGCGGATTTCACCAGAATTCCCAGAGATGCTCCGCGACCCACACCGCACATGATTGCTGTGGGAGTTGCCAGACCCAGCGCACAGGGGCAGCTGATCACCAGCACAGAGATGCCGAATCCTACCGCCTGATGGAGGCTGCCGCCGAAGATCATCCATAAAACGAAGGTGACGAGGGCAATGGAGCAGACCACGGGTACGAAAATTCCGCTGATTCTGTCCGCCAGCTTCTGGACGGGAGCCTTGCTGGATGCCGCATCCTCCACAAGCTGGGTGATTTTTGCCACTGTGGTATCTTCTCCGACATGGACCGCGCTGATTTCCGCATAGCCGGAAGTAAGAATGGTACCGCAGATCAGGGTATCCCCTTCGGATTTCTGAACAGGAACGCTCTCGCCGGTGATGACGCTTTCGTCAGCCGCGCCGCCGCCGGAGACTACCACACCGTCGCAGGGAACGGATCCGCCCGCACGGATGATGACACGGTCACCGATCACCAGCTCGTCGGATTTTACGGTGACAACCGTGCCGTCCCGGTAGATTTCCGCGGTTTTCGGAGAGAGATTCATCAGCTTCCGTACCGCATCGGAGGTGTGCCGCCTTGCCCGGGTTTCCAGCGTCCGTCCGAGGGTGATCAGCGTCAGAATCATGGTGACGGATTCAAAATACAGATCCTCTGAGTAATGGTGGATTTCCTCGCCGGAGGTGTATCCCAGAATCATCATGACGAAAATATAGATGCCGTAGATCATGGATGCCGCCGCACCCGTTGCCACAAGGGTGTTCATGTTGGGGCTTCTGTGCAGTGCGGATTTCAGACCGTCGGTAAAATACGCACGGTTGATGAGGATGACGGGTACGGCAAGAATGACCTGCACCGCCGCATAGACGATGGGTTCCCATGCGTGTCCGTGGGGATTCATAAAGGAGGGCAGGGGGAGTCCCACCATGTGTCCCATGGTAACATACATCATGAGGACGGCGAATACAGCCGAGGAGATCAGCCGGCGGATCATGGCGCGGTATTTTGCGTCTTCCTCCGCCTGGGTGACTTCCCGTTTTACCCAGTTTTTTGCACCGTATCCGGCGTCGGAAACTGCCTTGAACAGGGATTCTTCGGTGAGAACGGTTTCATCGTAGTCCAGCGTCATGGAGTTGGTCATCAGACTGACCGAAACCGATTCCACGCCGGGCAGGGCGCAGACTGTTTTTTCCACGGAAGCCTGGCAGGCCGCACAGGTCATTCCGGTGACTGCGAATTTTTTGTTGGTCATGATTTGCTCCTTTCGTCGGAGATTTGTTATTTCATCATTTTTTTCAGCGTATCCAGCAGCTCGTCGATCACGTCATCGTTTCCGTCCCGGAGATCCCGTGCGACGCATCCTTTCAGATGACTGCCGATCAGTTCCCGGCTGAAGGCATTGACGGCGGCATTGACAGCGGCGGACTGGGTGAGAATATCATTGCAGTAAGCATCGTTTTCCACCATGGTGCGGATTCCGCGGATCTGTCCTTCGATGCGGCTGAGGCGGTTGATGAGCTTCTTTCGTTCTTCTTCGCTCCGGATGGTCTTTTTGTCATGACAGCAGCAGTTGTCTTCCATAATAACTGCCTCCTGTATTGTATTGATATACCCTGTGGGGGTATCTGTATTATATACCCTGCGGGGGTATTTTGTCAAGAGGGTTTCGAAAAATAAGTTACCCAAGGCTAACTCAATACGTTAAAAAAACACCCGAAGGTGCCTTTTTGTTATATGTCAGCACCACAGAGGAGCAGTTTTGTAATGTACAGTGCCGCATCTTCATTCTGCAGATTGTAGGCCAGCGGTATGGGTTCGCCGATACCTGCCGCGATACAGCTTACACCGCAGTTGACGGTGAGGGTTTTTCCGGTGCCAAGTTCTCCCTGAGTCAGCCGGGAATAAACTGCATTGATGATGCCGCCGTGGGTGACACCGATGACGGTGCGTCTGCCGCTGTGTTCAATCATGTCGTCAACGGCACGGAGCATACGGGAAGCAGCTGCCGGAACGGTTTCCACATTGCCTGCCTGGCGTTCGCCGCCGGGAAAGAGTTTACGCCGTTCATCCTGGGTCAGACCGGAAAGGCTTCCATAGTCCCGTTCCACCAGATTTTCAACCACAATGGCTTTGCCCAGTCCAAGGGAAGCGGAAATCGTGTTGGCAGTATCCACTGCACGCGACAGGGGGGAAGTGCATACCGTTGTGAAGGAAACGCCGTTTTTGCGGATGCCGTCAATGAGCCGGGACACCGCATCGGCCTGCGCACGGCCTTCTTCGTTGAGCGGCACATTCTCACGGCCCTGCAGACGTTTGATCAGATTCCAGTCGGTCTGACCGTGTCGCACAAGACAAACCAGAACCCGTCCTTCGATGAGGTAATGGGCAGCAAGAGTGGGGTGCACAAGGATAAAAGGTGTAGTCGGCAGTATTTTTCCGTGTCTGAACTGCGGCATGACGAACTCCTCCTTGTGTGACAGTTATGTGAAATACTGGTATCAATTCAGATATTATTATACTATAATCCACAGGCATTGTCAATATAAAATGAGGGCAGTGGTTCGGGAATCTGAACAAAACTTCTCCGTATCCGTCATAAATTCACGGAATTCATCATTTTTTGCGGGAAAAGTGCGGCGGATATGCAAAGACACTTGATTTTTGCACCATAAATCTGGTATAATAATATGAATAATCATACCCATCAATTTCAGGAGATAATCTATGGCTCTCACCGAGAAGCAAAAGCATATCCGGAACTTTGTGTTGCACCACCATCTCCACTAGATGTACCACCTCCGGTACCTCCACCATAGGTAACTATTCCTCCCCAACTTTCCGTCTTTGTACCTCCTCTACCGCCACCTCCGGCAATGAGTAATATTTTTGATAAATTTGAACTTCCCAATGATGCAATAGTTCCACTTTCAGTGGCTATATGTGTAGCTCCTCCGCCTCCGCTTGCAGCTCCACCATT
>JAFQWY010000305.1 GCA_017407225.1 Clostridia bacterium | reverse complement strand
CGCCGAAGAGGAAGACGATCTCGCCGAAGAGGAAGACGATCTCACTGAAGAAGACGACGATCTCGACGAAGAGGAAGAAGACCTCGCCGAAGAGGAAGATGATCTCACTGAAGATGACGACGACCTCGCCGAAGAGGAAGACGATCTCGCCGAAGAGGAAGACGATCTCACTGAAGAAGACGACGATCTCGACGAAGAGGAAGAATACCTCACCGGGGACGAGGACTCACAGAATAATGCAGAGAATCCGGATGCACAGGAAACGTCAGAAACTGAAAACACCGAGCTTGACGAGTGTCTGAAAGATTTCGAGCAGTCTTCCTGGGAACAGCTTACTCCTGAGGAACAGAAAGAAAAGACTGAGCAGCTGGCAGACATCATTGGCAACGAGCTGAATCTGGAGAATCCTCCAAAAGTCGAGTACTACTATTCCGAAAAGAACGGTGATTACGGCGGATATGCCGCATCAACCAATACCATTTACATCAATGAGAAATATCTGGGGGATGCAAAGGAAACCGTTGATACCATTGCCCATGAATCTCGGCATTGCTGGCAGCATGAACGTGCGGAAAATCCCGAGACAGCAGAAGATCAGGCATTCAAGGACAATTTTGATAACTACATAAAACCCGAACAGGATTATCAGAGTTATCTGGAACAGCCTGTGGAACAGGATGCGAGAGATTATGCCGCCGGTATTGCAGACAGAATTCCCGAATCCGGGGAAACTGCCGATAACGTGACGGATAAGCCTGCCGACGAAAGAAAGCAGGATTCCGGGGAGCCGATGACAACCGGTCCTCCCGAAACCGTTGAAAATTCCAAGACACTCACGCCGGATCAGCTGCCCGATGACTTCGAGAGCAAGAATGAAATAGAGTATCGGAAACTGTCTCCGGAAGCTGTCAGAAAAACAGAAGCGGCGGGATTGAGTGATGAAAAAGTACAGGATCTCCGTGTGATTACCCGCGGTGATAAGCCTGAGCCGGAAACCTATCTTTCGAAGGAGTATATCGATCAGCATCTGAAAAAATTTGAAGATTCCGGATGCTGCAAATTCATCCCCGGAAAACCCGTAGGAACGGTTGGTGAGGGGAAAGAGGGTGTATTTGTGCTCGACAATAATGATAAGAATCGTATACTCCAGGAAGCTGTTGACCCGGAGACCGGGAAGATTGACATCAAAAAGCTTGAAGAATCTCTGGGGTGTGACCCCGGTTACCTGGGCAGTGATCCCTACATTGTTCAGGTTGACAAACCCGAGAATCTTCGTATGTCCACCGGCAATGAAGAAAACGCATGGCAGGACAAATGGGTTCCGGGAGGAGTTACCAGCGGCGGAACAAATGAAGCCGTCATCGATCCGATAGAGAAGGGAAATTATTCTTACCAGAAAGTGTCGGATATAGATATCCGGGATCTCATTGACAACCAGAAACAGTAAAGGAGGATATTTGTGGAAATCATTCTTGAATACAGCGGAAAAAAACTCGTTTCCCGTTATGACCGGTATTATCTGCGGTTTATTGGCGGTATGATGGACGAGACCACCTGTGAACTGGAGATATCGAACGAGGAAGCAGACAGAATCAGAGAGAATCCCGAATCTCTGAAGGAGATTTTTACCACCCGCAGCAAAACGGTTCCGTGGACTGAAGAATATTTCGTCGATACCAATATTTACGATTACCTGCTGTACGAATGCGGTATGAAGGAAGAGCAGGCAGAAAAGAATCTGGAAAAGCTGAAAAGGCATCCGGATATCCGTCGTGAATTCCATGAACGCATCATTACCGGACAGATCACAAAAGAACGTGAGGTTTCAGCGGAAGGATATACTGCCGAAAAACTGATGAATGAAACCTATCTGGAAATGGTCGGAGCCTATAATTACCTGATTTTTCTCAGAGAACAGCCGGAAACCGCACTGTATTACCTTGAAGAAGGTTTACCGAAACGAACGATATTCACTGAAAATAATACCCCGGAGGTAAAAATGGACGAAGAAAAGAAGAATGTAATCGAAGAAGAAAACGCTGCGGAACAGCCTGCGGTACAGGAAAATGCCGAACCTGCTGAACCGGCAGCACAGGAAACTGATTTCTCGGAGGTTCTGGCGAGACTGGAAAGCCTGGCGCTGCTTATGACCGGTCTTCAGGAAGCTTTTGACGACAAAATCGCTGAAGATGCACACAAGAACCAGCTGTTCGATAATCTGCACAAAGAACTGACCAGATATCAGAACGGTCTTCTGGAGAAAATCGTGGAAACCATGGCGCTTGATGTGATTCAGCTGGTTGACTCCACCAAGAGACTCTACAAAGTTTACGAAAAGAAAGAACCTACCGAGGAGAACTATGCGAAGCTTCTCCGCAGTGTCAAGGGTATCGCAGAGGATCTGGATGATGTTCTCTATCGACAGGACATCGAGTCCTATTCCGTACCCGGCCGTGATGTGGATGTAAAGAGGCAGAAGATTATTCAGGTTGTCGACACGGATGACCCGGCAAAAGACAATAAGGTTGCTGCGAGAACCGCAGACGGATATACTCACGGAGATTCCGTACTTCGCCCCGAACGGATCAAGATCTATAAGTATAACCCCAACGCAAAAACGGAGAGTGAACAGTAACTCCCTGTCAGGAAACAAACGCCGGTGAAACGGCAGATAAATCAAAAATAATTTTTACCTTATATAAGGAGAATCAATCATGGGAAAAGTATTTGGTATTGACCTCGGCACAACATATTCCTGTATCGCGTACATGGACGAAAACGGCAAGCCCGTTGTTCTGAAGAATTCCGAAGGCGATCTCACCACCCCTTCCGCAGTTTACTTTGAATCTCAGACCGATGTTACCGTCGGTTCCGTTGCTAAGGAAAGTGCGAAGATGGCACCCGATCAGGTTGTTACCTTCATCAAGAGAAATATCGGTCAGCCCGGTTTCAGCCTCACCATCAATGGTGTTGAAATGAAGCCCGAAGAAATTTCTTCCTACATTCTGAAGAAGGTTGTGAACGATGCCGTTGACACTCTGAAGACCGAAGGCAAGCTGGGTGACGACGAAGAAATCAAGGATGTTGTTATTACCTGTCCCGCATACTTTGGTGTAACCGAACGTGACGCTACCGAAGCTGCAGGTAAAATCGCCGGTCTGAACGTTCTGGCCATCATCAACGAACCTACCGCGGCAGCGATTTCCTACGGTGTTGTCAATGCTGAAGAGAACAAAACCGTTCTGGTATACGACCTTGGCGGCGGTACTTTCGACGTTACCATGATCAACATCAAGCCCGGTGAAATCCGCGTTGTATGTACCGGCGGTGACCATAACCTCGGCGGTAAGGACTGGGACGACCGTGTTCTGCTGTATCTCGCTGATATGTACCAGACCGAAACCGGTACTCCCGACAACATTCTGGAAGATGCGGAAACTCTGCAGGAACTCTACCTGGCTTCCGAACGCGCAAAGAAGCTCCTCACCGCAAAGGAAAAGGCTCCCGTATCCGTTAACTACAACGGTGAACGTGCCCGGATCGAGCTGACCCGCGAAAAGTTTGACGAACTGACCGAAGACCTGCTGACCAGAACCATCGACCTGACCAGGGATATGTTCAAGGAAGCGGAAAAGAAGGGCTTCAAGCAGTCCGATGTCAGCGAAATTATCCTCGTGGGCGGTTCTTCCAAGATGCCTCAGGTTATGAAGCGCGTACAGGCTGAATTCGGTATCGAAACCAAGATGTTCGACCCCGATGAATCCGTTGCAAAGGGTGCTGCGATTTATGCACAGAACACCAGCGCTTACAATGCCGTAATTGACGAAATCGCAAGAAATACCGGTAAGACCGCAGAAGAAGTCAAGGATGAAATCGACACCGGTAAGACCACTGTAGAACAGGCTGCAAAGGAAGCGAATGTTCAGACCGGTAAGGGCGCACGCCGTCTCCCCGGTGAAGAAATGAAGATCGTTAACGTATCCAGCCGAAGCTTCGGTACTCAGGCGTACGATGAAAACGATCAGCTGAAGCTTTACAACATCATCATCCGCAATGCTGAACTTCCCGCAATCGCAACCGACAGCTTCTATCCCAGATACGACAATCAGAGATCCGTTAAGTTTGAAGTAATGGAATGCCTTGCAAGCGACCCTGTGGTTGATGTGGATCTCGGTAAGGAAATCGGTCAGGCTGAACTGGAACTGCCTGCAGGCGTAACCAGAGACACCGCAATCGAAGTTACCTTCAAGCTGAATGAATCCGGGCTTCTGGAACTGAAGGCAAGGGAAACCAAGGGCGGACGTATTGTCGAAGCAAGCTTCCAGACCACAAGTGCTCTTACCGAAGAGGAACTGGGGGCTGCAATCCGCAGAAGCAAGAACTCCAACGTTAACTGATTATCCGGCAAAAGCGTGCTGAAAACACGGTTTCGGGCAGGGCAGTGGGATGGCAGAAATCCCGTGCCCTGCTGCGGAATTGTACAGGGATACTTTAAATATAAGAGGTGATGGATTTGGCAGCACGGGAAAACTATTTTATCATTCTTGAATTGTCCTTTGACCCAATGGTTACGGATGCTGCAAAAATCAATGAAGCGATTGAAGCCAAGCGTCAGCAGTGGGCAAAAAACATGAATCACCCCATCCTGAAAGGGAAAGCGGGGGAATATCTGGGACAGCTGGATGAAATCAAGCGGATCATGCTGGATGATGCTCTGCGGAAGGCGGAAGCGGAAGCGGCAAAGAAAATCCGGGAAAGCAAAAAGAAAGATCTGGATGATAAGCTGACTCTTCTGACAGCAAGAGGTGAGGAGTTATCTGACCGCGACCTGAATACCGTTCTGAAAGCATTCGGTGCATTCGGTTTTACGGCTGATATCATCAAAGCCAGATTCAAGGAGTTGATAGATACCAAGAAAGGCGGAAAAATCGATGTAAATGCCGTGATCGATAAGTCACAGGCAATGAACATCCAGAAGGGTCTGAACGCAGTGGATCTGCCGGACGGATCACTTTACGATTTTCTCGAACTTCCTGCATCGGCATCCTGTTCCCAGCTTAGTGAAAAGGCTGAAGCAATCAAGAAAAAAATCCTTGCAAAGGGCGAAAAAACTCCAAAAGACAATGAAGCGCAGGCTCTTTGCGGTCTGTGTATCATCATTTTCAAGGACAAAGCATCCAAACAGAAATACGATAATTACTACAATTTAACCAAATATCCCAAGATCAATTCCGCTGTCGATCAGGCGGCCAAGGAAAACAAACGTGTGATCGAGCCTACCCTGAAAGAAGGGCTTGTGGATATTGCCTGCAGAAACTACAGCATTTCTCCCTCCGAAGCTTCCATGTATATCAGTAATTACTGTGAGCTGATGGGGTATCAGGAAAAAAACAGAACAATTGTATGCGGTCTTTGCGGTACCGAAAACCCTGCCGGTGCAAGTACCTGTACCAAATGCGGCAAACCGTTGATTGTGATCTGTCCCAGCTGCGGTGCGGAAAACGGCAATGCAGTGAAGAACTGTGCGAAATGCGGTTTTGACCTGACAAAAATGGAGCAGGCTGTAGAACTGATCCATAAAGCCAAAACTCTGTGGAACGGTAAAAAAGTCGATGAAGCTGCGGCTGTGCTGAAGGATGCAAAGCTGTATTGGCCCAACCATCCCGAGATTGCGGCTCTGGAAAAGGAAATTTCTGATTTCAAGAAAAAGTTCGGCGATGTTCTAAAGAATGTTACGGCTGAAATCAACGAAAAGAAGTATTATGCCGCTCAGATGCTGATCCATCAGGCTCAGAACGATGGTTTTGTGATCTCCGGTGATGTTACTTCCAAAGTAGCTGAAGTCATCCGTAATGTGGAAACAAAACTGGAACGTGTGAAATCCATGAGCGGAGATGACGCTTTTGAAACCGTTCTTTCTCTGACCAAAGAGATTTCCGACAGTGTTGAAGTCAATCGGCTGATCAGCAAATATCCGCCGGATGCACCCCGGAATTTCAGCTCCAGACAGATCGGCGGTACTGTAGTATTCGACTGGGAAAAGTCCGCTTCCCGCGGTGAGATTACATATATCCTTGTCCGTAAAGTCGGGACCCGTCCCAACGATCAGACGGACGGTGAGATCGTGTATAAGGGTACGGAACTGAATTTCAGCGATTCTTCACTGCAGAAGTCCACGGTTTACTGTTATGCAGTGTTTGCTCTCCGGGCCGGAGTTTATTCTCAGGCTTCCCATCTGGCAAACGATGTTGTTGTTGTTGACAATGTGTCCGACATCCGTGCAATCGGAGGCGACGGGCTGATTACTCTGACATGGAACAAGCCTTCAACTGTGACGGAGGTTCAGCTGGAAATCAGCCAGGGAGAACAGACAGATCTCACTTCCTACCGCAGTGTTCCCAATAATCGTCTGGACGGTGCGAACATCACCGACCTGACAAACGGCCGGAAGTATTGGATCAGCATCTGTGCATACCATACTGTAGGCGGCAAACGGTATCCGTCCGAAAAGGTTTATGTGAATACGGTTCCCCAGAAGCCTGCCGACCTGATCAGTAATTTCCGGGTGGACTATCTGGATGAGATTTTCAGTGCCTCCTGGGACAAGGCTGAGTGGGATGTTATCATCCTGTATTCTCTGAAAAAGCCGTCGTACGTTCCCAATGTAACTTATGACTATGAAGAACTGCTGAAAACATACAAGCAGATCGATATTTCATTCAAGAGCCTTACGAAAGCAGAATTCACGTTGAATTTCATCGGTGAATGTTATATCATTCCCGGTCAGATCAATGCGTCCAATGTGATTCTGAATGAAGCGTACTATATCTCCAGCGTTCCGATGCTGAAAGAACCTTCATTTGACCTGAATGCTTCCCGGACAGAGCTTTATGTGAATTTCACATGGCCGAAGAGAATCGAAAATTCCCTGATCGCTTACCGCACGGATCAGTATCCGGAAAGCTACAGCGATGCTCTTGCCTGCTGTGTGGAATGCAGCAGGAAACAGTATGAAAGCAATGAAGGGATTCTGATTCTCAACCCGCCTTCCGGATGTATGTACGCACTGATCTATTCGTATTTTGACAGTGAAAACGGCCGGATTTACGGCACCCCCATCAAACTGCTGATCAATAACGAGCCTCAGCGAGATGTTTACTATTCCTTCAAGTATAAAAAAGGACTGTTCAGCAAGAAGAGAACACTCCAGATCACCGTCCGCAGCGACAGTCATTTCGTCCTTCCTCCCTTCTGCGTGATCAGCAAACTGAGATCTGTTCCGCTGAACCGCGGAGACGGAGATGTGGTTGTCTCTGCTGCAGAAGATACAGAAATCGATCGCAGTTATACCTTTGAATTCGAAGTGGGCGATATCCGTAAGGACTCCAAACTGAAGCTGTTCTTTATGAACGACAAGCAGTACCGGTATTACAGAATCGTAAATGAAGGCTCCAATACAATCGGATAATAAAGAGGTACATTATGGCAAAATATTTATGTCCCCGGTGTTTTGAAGAACAGAATATGGACGATGTGGAGTATATCTGTTCCAATACAAACCGTGAGAAATCCTGTTCCAGAGCAGCATCAAAACTGCCCTTTAAACCGGAAACCAAATCCAAAAATCCACGGTGCGATGAATGCGGACAGCCCCTTGTTACTAAAATCTGCCCGATGTGCGGGTTCGAACTTCCCATGGGAATCGGAACCACCAGTAATTACCCCATTGCGATTATCGGAGCCAAGGAATCGGGAAAAAGTAACTATGTGGCGGTTCTTATCAATCAGCTGAGAAACGAAATCGGCAAATCCTTTGACTGCTCTCTGATGGCTTGCGGTGACAACACCATCAACCGGTACAAGAGAGAGTTCTACGATCCGCTGTACAGACACAGAATGTGTGCCGGTGCTACCGACAGCGGAGAAGTGGAGCCTCTGATTTACTCCCTTCTGTTCAAGCGTCCGGCGAAATGGCTCCGGAAAGCGGTGAACGATGCTGTTTCACTGACATTCTTTGATACGGCAGGTGAAAATCTCAACTCTCTGGCTTCCATGCAGACGCACAACAGATATCTCTGTCATGCATCCGGTATTATTCTTCTTCTGGATCCGCTGCAGCTTCCTGCGGTTCGCAATGAACTGGAAGGCAAAATTACGCTGCCTCAGGAAAATACGGAAGTTACCGCGATTCTGTCCCGTGCGATCGAGATTATCCGTACCGGAACCGGTATGACAGACGTAACGAAAAAAATCGACATTCCGATCGCAATTTCGTTTACCAAAATCGACGCAGTGGACAGTATGCTCGATCCTGCAAGCTGTCTGAAGAATGACTCCGCCCATATCCGCAACGGTTATTTCGATACCAAAGATTTCAATGATTCCAACGAGGAAATGCAGAGTCTGGTGGAAAAGTGGCTCGGCCCTGAGCTGTATCAGATGGTATCCCTCCAGTTCAATCATTTTGCATTCTTTGGTCTGAGCGCATTGGGAAGCAATCCGGATGTGGATAAGAAGATTCCGAAATTCAGACCTTTCCGTGTTGCGGATCCGTTCCTCTGGATTCTGTCGCAGAAAGGCATCGTAAAATCCAAATAAACAGGAGGTTTTATGATAGCATCACAATATATCTACACATCGTGGAAGAACGGAGACTCCACCGATAAAGGGTTCATGGTGTATTTCAAATCCACCGATATCACGGAAACGGAAAGCGATGAAATCCGTTACTCAATGAAGTATGTTGTGCCCGGAGATCTGAATCCCATGCCGTCCGCTGAAGAAATCCTGAATGATTTCCCCTTCGCATTCTCTTATTTCCGTCTGTCCAGCGGCCGCGAATGTGTCGCTCAGTCAACCTATCTCGGTATGGATTATTCCGGCCGTTTCGGAAATTATATCATCAGTGCTCTGGTGTTTGATCCGGGTGAACTTGATGTCTATCCTGCCGAATTGTTTGCGGAAGACTGTATCCGCACTTTTCTGACCGAAGAGGAGCTGAACGCACCTTCTCCTGTGCCTCCGCTTCCAAAGCTCGAGATTACAGATTGGGGCAATGCGGTCAATGATGAACAGATTGTAATGTTTCTTTCCGGTAAGGAAAACGAATTTGCCTACCTGATTTCTGCCCTGATGTATGCGGTGGATCACGATGAAGTTATGTTCATCAACGATACAAGGGAAAACCTTGTCATGTGGTTCGCTTCTCTTCAGAGAGTGTTCCCGCTGACTGTTGCAAAGAATCTGACTTTCAGCACATATATCGGAAACTATAAAAGATTTGACGACAGAACCTGCCTGATCAGATTTGCATGCTGCGGTGTCCGTTCCGGGGAGTATGGTTACAATTATGCTTCCGGAGCCCACAGTGCGGGCAATGTGGTAGCGGATTTCATAGGCGGACATTTTACGGAAAGTATTGAAGTATCCGATCTTGCAAAGATGCTCGCCAATTATTGTTCCTTTGATCCCATGAGTCTGGATGAATGGTGCGGTTACCTGGATCGGATCGGGTATACCGGGTTCGGCAGTGAACTTCTGGCAGCATATGATGCATACCGTCTGATCAGACAGGAGCAGATTACACCCGACGACAGAAGTATGCAGCAGATGCTTCGGTTCTGCAATTCCTATGGCGATGATGTTTTCCGAAATGAAGTCGGTGCACAGATTCTGGAGGCTGCGGATACCTGGGGGTTGTTCTCCCTTGAAACATACGGACTTCTTTTCCCGTTCCTCTACGCACATACCGGATTCATGGTATATTCGATTCATGAATTGTATGAAAATGCACTCTATGAATACTCTGTACGAAATTCTGAAGAATGCTGCAGACAGATTTTGGATCTGACTGAAACTGTCAGCGCGTCACAGGACGGCTTCCGCAGTTTTCTTAAGTATCTGGAATCCGATGACTGCACGGCGAAGATCAGGACACTTTTAGCTGAAAACAACAAGTTGCATGTCAACAGTTTCTGGGCACAGTTCATCCTGCGGTATTATGATTTTCCCGACGGTATGCAGACCGTACGGAATGCATCCACAATCCTGCAGACAGTTTTTTCCGGTCTTGCAAGACTTGATGACAGTACCAATACGGTAATCTTCATCCTGGAAGGCATCAGGAATCATGCGGATCTGCTTACCGATGTCATAATTATGTTCCTGACCAAGTACCCGGAAGGGAAGCTTCGTGAGGGCGGACCGGCGTTCGGAAAAATGCTCAGCGGCCTCCCCGAAGCAATCAGTGACAGAATCCTGAGCAGCGTTCTGAATAATCTGCAGACCAGCAAATTTGCTGTGTATCTGAACGCAATGTATATTCAGGAATCCGCACATCCTGAAAAAATCTTCTGGAGTATCTATAAATCCCAGTTTGCACGGAATTCTCAGCTGGATCACGTGGATATCGGTGATATGATTTCTGCCGGCATCCGGCGCGGAGATCCTGACGAGTTTGTGATTCAGGTTCTCGAAACGATTCCTGCCACCAACATTTCAAATCAGGAAACCATCCGCCTGATGCTCGGTACCGTTCAGGCGATTCCTCTGAAAAAACTGAAAAATCAGAGAAAAATCGTTTTCACAAAGATTCTTTCGCTGGCGCAGCAGGCCGGATTGGGTCTGGAGTGCGATAAAGTACGTGCAGCTGCGTTCCTGCTTGAACTGAAAAACAACAGCCTGAAGCCGAGTATGATTCCTCCGGAAGTGAGTATCAGTGCCGAATCTTTCGAGAAGAAGGATTATCAGGAACTTGTGGATGAAGCGTTCGTCAATCTGATTCTGGCGTCCGTCTCGGCGGATGATCTGAGAGCTGTGTGCCATATGCTGTATCACAGCAGGTTTTTCGGCTACTTTACCGATATGCTCATCGATTACCTGAAAAAGACCGGCAGAAAAGGCGGTATTGAGTGGGAAAAATTGAATGTTATTGTCTGCACTTACCTGATTGACGGCTGCGGCCGTGAAAAAGAAGCGGATGAACTTTATAAGGAGTACAGTAAATATTTCAGAAAACTCGAAGATATTGAAACAGGCAATATCAAAGCCATGTCACTGAAAAACTGTAAGAACAGACATACCGATTTCTTTGATAGAATCAACGAAAAAGAAGGTCTCGGTGCCAAGTTAAGCAGCTTATTCAAAAAGAAATGACCCATCATTTCTTGGAATATAGTATTTCTGAAAGGAGGGTATACATATGGCAAGAAACAGAAATGTTGTCGGCAGAGACAGCGACGACGCTCTGGTAGGCTGGCTGATCGGTGTAATGATCGTTATCGCAATTGTTATGATGATCGTTATGTTCATCTGTACAGTCGGCAGCCTGGTGGGAGCTTTCTACGCGCTGCGCAGTTACTTCTCTTCCTTTAAGGAAAACGTGATTGACAGCAATATGGTTCCTCAGGCAGCTTAACGCTTTCTGAAACGACGGCTCCGGAGAGCGGTATCCGTTCTCCGGATTCTGTCACACCCAGTTGATGAATCCGCTGACAGAAGTGGATTTCATTGATCCGACATTATTAATAGTTCAACATTAAGGAGGTGCTGGTTTTGGCATCTATTCCTCAGCCGGCAAAAGTAAGTTATTTCTTCGGGAAAGGTTATCGCGACCTCGGCAATACCATTAAAGGTGCATGGGTCCGGAATATCGGTTTCGCATCTGATGAATTGTCCAAAGCTGCTGATGATGGCTTTATTTCCTGGGGAGGCGGTATTCATCTGGTAGCTGCTATCTGTATTTATGTTTTCGGCAGCATGCTTACCATTTTTACCTCGGTTCTCCATATTTCGATTCTGCTGACATTCTTCTGTGCCATTTATCTGGGCTTCAGTATTGTATGGCTGATCGACAGAATTTATATCTTTATCAATAAAATCAAAAATGCCTGTCCGAATCCAAACTGTCAGGCATCCTTCCTGATTCCTACCTATGAATGTCCTCAGTGCCATGTGATGCACACCAAGCTGGTCCCCGGTAAGTACGGTATTCTGCACCGTACCTGCAACTGCGGCTGCAAGATTCCCACTACTTTCATGAATGGCCGCGGTGATCTGCAGGCATATTGCCCTGAATGCGGATTCTCTCTTTCCGGCAATACCGCAAGCAAGCAGTATGCAATTCCCGTTATCGGCGGTCCTTCTGTCGGTAAGACCTGTTATATCAATATGGCAATTGAACAGATGATCAGCACGGTCGCACCTCAGAAGGGATGGGAAGTCTCCTTTATTTCCGAGGATGACGAAAAAGCATTCAAGGCAACAAGTTCTGCCCTGAAAAAAGGTGTTCGTCCTTTGAAGACAGAATCGGATGCTCTGACAGCATATCAGCTGATGCTGACCATGCCCAATGAAAAGATCGGCAGACGTATTTACGTTTACGATATTGCAGGTGAAATGTTCTCCTCCAGCGGTGACATTCAGCGCAATAACGCGTACAATTATGCCGATGGCTTCATCTTCCTCATTGACCCTCTTTCCATTGCTCGTTATGCTATGGAAGTGGAAGATAAGATCAACATCAATTCTTATGGTGTCAGCACCAAGGATTTCGATGAAATACTGAATATCATGCTGATCAACCTTGAGAAGATGTTCGGGCTTTCCGCAAAGGATGTTCTTAAACTGAATCTTGCGGTTGTCATCAATAAGATGGATATTCCCGGTCTGGAAGCACTTATTGGCGACGATGCTGCTCAGGCTTATCTTCAGGCTCATCCCGAAGAATGCAAAACCTTTGCCGATGCAAAGAATGCCGTATGCAAAAACTTCCTTGAGACCTACGAAGCAGGTAACTTCGTCCGCTCTGCTTCTTCCAAGTTCAAGCAGGTACGTTATTTTACCAGCAGTGCTCTCGGTCATAATAAGGAAGGTGTTCCTTACGAAGGCAAGAATGTAATTGATCCTCTGCTTTGGATTCTCAACAAAGTGGACGGCAGTATCAAACTCGATTCTTGATCTGAACAAAAAATGAGATCGCGGCTTGTGGACTGCGGTCTCATTTTGTCCTTATTAAACATGGAAAAAACAACAAAAACCATACTGCAGTCTCTGAAGATAGTATTATTCTTCATTCTGACATCCGTATGGTTCGGATCGGGCAATGTGATTCTTGATGCAGCGGTTGGATTTCTGAGCGGCTGCCTTCAAACAGTGATTCATGAACTCGGCCATCTGCTCGGCGGATTGATCAGCGGGCACCGTTTCTTCTCTGTTGTTTTCGGTGTTATCGGTATCGGCAGAGAGGAAAACGGCAGGCTGAGAATGTATGTCACCGATCGGTATGCCTGCCAGTGCATTATGCTGCCAACAGAAAACCATTGTCTGCTGTACAATCTCGGCGGCATTGTGATGAATCTGGCAGTATCTGCCGTATTCCTGTACATCCTGCGATTTGCGGATGGAATCTGGATTTTCAGCATGATCTACACCGGTGTTGTCAAGGCGGTTATCAATATGATTCCGCTGTATACCAATGACAGCGGGATTGTCAGAAAACTGTACGGCAGTGAAACGGAAAGAGCCAATTATTTCGTTTATATGAATGCATACGAAGCATATGTTTACGGACACAAAACGGAATATCCCCTTGATGAGTCCTGCAGATCCGGTTTCTTCTACAGTGAATATCTGAATCTGCAGAATGAGCTGAATCAACAGAACAGAGCCTGAGAAACACAAAAAAGCAATCAGATTCAGTCAAAACAGCTCCCGACAGCAATCAAAACTGTCAGGAGCTGTTTTTCTGTTATCCGGGATCCGGAGAGAAATCAGTTTTTCTGGGATTCCAGAACTTCCAGCATGGCTTCCACGTTTTCGGGAACGGCATCCCCGGGAATGTCGTGAGTAGGAGCCGCAATCAGACCGCCGCAGGGAAAAGCAGCAAGCAGATCCCGTGTCACCTGCCGGATTTCTTCCGGTGTCTTTACGGGAAGATCCCGCTGGGTGCTGATGCCGCCCCAGATTGTGATTTTTCCATACAGATTCGGCGCATAGTCATATCCGTAGATTTCCGGCTGGAAAGTATTGTAGGCGTTCAGTCCGATATCATAAAGATCCTCCATAATCTCCCGGATATCACCGCAGGAATGCTGCAGCACATATTTTCCTGCACCGCGGACTCTGCCGTACAGTTCGGCAAGACGGGGCTTGATGAATTCACGCCAGCACTTCGGACCCATGATGAGGCCTCTCTGCTGTCCCCAGTCATCTCCGAAGTAGAACCCGTCAAAATCATATTCCAGAGCAATGTCAATGATTTTCAGATTCCGTTCCGTGATCTTTTTCAGAAGCTTGTGGACAAACTCAGGCTCCGCCATCATGTCGCACAGGAGATTTTCCATACCGCGCAGAGTCCATGCACGTTCAAACAGCGAGAAGCCGATTCCTGCAATCCGGAACCGGTCACCGGCCTCGGATACCAACTGTTCCATCTGATGACGAACGAATGCTTCATCCACCGGCGGAAATTCAAATGCATCCAGATCATCCGTATCTTCCAGGAGAATGGAGTCGATCACACCGATGTCTTTGTCGGCGCCGGACTTGTTCCAGACCACACCGTATTCGTCCATGGTAAGCTCCGGTCCCACCGTTGTCTGTGCTTTGCTGAGATCGACCTGACAAAGATGGTTGTCGATGCGGCCGAAAAACTCTTCGCCGGCGTATTCTGCCATTTTCTGATGCATCTGTCCTGTAAAGCTGATCTGGTAGGGCGCATAATCCGTCTTCCTGAAATTCAATGCTGCAATCACACGTTCACGTTTTGTCATATAAACCTCCGAACAGTTCTTATGTCATATTTATACCACAAAAGTATTTGTACGTCAATGAGAACGATGAAAAACGCAGGAATTTCTTTGCATTCTTCCCGAACAACCCCTTGACAAAAACATCAGCAGGCTATAAAATACCTGTAATGAATCATTCTGAACGGAGAAGCGGATATGAAGGGATACATTCTGAAGAACAGGGAAGTGTGCTGGGATATGCACATTGCAGACCGGATCGAAAATGTGAAGCTGGAGATTCATAGGCCGGTACGGAAAAACATTGCACTGGAATGCACAGAACCGTGGGAGTATGAAACAGGATATCTGGGAATTCTGAAAATCGGCGATATGTACCGCCTGTACTATCGTGCGAGAGAAAAGGATTTTTTCTCAACCTACAAGAACCGGTTCTGTTATGCGGAAAGCAGGGACGGCAAAACCTTTACGCATCCTTCGCTGGGAATGCACGAGTTCGGAGGCAGTACGGACAACAATATCTATTTTCAGGAAAACCGTGTCGTTGACAATTTTTCCGTATTCTACGATGAAAATCCGGACTGTCCGGAGGATGAAAAGTTCAAGGCACTGTCGCAGGATTCAGGCGGCTCCGTCATGAAGCTGCTGTACTATAAGAGTGCTGACGGAATTCATTTTGAAAAAGTGGGTGCACTGGATGTGCCCGGGGTGTTCGATTCCTATAACATCCTGTTCTGGGATGAAGCCGCAGAGGAATACAAAATGTACATCCGGGATTTTCATCGGGCGGACGGTTCACAGATGCAGTATATCCCCTCCGAGGAAGTGATGAAGCATGCCTATCGGGATGTCCGGCTGACCAGATCCAAAGATTTCATCCATTGGACGAAGCCGGAGATGATCCGTTTTTCGGACGGGGACATTCATACCCAGCTTTATACCGGGATGATTTTCCGGTATAAACGTGCAGACATCTATCTCGGCCTTCCTACCCGGTACAACAACAGACCGGACCAGAATCAGAATTATAAGTATCTTCCGGGATGGAACGGACAGAGAAAGAAATTCATAGATGCCGGAAGCAGAATCGGTACTGTATTCAATGATACCGGCATTATGACCTCCCATGACGGTCTGAATTTCGATAAATGGAACGGTGCATACATGACCACGGGAATGGAACGTCATGACAACTGGGCGTATATGGATTGTTATCCCGCATATGACATTGTGGAGACCGACTCCGACTGGGATGGGGATGTGAAGGAGATTTCTCTCTATCGTCCTGAGGGATGGCATGCATCCGGTCACAGGATTGTCCGTTATACCGTTCGTCTGGACGGATTCTATTCGTGGCACAGCGGCGGCAGCGGAGGATCGGTGACAACCGTCCCCCTGACATTTGAAGGGAATTCTCTGGAAATCAATTTTGCAACATCTTCTCTTGGAAGTGTACGGATTCTGATCTGCGATGAAGGCGGGAATGCCATGGACGGTTACGACAGTGGAATTCTGTTCGGGGATTCTGCGGCACGTCCCGTGGACTTTGAGAAGCCGCTTGACCTTTTGAACGGCAGAACTGTCCGTATCCGCTTTGAACTGGAGGACGCAGACCTGTATTCATTCCGGTTTCAATGAAAAAGACCCTGTTCCGGCGGTTTCGGTTACACCGGGACAGGGTTTTGTTCTGCTTTTCTGTGAGAGACCCGCAACAATATTATTATAGCATATCCGGAGAGGGGATGTCAATAAAAAGTGGACAAAAAGACGGATTTCAGATACCTGACCAAAAAAATATTGTGATCTTTTACCATATTGCCAATTGATTTCCTGGAAAACTTATGGTATACTATAGTCACAACAGAAAGAGAGGAACACTCCGATGTACAACTGAAAGACAGAATTGATTCTGATAAAGGATGAAACATAATTTACGTTAAGATCGGATTGCCGAGATCTCACGGTGTGACGTTTAACATAGATCAGATAATTGCCGGCAAGATTACCATATCACACTCGGCAGTAGGTGAAGTCCTTTTGAAGAAACGATTCGGTGCTTTACAATTCGTCTTCAGCAGAAGTTCTCACATCACAAACGAAGGTATTCTCAATCGAGAATAAAAAGAATGAATTCAGATTGTGTTTGGTGGAATGGTCGGAATCAATGCGGAAGACAGACAACAGAAAGAGAGGAATAAAAAAGATGTTAGATATCAAGAATCACAAGTGACCCTTGGCTGTGTTTTGTGAAGAAAGAACGCGGTCAAGGGTCACTTTATTTCTTTGGGGAACCGATGAGGTTCTTTTTTTGTTTTACGATTTTGTCTTATTTTGCAGGCGATGTGTAAGTATCGTATAAATACATGGAAAATCGTTGACTTTACTGGAGGATTATGGTATACTTCTGAAAGCAAAATATTATCAGGAGTAGTTTATGAATCAGAAAAAACTTTCCAAATTCTCGGGACGCTGGGGATTCATCCTGTCCGCAGTCGGTTCCGCGGTGGGTATGGCGAATGTGTGGGGATTCCCCGCAAAGATGGGTGCCAACGGCGGTGCCGCATTCCTCGTCGCCTACCTGATATTTGTCGCACTGTTCAGTGTGGTCGGTCTGTCCGCCGAATACGCAATCGGGCGCCGTTCCCGCACCGGTACTCTGGGTTCCTATAAGAACGCATGGGCTACCAGAAACGAAAGCATGGGCAAAGCCGGCGGTATTCTCGGCTGGCTCCCGCTGGCAGGTTCCCTGTGCATTGCACTGGGTTACGCCTGCATCATCGCGTATGTTCTCAAGGCTTTCTTTGATTCTGTCACCGGCAAGGTCATGGACGTTGACACCGGTGCATGGTTCGATGGATTTTCCTCCACCCCCTATTCCGTCGTGATCTTCCACATCATCGTGGTTGTGGGTACTCTTCTGACCCTGCTTCTGGGGGCAAAGAGCATCGAAAAGTCCAACAAGATCATGATGCCCGTGTTCTTCATCATCTTCGTGATCCTGGCAGTCCGTGTTGCTTTCCTGCCCGGTGCTATGGAAGGCTATAAGTTCATGTTCACCCCCGACTGGTCCAAACTGGCGGATCCCATGGTATGGGTCTGGGCAATGGGGCAGGCATTCTTCTCCCTGTCCGTCACCGGCAGCGGCATGATCGTCTACGGGGCATATCTGGATGACGGGGAAGATGTGGTAAAGATCGCGATCCGCACCGCTGTGTTCGATACCATCGCCGCAATGGTTGCCGCACTGGTAATCATTCCCGCATGCTTCGCGTACAATCTGGATATCGGCGCAGGTCCCGCTCTGCTGTTTGTGACACTGCCCAGAATCCTGCAGGACATTCCTTTCGGTCAGCTCTTCGCCATCATTCTCTACACTGCAATGGTGTTTGCCGGTGTAAGCTCCCTGCAGAACATGTTTGAAGCGGTGTGTGAATCCCTCCAGAACAAGTTCCCCAAGCTGAACCGCAGCGTGGTACTGGCAATTCTCTGCGTACTCTGTCTGGGCATTGGCTTGAACATGGAACCCATCGCAAAGTGGGGTCCGTGGATGGATATTGTTTCCATCTACATCATTCCCATCGGCGCAACTCTCGGTGCGGTTTCCTGGTTCTGGATCATGAAGAAGGATGATCTCATGGACGAGATCAACAAGGCAGCAGCAAAGCCCCACGGCAATCTGTGGTACTGCGCGGGCAAGTATCTGTACGTGATCTGCGCACTGATCCTCTGCTGCGTGGCGCTGTTTATGAAGGTTGCGTTCTGATTGAATTATGAATCAAATCCCCGATGTGTACCAGATTGGTATGCACGGGGATTTTCTGTATCTCGCTCGGAATTGACAAATATGGTATAGTGTGATATAATACAGTCACAAATCAAACAGGAACAGGATGATAATATGAGAATACTTCATGCTAAGGTAAGGCATGATACCCTTGGCATTGGTATTGTGACTGAATTTGACAACAGATACATTACAATTCAATTTGAGGAAAAAACAAGCCGTTTTGTGTATCCCGATGTGTTTCAGGAACATCTGAAAGCATTGGATCAGGAGCTTCAGGCATCCATTCTGCGGGAGGCGGCATATCGGAAGCTTGCTGATGAAGAAAATCAGAAACGTACCGAAGACGCAAAGAAAGCCGAGGAAGAACGGAAGCGCTCGGAAAAACTGGAGAATCTGTTAAGCGAGCTGAATAACCTGGTGGGACTGGAACAGGTGAAAAATGATGTGAAGAGCCTGATGAACTTTATCAGAATCTGCCAGCTGAGAGAACAGCGCGGAATGCCGGTTCCCACAGTATCTTATCATCTTGTTTTTACCGGTAATCCGGGGACGGGTAAAACTACGGTTGCAAGGATTGTTGCGGAACTGTACCACCTGATGGGAGTTTTACCGAAAGGGCAGTTGGTTGAAACTGACAGGAGCGGGCTGGTGGCAGGATATCTTGGTCAGACAGCACTGAAAACACAAAAAGTGATTCAGGATGCTCTGGGTGGTGTGCTGTTCATCGATGAAGCCTATTCGCTTGCCAATGACAGAGGAGACAGCTACGGTAAGGAAGCTATTGAAACCATTCTGAAGGCAATGGAGGATCACCGTGATGAATTAGTGGTGATTGTGGCTGGATACGATAAACTGATGCACCAATTTATTGATTCCAATCCCGGTCTGAGATCACGTTTTAACAAGTATTTTCACTTTCCGGATTATTCAGGCGACGAGCTTATGCGGATTTTTCTGAAATTCTGCGGAGATAACGGATATATTTTATCAGATAATGCAGTTGCATTGCTTCGGGACCAAATGGCAGTGATGCGTGATAATGGAGAGGAACATTTCGGGAACGCACGTGCTGTACGCAATCTGTTTGAAGCTGTAATCAGTCGTCAGGCGGATCGGCTTGCAAATCTGTGCACAATCAGTGATGCGGAGCTTGCCGAATTGACTGTAGAAGATCTGACTTTCTGATATCAAAAACAGGCATCTCCCGGGATGACCAGTTTTTTTGTCCCCCTTCTTGACTTTGTCCCCGTAAAGTGATATCATCAAATCAGACTAATACCATGGAGGACTATGCCATGCTGAAGAATATTACCATCCGTCAGATCCACACGGAAGCGCTGAGCTGTGAGCCCCTGCTGGGACGCTGTGCCAACGGGGAGCTGCTGTGCGTTTGCCAGTGCGGCGGCGTTACGGAACCGGATGCCGCAAACCGTGTCTATGCCTTCCACAGCCGTGACAACGGGGAAACCTGGTCATGGAAAGCGAGCATTTATCCCGAAGACGGACAGGCAGTTTACTGCACTGAGCTGACAGTGGACGGGGATGAGATCACCGCCTACCTGACCCTCCACAGCGGACGGTTTCTGGACTGGAAATGCGTCATGATGAAGAGCTTTGACTGCGGCTATACCTGGGAAAATGCGGGACCTCCGCCCTTCTTCCCGGAATACACCTTCATCCGGGAGCCGATCACCACATCCCGGGGGACGACCCTTCTGCCGTACCAGACCTATCCCTTCACCGAAGAGGAGCACGCGAGAATCCTCAGGGAAGAGACTGACAAGGCGGTATTTGCACATACCCGCACCCCATACTGTGAATCCGGTGTGGTGGAATTCGGGAACGGTGTCTGCGAAAAGCACATGGCCTGCCGCATGGATATGAAGGACGGCTGGATCTGGTCGGAGCCGACCCTTGCGGAACTGGCCGACGGAACCGTCGTGATACTCATGCGGAAATGCAGAAGCGGATGGCTGTACCGGTGCGACTCCCATGACGGCGGCAGAACCTGGAGCGAATGCGTACAGACCGACATTCCCAATCCCTCCAACAAGCCCAAGCTGATTGCTCTGGACAACGGCAGAATCGCGCTGATCCACACCCCAAACAATGCCGGTATGGAGCACGGCAGATGGGCGCAGAGATTCCCCCTCGAGCTGTGGATTTCCGAGGACGGTATGAAGACATGGGCGGAAAAAATCCGTCTCACCGATTTCCCCGGCTCCTACAGCTACACCGACGGGATTTACGAGGACGGACACATCCGCTTTGTCATCGAACACAACCGCCATACCATTCTGTATTTTGACGCGGAGCTGTAAGACACAGAATCTATCATATAACAAAAGGAAAAGACACCATGCTTATCGACATGCACGCACACACCGCCGGAATCAGCACCTGCTGCCGGATCCCCGCACCCGATGTTGTAAAAGCCGCATTGGATGCAGGACTTGACGGAATCGTACTTACCAATCATTACCAGAGATCCTATGTAAAGGACGGCGATGCCGCGGCTTTTGCAAAGCGTTACGCCGACGAATATGCCTATGCAAAAGAATGCGCCGATGCTGCCGGCTGCCGTATTTTCTACGGGATGGAAGTAACCATGCATAAACACGACAACGCGCACATCCTGATCTACGGGTTGGATCCTCAGTTTACCATTGAGAACCCTCTGCTGTATGATATGACCATGGAAGAACTGTACACACTGGTTCACGAAAAGGGCGGTATGCTGGTGCAGGCTCATCCGTTCCGCAGAGGAATCAATGTCCTGCAGGATCTGAAGTACCTGGACGGCGTGGAAGCCAACAGCCATCCCCTGTACGACGCTACCCATGTGCAGAAGCTGACGGAAATCGCACAGTCCAAGAAACTGATACTCACATCCGGCGGAGATTATCACGCGGATACCCCCAGACCCCACTGCGGCGCGTATCTGCCCGACAATCTGAATGATACCCGGGATCTGAAGAATTTCCTCATGGCCACGGACAATCTGGACATCGAATATCAGGAACCCGGGGAGAACATCAGTCATCGGCTGACATACAGGAGAAACAAATGAAGCCGATTAATGAGATTACACTGAATACTGTCTTCGGAAACAAGAGGATTGCAGTATTTTGCTGTAATATTCTTGATTTTGACAGTGAGATAGATATTCTTACAACATCTGCTTTTTGCAGGTCCTATCATCCTACACCGCGGACAATGTTTGAGGCTCTTCTTTCAGCCGGAATTTCGGTAGATGAGCTGGCCGAGAATCCGGAAATAGATCTTCGTGAGCCCTGCAATATCTGGCTTTCACAGGAAGTAACCGACAGCAGAATTCCGGTGAAAAGAATTGGATGTGTTGAAATGAGATCATTTACGGATTATTACACAGAACGGCTGAGTGTGGAGAAACGGCTGCTGGCTTCTATCAAGGCGTATTTTCAGATGCTGGATATTGCGGCAACCAAGGATATTCCCATGGAGACCGTTGCATTGCCGTTACTGGGCGGTGGTGTTCAGAAGATCTCTTCCGATCTGACAATGATTCCGATCATCAACGAATGCATTGAGTTCCTGAAACGCAATCCCCTTGTAAAAGAAGTATATCTGATAGAATATGATGCCGCAAAGGCCTATAAGTTTGCTCTGGCACTGGAAAAATCCTATGCGGTATACCGTGAACGAAGTTCCGGGACATATTCGTCCGCAGATGGAAAACTGGAAGATTCTATGGCATTTCTCAGTTATTCTTCCAAGGATCGTAATGTTGCCGACAATTTATGCGCAAAACTGGAAGCGAGAGGACTGAAGGTCTGGTATGCCCCGCGGAACATTCACAGCAACGATTATGCCAGTGCCATTGTAGATGCGATCGGCAAATGCACACATTTTATTGTGATTCTCAGTAAAAACAGTATGGAATCGGAACATGTGCTGAATGAAATCGATTTGGCTTTCAAATATATGAAGAATATCCGGTTCCTGCCGCTGAGAATTGACAGCGAAGAGATGGTACCCGCTTTTTCCTATTATCTGTCCCGACAGCACTGGATGGAAGCCTGTCCGCCCGTGGAATTGAAACTGGAAGAATTTGTGAAACGCGTTATGGAAGAATTCTAAAGTTGGATTGTATGACAGATTTGATAGGATTTCCGTATTTTAACATCAATGAAAGGACTTTCTGAACGATCGCTATGTTTGTAACAAAAATACAACCGAAAATCAACGCTCCTGTCCGGAACAGCGTGGTTCTGGAAGCGTCTCCCTCCGGTCTTGACGTAATCCTTATGCCCTCAGGAGTGCCGGTGAAGGAGTTCAGCCTTACATGGGATTTTGACACCAAAGCCTACACCTTTGCTCTCAACGAAACCTGGGGCGTGGCGTTGGGAAACCTGCTCTGGCAGTCCGTAAGTCAGACCAAACGATCCGAATGGTATTTTGTCCTCTCCGACGGGGAGAAAACCGCCGCGTTCGGCGTGAAAACCGGATGCAATTCCTTCTGTCAGTGGCAGATCGAGCCGGATCGGATCACCCTTGTCATTGACGTGAAAAACGGCGGGGAAGGAATCGAGCTGACCGAGCCGCTCCTCTGCTGTACCGTTGTATCGACGGAAAACCAAGGTGACGAAACCGTATACCGTACCTGCCGACGGTTCTGCCGGATGATGTGTGAGAAACCCAATCTGCCCAAATCACCCGTTTACGGCTTCAACACATGGTACTATACCTACGGTAACATCAGCCGCGCATCGGTCATGAAGGATGCGGAGCTGTGCGGCATTCTGGGATCCGGCGTGATTCCCGGTGCACCGAAGCCCTACATGGTCATCGACGACGGCTGGACCTCCACGCGAATTCCCGATCAGTTCAACGGCGGCCCCTTTATTCCCAGTGATGACTTCGGAGATATGGGAGTTGTGGCGGAGGATATCATGGCGAAAGGGTGTACTCCCGGCATCTGGATCCGTGCGCTGTATGTCCGGGACGAGCTGTGTCCGGAAATCCCCGAATCCTGTTATTCCCGGAACCAGCAGTACGTAGCAGGGAAGCCCGGCAGAATACTCGACCCCACCACGGAAGGCGCCCAAGAGTACATCCGGAATCTGGTCAGCGGACTGAACGCTCAGGGATACAAGCTGATCAAGCACGACTTCACCTGTCCCGACTACATGGGGAATCGGTTCCTGTCCCCGGATCTGACCGTGGGCGGATGGAGACCCAACGACACCACAAAGACCAACGCCCAGATTCTCAAGGATCTGTACACCTTGGTACAGCAATCCGCGGGAGATGCTGTGGTGATCGGGTGCAATACCTACAACCATCTTGCGGCGGGCATTCACCAGATCCAGCGGAGCGGATGCGATACCAGCGGCAGAAGGTGGAGCACCACCCGTGCCATGGGTGTCAACTGCCTGACTTACCGTCTCTGCCAGAACGGTACCTTCTTTGAGACCGATGCGGACTGTGCCTGCTTCACCGAATACGTTCCCACCGACAGGAACATTCTCTTCGCCGATGCCATTTCCCGGTGCAATTCCGCCCTGTTCATCTCCGCGGCGCCGGATATTCTGAAGACAAAGGACATCGACCGCCTGACCGAAATCTTCCGCCGCTCTTCCATGGCGAAAAACGATGCGGAACCGCTTGACTGGATGGCAGGAAATCCCGCTCCCTCCCGGTTCCTGCACGAGGGCTATACCGTGGAATACGACTGGAGCGACCCAAAATAAAGAAAGCGAGGAAATCCCATGGCTGAACTGTACTATCACACCAGAGTCTGGTCAAACGAAACTTCCGAATACGAACGCCACCGGATTCCCGGTATGATCGTCACAAAAGCCGGAACCGTCCTGATTTACAACGAAGCACGCCGCACCGGAAGCGACTGGGCAATGATGGATATCTTCCTTCAGCGCTCCGGGGACGGCGGAAGAACCTTCGGCGAGAGAATCTACCTTGCCCGCGGCACCGAGCAGTACCATACGGTGAACAATCCCGTGATGGCGCAGGATCGGGACGGCAGAATCCACTTTCTCCACTGCGAGGACTATTCCGTGAACGGCGGACGGGTTCTGTACCGGTACAGCGACGACGACGGCGTGACATGGTCGGATCCCCGGGATATCACCGACGCCACTTTGCCGGGATACCGCAATGCCTTCGCTCTCGGCCCCGGTCACGGTATCTGCACGAAGGACGGCACGCTGCTCTTTCCCATCTGGATGGTGCCGAAGGCATACGAACGTGCGGTTCACGACCACGGGCCCTCGGTGATCAGCGTACTGTATTCCAAGGATAAGGGAGAAACGTGGCAGATGGGAGACATCATGCGGGGAAGTCCCGACGCGCCCACGCCCAATGAAACCACAGTTGCCGAAACCTCCGACGGACGGGTGTATCTCAATGCCCGAATCGGCGCGAAATACCGTGCATCCGCGTGGAGTGACAACGGATACTGCTATTACACCACCCTGACCGGAGATCACAGCCTCACCGATCCCATCTGCTTCGGATCCACAGCGGCGTACCGTTACGGCGGACGTCACGCCATTCTGTTCGGCAACTGCGACACGGACAAAGCACGGGATCACGTTACCGTGCGTGTCAGCTATGACGACGGAAAGACCTTCCCGGTAAAGAAGCTGATCGACGAAAACTGCGGCGGGTATGTGGAGATCGCGGTGAATAACTCCACTGGAGTGATTTACGTGCTGTACGAAGAACAGGCGGGCGTGAACTGTTATCTCACCGCCTTCGATCTGGACTGGATCACCGAATAACAACAAAACCCTGTGCGGATTTTTCCGAACAGGGTTTGATTTGTTTTGCATTATTTCAGAGCCTTGGTCTTCCACTTGCCGATGCGGTAGAAAATTACCGTCAGCAGTGCACCGATGAGCCAGGACAGAAGCAGGGAAATCTGGATGCAGACGCTCTGACCGTGGGGAAGCTCGGGGGTGGTGGTGAGCCAGGAAATGCCGTAGGCGATGGGCACACGGATGGCTACGGTTGTGATGAGGGAGATCCACATGGGGGTCATGGTGTCGCCTGCGCCGCGCATGATGCCGGAAAGGCTCTGGGTTACGGCAACGGCAATGTAGCCAACCGCCAGAATCTTCATCAGATTGTAGCTGAGGTTGATCAGCTCGGCGGTATCGGTGAACAGTCCCATCAGGAACTTGCCGAAGATCAGGATGATGATGGTAATGGCAGTGGAGGTGCCGACCGCCATCAGCGTACCCTGCTTGGCACCTTTGGTCACCCGGTCGTAGAGCCCCGCACCCACGTTCTGACCGGCATATGTGGTCAGCGCGGTACCAAAGGAGAAGTTGGGCATCATGGCAAAGCCGTCCACGCGCATGATAACCACGTTCGCCGCAATGAACTGCTCGCCGAAGGAGTTGGTCAGGGACTGAACGATAATCATCGCGGAGGAGAAGATCGCTTGGGTCAGACCGGAGGGAAGTCCGAGACGGACAATGGTCTTCACGTATTCGCTTCTGGGAATCAGGTACTTCAGACCGAAGTCAAAGTATTCCTGCATCCGCGCCAGCTTGATGAAGCAGAGGATGGAAGATATAATCTGAGCAATGATGGTAGCCAGCGCTACGCCCGCAACGCCCATATTGAAGCCCGCAACGAACAGCAGGTCAAGGACGATGTTAACGAAGGTGGCGGCCAGCAGATAGAGCAGGGCGGAGAAGGAGTCGCCAAGCCCGCGAATGACACCGCTGAGAATGTTGTAGTAGCCCAGCCCGCCGATACCGATGAGACAGATCATCAGATAGTCCGCGCACCAGTCGAGGATGGATTCGGGTGTGTTCAGCGCGGCAAGTGCCGGTCGGATGAAGGGGGACGCACCGAGAATCAGAATCAGGCAGGCAATCGCCGTAACCGTGATGCAGTTGCCGATGGTGCGTGAGAGGGCTTCGCGGTTTTTGGCCCCGAAATACTGGGAAACCATGATGCTGGCACCGGCGGAAATGCCGATGAAAAGAACCAGCAGCATATTCAGAATGGGACCCGCACTGCCTACCGCTGAGAGGGCGTTGTCACCGACATATTTGCCGACCACGATGGTGTCAACGGTGTTGTACAGCTGCTGGGCGATGTTTCCGAGAAGCATGGGGATGGTGAAGGAAAGAATGGAACGCCACGGTGTTCCGACAGTCATATCCGTGGGCGCATTCAGGCTTCGGAGGGATTTCATTCTCACGATGTTTCTCCTTTGATGTAAGATTCTGCAAATTAACCTATCATACAGTATACCACAAATAACGATGGGATGCAAGATAAATCTGTATATTCCTCTTGATTCCCATCGGAATTTTCGGTATAATGAGAAAAACGAACGGAGTAAAATATGGACTATATCTGCATGAATCACGAACGGATCGGAACCTGTTACCACGAGTTTATCTCCGGGGAATGGGATGGGGTGACCTTCTGGAATGACGGATCCATGTATATCCGCGACGAGATTTTCGACGATTTTCCGGAATTTCTGAAGCTCTGGATGCAGGCTGTGCCGGATTTTGAATCCTGCGGCATCAGCCGGATGGATCTGCAGCAGTGGAAGACTCTGCGGGAAGCTGCCCTGGCGATGGGGGGAGACTGTGCGGAATTTGTCCGGGAGATGGAGCCGTGGATGGAGAACGCCTTCCGCAAAGCCGCGTTCATCACCATCCTCGGCATCTGATTTTCGTGAAAACGCACAGAACCGTTGACAAATCTTCCGGAATATGCTATCATTTGTATAAAGAAAATTTATCACAAACAAGGAGAATTCTCATGATTATTACCGACATCACAAGAATCGGCGACCCCCAGATTCTGGTATGGGAAGGCAAGTATTACTGCTACGCAACCAGCTCCGGCGAAGGCTTCCTCTGCTGGGAATCCGAAGACCTGGTAAACTGGAGCGAACCCAAGCTGTGCTTCCGCGCCATCGACTCCTGGGGCGAATCCCATTTCTGGGCACCTGAAGTTGTGGCTCACAACGGCAAGATCGTGATGCACTACACCGCAAAGAGCCGTGAGCTCAAGTCCCTCCGTCTGGGCGTTGCGGTAGCCGATCATCCCATGGGACCCTTCACCGACGTTCACGGCAAGCCCATGTTCGACTTCGGTTATGCGGCAATCGACGGCTCCGTGCTGGTCTGCGAAGAAGGCAACTACTTCTACTTCTCCCGCGACTGCTCCGAAAACCTCATCGGCGTCAACCATGTCAGCCAGACCTACTGCGCAAAGATGAACGATGATCTGACCGAACTGGTGGAAAAGCCCCGTCTCATGACCACTCCCACTGAAATGTGGGAACGGAAGTCCGGCAACTGGCTGTGGAACGAAGGCCCCTGCGTTATTTACCGCGACGGCAAGTACATCATGAACTACTCCGCGAACTTCTACGCAAGCAATGACTATGCTATCTGTGTGGCAACCGCAGACCACCCCATGGGACCCTGGAAGAAGTCCGTCAACAACCCCGTTCTCTCCCGCAGAGGCGATCTGTTCGGCGCGGGTCACAACGCATTCTTTACCGGTCTTGACGGTCAACTGTATACCGCATTCCACATCCAGACCAACCCCGACAAGCCCAGCGGCAACCGCCGTACGGTTATCGGCAAGGTGGAATTTAGCGAAAAGAACGGCGAAATCTACCAGACCATCGAATAATTGAATCATCGGCGAACATGAAAAAAAGAATCCGGATAACCGTTTCCGGAGAGCATCCTGCGGCGATTCTTTCATGTCTGTTCATGGCAGTGTCCGCAGCGGTGCGGCTGTGGCATTATCTGCCCGGGGAGCTGAATCCGGAAACCATCATGATACATCTGTTTTTGCCCGTGTCCGCCTGTCTGCTGTTCATCCTCGGCACCATAGTGAACGGAAAGCTTCTGATCCCATTCTCCGTCACCGCAGTGGTGCTGGGGATCGTCTTTTTCATCGTCAAAGCCTTCTCCTTCACTCCCGTCCATCAGGCATTGTGTACTCTTCTGTACTTGACTGTGCTTGTACTGTACACATTGACGGTGACGGGATACATACCTACCAAAAAGCTTCTGTATCCGTTGTTCAGCCTGCCGCTCATCTACCACATCTTCGTGGAGGATATGCAGCTGTACATTCTGGCGGATCCTCCGGTGCCGTTGTGGGAATGGATGCCGGAGATCAGCGTGCTGTGTATTATGGCTGCGCTGCTGTCCCAGGCAATTGCGATGAAGACGGAGAGGGCAGGGCAGACCTGACACAGAACCGAAAGGAACGAATATGGAATCAATCTCCAAAAATAAACTCACTGACGAAAAGATCCGGGAACTGGCAGATGCCGCTTTCCCCGGATGTACGGTGTGCAAAATCGAAGAAATGGATGCGGGGATGTGCAACGCCCTGTACAGGCTGACCTTCGATGACGGCAGGAAAACCGTACTGAAAGTGTCCTCTCCCGGCATGCATGGCAAGGCGACCAACGAACAGTGGCTGATGGAATCCGAAACCGCCGCCATGAAGCTGGTCGAGCAGGATCCCCGGATCAAAGTACCGAAGGTGCTGTTCTACGACGATACCATGACCCGCTGCAGCGGCAAGTATTTCTTCATGGAATACGTGGAAGGCACTCTGATGAGCCGTATGAAGGATGCTCCCGATGAAGTGAAGCGGGATCTTCAGCGGCAGATGGGCGAGGCGGTGCGGCTGATCGGAGAGATCAAAAACGACAAATTCGGCATCGTGAACAGCGGAATCGAGTTTGACTCCCTCCACGGCGTGGTATACCAGCTGATTTCCAATGTTGTCGGAGACCTGATGAGAAACAATGCGGATCTCGGCATACCCGGTGAAGAAATTCTGGCAAAACTCAACGCTGACAAAGCGTATTTTGATGAAGTGACCGAACCCTCCCTTGTGCATTTTGATATATGGTCGAACAATATCATTGTGCAGGACGACGAAATTGCAAGCATTCTGGACTGGGAGCGAGCACTGTGGGCGGAACCTCTCATGGAAGACCGATTCCGGAGCTACGGCATGAATCCCGACTATCTGGAAGGCTTCGGGCAGACGGAATTCACTCCTTCCGAACAGCGGCGGCTGATCTGGTACAATATCTGGATCAACCTTGCTTTTATGGGAGAACGATACACCCGCGGATACATGAGCGAAGAACAATACATCAAAACCCGTGATCAGATGCTTTCGCACTGGAAGAAGCTGTGAATTCCACCACAGATCAGAAAAAGGATATGGCATTATGAAATTTTACGATATTACCCAGGAGCTGTTTTCCTCCAATGTTTACCCCGGTGACAAAGCACCCATATACCGACGGATTTCCGATATGGCTGACGGTAAAATCTGCAACATCACCGAAATCGAGCAGAATGCCCACAACGGAACCCACATCGATGCACCTCGGCACTTTATCCGGGACGGCATCACCATCGAGCAGATTCCGCTGGAAACTCTCATCGGCGACTGTACCGTTCACACATTCGATCACGAAGCAATCGGGCCGGAGGACATCCGCTCTCTGGCTGGAAAGTGTGCATCACGGCTCCTGCTGAAGGGAAACTGCTGGCTGGACAAAGGCGCGGCGGCGGTTCTGGAGGAGATGGGGATCGTCCTCGTGGGCGTGGAATGTCAGAGTATGGCGGAGGAGAAAGCCCCCGCTGCTGTTCATGTGGAAGTGCTTTCCCGCGGAATCATCGGTCTGGAAGGACTGGTTCTGACGGATGTACCGGACGGGGACTACTTCCTGTTTGCCGCCCCCGTAAAGCTGGGCGGATCCGACGGCGCTCCCTGCCGCGCGGTTC
This sequence comes from Clostridia bacterium, assembly GCA_017407225.1. GTDB lineage: Bacteria > Bacillota > Clostridia > Oscillospirales > CAG-272 > UMGS1696. The sequence continues at coordinate 2,043 of JAFQWY010000305.1, read as the reverse complement.
TCATGACGAAGGATTGAGTCAGAATTCATGATTCTTTCACCGAATTCAAACACCTTCCTCACATGATTGTGGTATCATTGTCCCATCGAACAAAGGAAGGTACAAAAATGAACAATTTTAAGACGAAATTCATCCGCTTCATGTACGGCAGATATGGTATTGACCAGCTTTACGGTGCGCTGTTTGCTGCATGGTGCGTGATCGCGGTGATCAACTGTTTTGTCAATTCGATAATCCTCAGCATACTGGGAACCGTACTGGCTGTCTGGATGATCTGGCGGACACTGTCCAGGAATATTCAGAAACGCCGTGCCGAAAACGAAAAGTTTCTGATTCTGTGGAAACCTGTGAAGTCATGGCTGGTTTTCCAGCGTGACAGATTCCGCGACAGAAAAACGGCACGGTACCGCAAATGCAGCCACTGCAGAGCCATCGTGAAGCTTCCCGTGAAAAAGGGAAAGCACACTGTGGTCTGCCCCAGATGCAAGGGAAGATTTGACGTAAGAATCTAAGTCCGCATTGCGGCGAAAGGAGCATATATGCAGGATTTCATCAAAGCGGCAGCCAGGGTAAAACCTTCGAAACGCCAGCTTGACTGGTACGACACCGAGTTTTATGCGTTTGTCCACTTCACCGTCAATACCTACACCGATCTGGAATGGGGACTTGGCAATGAGGACGAGAAGATTTTCAATCCCTACGATCTCAACTGCGACGAATGGGTGGAGGCTGTCAAGTCCGCCGGTATGAAGGGGCTGATCCTTACCGCAAAGCACCACGACGGGTTCTGTCTCTGGCCCACCTCCACTACCATGCACTCCGTGAAATCCAGCCCCTGGAAGAACGGTCAGGGGGACGTGGTAAAGGAATGTGCGGAAGCCTGCAGACGGGGCGGCATCAAGTTCGGCGTGTATCTCTCTCCCTGGGACAGAAATGCCTCCTGCTACGGAACCGATGCCTACAACGATTTCTACTGCACCCAGCTGACCGAGCTTCTGACAAACTACGGCGAGCTGTTCATGGTGTGGTTTGACGGTGCCTGCGGCGAAGGTCCCAACGGAAGAAAGCAGAACTACGATTTCGACCGATACAATGCGCTGGTCCGGAAGTATCAGCCGAATGCGGTGATTTTTAACGATTTCGGTCCCGATGTACGCTGGTGCGGCAACGAAGCCGGATCTGCAAGACGTGCGGAATGGGCGGTGGTTCCTTCCGAACTGTGCTACCGCAGTGAAGTGCAGACCGGACCTTCACCCATGGCGGGGGACGTGTCCTTCCTGTACAATACCGAAGAAAACATCGGTGATCTGTTCCATATCATGCATTCCAAAGGGCTGGTATTCACTGGTGCTGAGATTGATATGTCCATCCGTCCGGGCTGGTTCTGGCACGAAAAGGAAGAGCCCCACTCCCTGGAACGGCTGTGGAATACTTACCTCAACTCCTGCGGCGGTAATACTTCCTTCAACCTCAATGTTCCTCCCATGCCCTCCGGCAGAATCGACCCCAGAGACATCGTGAGACTGCGTGAACTGGGTGAGAAGATCGAGAACTCCATCGGTGAACAGAAGAAGGTGCCCTGCAGAGTCGAGAAAACATGGTCGGCGGGCGGTCAGGCCAAATATGACATCATTCTGGATCAGCCGGAAAACATCCGCTACATCAGCATCATGGAAGATCTGACGGAAGGTCAGCGGATCGAGGCATTCAGGCTTCTCAATGGCGGCGTGATCTATAGGGGATATACCGTGGGGCACCACAAGATCTGTCAGGTTCACACCTACGGCGACAGAATTACCCTGTTCATCACCGGCGCGAGAGACGAAGCGGTGCTGAGAGACATTTCCGTTTATAAAGAATAACAGCATAACAAAAATCCCGGTTTCCATAACGGATTCCGGGATTTGTTTTTGTTTCAGTAGAGCGTAATACCATTCCACCCCTGCATCAGCGAAGCGGAAGGTCGTGGGATGCAGTTGGAGTTTCAACTGCAAGTACGCCGGGCCTGCCAGCGGAGGCATCTCCGTCCGAGTCTGCCAACGG
>JAFQWY010000304.1 GCA_017407225.1 Clostridia bacterium | reverse complement strand
AGTCCGGATTCACCGATGTCTGGACCGAATGCATGGACGCAACCTTCCAGTCCGACCGTGCCCTGTTCAACATCTGCTGGCTCAACCGTGCCTCCCTGTTCCGCGAAATGGAAACCGACTTCGGTATCATTCCCATGCCCAAGTACGATGAAGCGCAGGAAAACTACGCCTCCTTTGTCCATATGTACTGTGCAAACACCATCGCGGTTCTCAAGACCGGTCAGAATTTCGAGAGAACCGGCGTGATTCTGGAAGCGCTCTCCGCCGAATCCATGTACGGCCTCACCGAAGCCTACTACGAAAAGACCCTGAAATCCAAGGCTTCCCGCGATGAAGAATCCTCCGCAATGCTGGACGTGATCTTCAATACCAGAATCTATGACCTCGGCTATATGTTCAACTGGGGTTCCATCTACTCCTCCGTCGGCTCCATGGCGGGCGTGAACGGTCAGGACATCAGCGGCTACTCCTCCACCATGAAGAAGGCGAACAAGGCCATCAACAAGGCGATCAAGGACGCTGTCAAGGAAATGGGCGTATCCGAAGAATAAACCAAAATTTCTCCCAAAGACTGCCGTAATTCACTGCGGCGGTCTTTTTTGTCCGGATTTACAGAATTCCGGGAAGTTTCGCCTTGTTTCCTTCACATTCTTGTGGTATAATGGTATAAAATTCCGAATTATCCCATCAAGGAGTGTTATATATGAAGAACAACAGCGTACTGATCGGCTTCTTTGCCGTGGTTATCATCTGTCTCGTTGTCACCTGCGCTTTTCTGGGTACTGCCCTGATGAAATCGAAGAATCCACCGGAATCCGTCCCCGTGGAGACGAACGAGCCAGAAGAAATCCGGATGACGAGAGCGAAACTTCCCCGGAATCCGCCGAAACCGAGCCGGATGAAACCGAACCCGCAGAAACCCAGCCTGCCGAAACCTCCGCTCCCGAGACTCAGCCTGCCGAAACCGAGCCGGAAGGTCCCACCTTTGCGGATACCCTTCCCGTGGAGCCCGACCGGATCCCGGAATACAACGGTCAGACATGGAATCTGTTCCTCGTGAATCTGTGGAACAAGCTTCCCGATGACTTCACGGTGGATCTGACCTATCTGAAAAACGGTCACGCCGTGGACAGCCGCGCGTATCCCGATCTGCAGGACATGATGGACGACTGCCGTGCTGCAGGACTGTCCCCCCTGATCTGCTCCTCCTACCGCACCTACGAAAAGCAGGTCACTCTGTACGACAATCAGGTAGCGAAGTACCTTGCCAAGGGCTACACCCAGGATCAGGCGGAAAAGGAAGCGGCGATGTGGGTGGCAATCCCCGGCACCAGCGAGCATCACACCGGTCTTGCGCTGGATATCGTGTCGCTGGACTATCAGTACCTTGACGAAAAACAGGAAGAAACGCCCGAGCAGCAGTGGCTTCTGGAAAACTCCTGGCTGTACGGCTGGATCCTCCGTTATCCCCCGGAAAAAGCGGATCTGACCGGCATTGCCTATGAGCCGTGGCACTACCGCTATGTGGGCAAGGAAGCCGCCAAGGAAATCCACGATGCGGGCATCTGTCTGGAAGAATACCTGATGCCGGCGGAAAAAGCGGAAAATTAACCTGCGGTTGAATTTCAGGCGAAATATAATCCATGGAAACGGATCAGGCTTTCCGGTATACTGTAGTCACAGGTTCCGGAAGCCTGATTTTTGTATAAGGAGTGATTTTTATGACGACAATCGGTCAGAATATCAGAAAACTCAGAAAGGATCGCGGCTGGACCCAGGAGGAGCTGGCGGCGAAGCTGAATCTCTCCGCACAGGCAGTGTCAAAATGGGAGAGCGAGGTCACGTCCCCCGACATTTCTCAGGTGATCCCGCTGACTGCCCTGTTCGGCGTCTCCGCAGATGTGCTCTTCGGGATCAAACCGGACGGCATGGAAGAAGAGATTGCGGAAGCCAAGCGGATCTGCGACCTGCCGGAGACTTCCAATGAGCGTGCGTTCGAGATCTGGACGGAGCTTTCCGCGCGGTATCCCCACAACAACCGGATCCGGTTTGAGCTGGCGCTGGTGCATCAATATCTGGCGAGTGCGGATGAGCCGAGGGAGGTTTTCAATCAGCACTACCGGGATTCGGCGGAGATTTTCGAGAAGATCCTTGACAGCTCTACGGATTCCGCCCTCAGAAGTGATGCCATCTACCATATGCACCATTGTTACAACACGCTCGGCGATACGGCAAATGCGGTGCGTACTGCGGAAATGTCGGGAAATATGTGCGCGTCCCGTGAGGAGCTGCTGATGAGCACAAAGGGATATGAGAAGAAAAACTACTACTGTCAGAAGGTATTCCGCAATCACGGCGAGGGCATGGCGTGGTGTCTCATGGGGATGACGTTTCCGGATCGGAAGACGAAAATTTTCGGGTACGAGACTGCCGTGAAAATCCTCGATCTGACCTACTGCGACGGTGACAAGGCGTGGATTTCGTATGTCTACATCTACCTCTATACCGATCTCGCAAAGCTGTATGCTCTTGAAGGAGATGCGGAGAAGGCTTTTGAATATCTGGAAAAATCCCGTGAAGTGTGCGAATTTGAGGACAACAATCCCCTCGGCGAGCACCGGTATTCCGGCAATCCGTTCATGAATGAGATAACCTACAATCATGATCTTGCGTACACTCACAACCAGAGGGATTACCTGCTGTGTCACATGGAGGACGATGCGTTCGGTTTCATCCGCGAAACGGAGAGATTCCGGGAATTCACCGAAAAAGTCCGTCAGATGCCGGGGATCGAGTATCCGTGGGGTGAGGTTGACTTCTGATTTGACAGGTATTGCGCCCGATCTGCACGTGAGATATGGTACGTATTTTCTTAGGCATTTGTCTGTATTGTACGTGTATTGTTAGACAATCGCCGTTTATTGCGGTATATTTGTTAGGCATCCGCTTAAAATACCCGGCATATTGTTATGCAAACGTCTAATTTTAGCAGACATACGCCTAAAACAAAGAAAGACCGTGAAGTTTATGTACCTCACGGTCTTGTTTATTTGATTGAACAGCTTATCTGTGCTTGACTCTGTCGTGTTCTTCGGCACGCTTGGCATCGTTGAAGCTGTCGAGGGTACCTACCAGATAACCGGTGATGCGGCGGATCCGTTCAAACCGGACGTCGCCTTCTTCCCTGCCGCAGCCGGGACAGGTATTGCCGATGATGCCGGTGTATCCGCAGACCGGGTCATGGTCAACGGGATGGTTGATGGCACCGTAACCGACGCCGTCGTCGTGCATCATGCGGACGATCTTTTCAAATGCATCCAAATTTTCGGTGGGATCCCCGTCCATTTCCACGTAGGTGATGTGACCGCCGTTGGTCAGGTTGTGGTAGGGTGCTTCCAGACGGATCTTATCCGCCGCAGAAATGCCGTAATAAACCGGAACATGGAAGGAGTTGGTGTAGTATTCCCGGTCGGTGATGCCCTTGATTTCGCCGAATTTCTTCTTGTCAATGCGAACGAATCTGCCGGACAGACCTTCTGCGGGAGTACCGATCAGGGAGAAGTTCAGACCGTACTTCTGAGTAGCGGCATCGGTAAGCTTTCTCATGAAGCCGACGATTTCCAGACCGAGCGCCTGGGAGCTTTCGCATTCGCCGTGATGCTTGCCGGTGAGAGCCACCAGAGCTTCCGCCAGACCGATGAAGCCGACGGTGAGGGTACCGTGCTTGAGAACTTCACCCACGGTGTCGTCCTTACCGAGCTTGCCGGAATCCAGCCATACGCCCTCACCCATCAGGAAGGGATAATTGCGGACGGTCTTCTGGCACTGGATCTTGAATCTGTCAAGGAGCTGACCGATGACCAGCTGGACGTTTCTCTCCAGTTCCTCGTAGAACCAGTCCACGCTGCCTCTGGCGTTGATAGCAATTCTGGGCAGGTTGACGGAGGTGAAGCTGAGGTTGCCGCGGCCGGTTACGATTTCGCGTTCGGGATCGTAGTGATTGCCGATGACGCGGGTACGGCAGCCCATGTAGGCGATTTCCGTTTCCGGACGGCCGGGCTTGTAGTACTGTGCATTATAGGGAGCGTCCAGGAAGGAGAAGTTGGGAAACAGTCTCTTTGCGGATACCCGGCACGCCAGCTTGAACAGGTCGTAGTTGGGGTCCTCGGGATTGTAGTTGACGCCTTCCTTGACTTTGAAAATCTGAATGGGGAAAATGGGAGTTTCGCCGTTTCCGAGACCAGCTTCGGTGGCCTCCAGAATGGACTTCATGACAAGCCGTCCTTCGGGGGTGGTGTCGGTACCGTAGTTGAGGGAGGAGAACGGAATCTGCGCGCCGGCTCTGGAATGCATGGTGTTCAGGTTGTGGATGAGAGCCTCCATTGCCTGATAGGTGCTGCGTTCGATTTCGCGCTGGGTGTACTTCATGACAACGGCTGCATCATGAGCGGGATGGGGCAGGGTTTCGGCGAGGATTCCCTCGAGAACGCTCTTCACCTTGTCGGCGTTTCCGATGCGGATCTCGACCGCTTCTTCCACACGTGCCGCAATTCCGTCAGCCAGCTTGTCAAAGTCGGTGCCGTCATCCAGCAGACCGGAGAAATCCAGAACCTTGGCGATGTTGCGCCTGAAGTGGCGGCGGTAGGTCTTTTCCACGCCCTTTGCCATGGCGTAGTCAAACATGGGGACGGACTGGCCGCCGTGCTGGTCGTTCTGGTTGGACTGGATGGCGATGCAGCACAGCGCCGCGTAGGTCATGATATCGTTGGGTTCTCTCACGTGGCCGTGACCGGTGGAGAAACCGTTTTCAAACAGAGTGCAGAGGTCGATCTGGCAGCAGGTAGTGGTCAGGGTCAGGAAATCCAGGTCGTGAATGTGGATATCCCCTTCCTTGTGTGCCCGGTAATGCGCCGGATCCAGAACAAACAGCTCATAGAACTTCTTCGCGCCTTCGGAACCGTACTTGAGCATGGTGCCCATGGCGGTGTCACCGTCGATATTCGCGTTTTCACGCTTGATATCGTTTTCAATGGCGCTCTGGAAGGTAAGATCCTCGTAAGTCTTCATCAGACCGGTGTTCATCTCGCGGATACGGTTTCTTTCCGCACGGTACAGGATGTATTCCTTCGCAGTACGGACATGACCGTGGCTGATCAGAACCCGTTCCACCATGTCCTGAATATTCTCGACGGTGGGAAGATCGCCGGTAGCTCTGGATTCTTCCTCCAGCTTTTCCGAAACCTCACAGGCAAGAGCCATGGCTTCATCGTAGTCACTGCCGCCGACGGCCTGTGCTGCTTTGAACACGGCATTGGCGATTTTTTCGATATTGAACGGCACTTCCCGTCCGTCACGCTTAACGATCTTGGTTATCATGAAACTTCTCCGATATATGTATTCTCATTTATGATCACTAAATATAGACAAAAATCGATTTCGCGGCACGAAATATGGCATTTCCCGATGCGCGCCACGTGATATATTATAAACGATCGGATCTTTTTTGTCAAGGCGGAATATCACACAAATTTCCATCGTTAATTTAGGGAAAATGCCATGAAAGAGAGAATTTCACCAAAAGGGCTTGACAGATTGAATTTTTCGTGAATGTTTTCAAAATCCTCTGTTTTTCACTGCCGAAATGCGGTATAATAGGTAGGCTTACAAAATCCTTACATATTATTCAGAAGAAATGTGCAGTATGAATCACCTCAGACATCAAATCTCCCCCGCCGATTTTCTCGCCGGCGTACTGACTTCGCTGCTGCTGGGGGTTAAATCGGGAGTTTTCTACAGTCATCTCAATCTGGCCGGGTACGGAGTCCCGCTCACCGCCGCTACCATGGCCATTCACTTCCTTGTTTACACCCTTCTGCTGACGCTTCATCCGAAAGCGGCGCGGATCGTCTCCATGACCCTCTATTCGATCGGTTCCCTGTTCATGGCAATCGACCTGGTATACTTCTCCTATGTCTCAAAGCTGCCGTCAGCCGCCCTTCTTCCCATGCTGTGGCAGATGGAGAAGATCTCCGATACCGTTGAAAACCTGGTGCAGCCCGTTCATATGCTACTGATGTGCGACCTGCCATTGTTTGTTCTTTGGGCAGTAAACAGGGATTTTCTCCACCGGAAATTCACCCGGGCAGCGGAGTTTCTCTGTAAAAAAGTCATTCCCCGTCTGCTTCCCCTGATCACTGCAGGTACTTTCGCTCTGCTTGCCGTGTTGTTTCTGGCATTCTTCCCCGGTTTCCGTGCAGAATATTTGTTCAATGAGATGATCACTTATCACATGAACGACTTTTATGTCACTCTTTCCGGTATCGGCGATACAAGAGAAGTCGACAAAGCCCTGTATACCGAACAGGACTGGTCATCTTCCAAATACTGGGGGATTGCCGAAGGGCGGAATGTCATCATCATTCAGGTGGAGGCTCTGCAGAATTTTGTCATCGGACAGTCCTACAACGGCCAGGAACTGACGCCGGTGCTCAATTCCCTTATCACCGGGGATACCTTCTATTTCGACACTTATTACTATCAGATCGGCGGAGGAAACACTGCGGACGCGGAATTCCACGTCAACAACTCCCTGTTCGCACCGGAGAGCGCCGCAGGATACGTCAAATACACAAATAATATCTATCATGGACTTCCGTACCTGCTGAAAGATAACGGCTACAGCGCCGCCCTCGCGTTCCATAACTATATCGCTGAATTCTGGAACCGGGAGACTGCATATCCCAATCAGGGGTTCGACAGATACACCTCTCTGGAAGATTTCGAGCAGACGGATATGTTCCCCATGGGACTGTCCGACCGTGAGATGTTCCGTCAGTCCATGGATCAGCTAGTCGTCTGCGAGGAGCCGTTCTACGCTTTCTATGTCACCGTATCCTCCCATCATCCATATGTGATTCCCGAGGATTACAGAGCCGTCACGCTGACTCCTGAAGATGAAGGAACCCTGTTCGGCTCCTATCTGCAGGCCGTGAACTACGCAGACCGCGCCATCGGGGATTTCATCGCCATGCTGGACAAAGCCGGACTGTACGACAATTCCGTGATTGTCATCTACGGCGACCATTATGCCCTGACCAACACCGATCACCGGATTGCCTCACAGGTTCTGTCTCTGACGGGAGAAAGCTACACTATATATGATGTATTCAATGTTCCCCTGCTGATCCACATTCCAGGCATGGAACGCTCGGAAACCGTTTCCACGGCAGGAGGACACATGGACGTTATGCCCACACTCCTGCCGCTCCTGGGAATCCGCAATGACAAAACCGTCATGTTCGGACAGAATCTTCTGGAAGCCGGCAGCGGCTTTGTGTGCCAGCAGACCCATGTTTCCGTAGGATCCTTCATATCCGATGAAGTATTCTTCTCCCGTCCTCACAACAATATTCTTGAAAACTACGATGCCTACCAGTACGGCACCATGAAGAAACTGGATCCCACCCTGTTTGAAGCACAGTCGGCGGAAGCGGAAAAGCGGATCCGTGACTGCGAAGCACTGTTGGAGGGGAATGATGTGATGCTGGACTGAGCGGCTGTTCCAATAATCAAATACAAAAACGGAAGCCTTTCCTTCTCAGGAAAAACTTCCGTTTTATTATTCAATTCTCTGCATGGGTTGCCACGTTCTGCCTGTTAAGTGAATATCGGGAGCTTTGGCAGCTTCCGTTATTCTTTGCTGAAACTTATCGCTGTCAGTGCAGTCATGTGTCAGACGATTGTGCACAGAAGCTCAGGAGCGGGGCGGATGCATCTGAAGTTTATGCTGAGGAGTCTTCCCCGCTCATTCTTCAAATCCGTACAGCTTGTAGAACTTCTTGTCGAGGCCCTTGTTCAGAGGCTTCTGGATCTTCTTGTATGCGGATGCGATGTTTGCATTGTTGTCAACGAGCTGGTCGCGGATCATGTAGGGAATACGCATGAAGATGGTTTCGCCGAACTGGAAGGTGAAGTCGAAGTTACGGCCTGCCATTACCAGGTCAACCATTTCAGCGGTTTCCTTGTCGGTAGAGTACTTGCCCTTCAGCGCCTGGTCGTAGTATGCGGGATATACGGACTTGTAGGATTCCGCACACAGTGCTTCGAATACGCAGGATACGAAGTCAAGGCTGTTGTAGGAAGGCATGGGAAGCGCAAATACGGTGAACTTGTCGTCCGCGTTGGTGTAGTATGCTTCCTGTGCTTCATCCCACTTGGGGAACGGGAGCATGGAGTATGCAGCTTCCATTTCTCTCAGGTCGGTATAAGCTGCCTGGAAACGCATGGGGGCGAATACCAGCTGGTTGTTGGTGAAGTAGATTTCTTCGTCGTACTGAGTGGAAAGCTTGATAAAGCCCTGGAAATCATAGTGGAAGGACAGGAGCTTGTCCAGAATCGCTACGGTCTTGTCGTTCATGAAAGCGATTTCCAGCTTGCCTTCATCGTTCTTGGTGGTGATGGTTTCACCGAATGCGGTATACCATACGTCAGCAGGGTTGGTGATCTGATAGCCGAAGCCGAACAGGTCTGCGGTGTTTGCCTTACCGTCACCGTTGGTATCCTGATACATTTCGGAAATGACAGAAATAAACTGGTCGATGGTCCACTTGCCTTCCTTTACCATGCCGTAAACATCGGAGGGCTGATAGCCGTACTGATCAAGAAGATCGAGGTTCGCGAAAATCGCGTGAGTAAAGGTCATGGAAGTATAGGAAAGGTCGGAGCAGATGGCAAAGAGATGGTTGTTGATGGTAGCCTGATCGTTTGCCAGCTTGTTGTGCCAGGGCTTGTCCAGATTCTGATAGGGAGCATCGGTCCAGCTCAGCAGCGCTTCATTGGAGATGGGAGTGGATGCAACATAGTCATAGAACGCGATCACATGATAGTCATCGGTACCGGACTGGGACAGAGTTCTGGGCATATCCTGAGGCGCGGAGTCAGAACTCACAGCAATCTTCACATCAAACCGGTCTTCGATCTTGATATTTCTGTTGTAAACCGCGTCGTTGCAGGCGTCCCCTGTGATTTCTTCCGATACGATTTCACCTTCATAGTCCGCAAAGGATGCATTGGAGGTGTACACGCGGAATTCCGCGCCGTCGTACTTGTTGTCGGGCAGATCGTCCGGAATCAGCTGGCGCTTTTCCAGATCGGTCAGTTCCTTTTCGGGTTCCTCGGTTTCGGTCACTGCCGCATCGGCACCGGAGCCCGCAGGCTTGGTTTCGTCGGTGTTGGTGCCGGCGTTCGATTCACTGCAGGCAGCAAGTGCGGGCATCAGCATCAAAGCGGCCAGAATCGCTGCGAGAAGTCTCTTTTTCATCTTGTTTCTCCTGAAATAATGTATTTTTCGGAAGGCCACACTCTTCCATATTAGTATACATTATACGATATTGTACAGTTTATTTCAACCGCTGATCTGTATTTCCCTTACTTTCATCGGTATGTACAATTTCAGCCATAGAATTTGATGCAATTTAACCAAGCAAAAAAACGGAGACTCCCCTGTCAGAGGAATCTCCGCTGTGTTATTATGGGTCAGTCTTCGTAGCCGTACAGTTCATAGAACCGCTTGTCCAGATTCTTGGTCAGCGATTTCTGGATCCGCTTGTAGGCAGACGCCAGATTGGGATTGTTGTCCTGGAGCATATTTCGGATCATGTAGGGCAGGCTCTGGAACAGCATGGAGCCGAACTGGAAGGTGAAGTCAAACTTACGGCCCGCCATGACAAGGTCAACCATTTCGGCAGTGGTGGCGTCGGTGGAGTACTTGCCCTTGAGCGCCTGGTCATAGTACGCGGGATATACAGTCTTGTAGGATTCCGCGCACAGTGCTTCAAAGATACAGGAAATGAACTCCAGATTGTTGTAGGAGGGCTTGGGCAGGCAGAATACGGAGAACTTGTCGTCCGCGTTGGTGTAGTAGCCTTCCTGTGCTTCATCCCACTTGGGATAGGGCAGCATGGTGTATTCCGATTCCATCTCACGCAGTTTGGAATATGCTGCCTGGAACCGCATGGGCGCAAACACCAGCTTATTGTTCACAAAATTGGTTTCTTCGCCGTACTGGGGATCGATCAGATTGAATGCCTGGAAGTCGTAGTGGAAGGACAGGAGCTTTTCCAGAATGGACACGGTCTTGTCGCTCATGAAAGTGACTTCCAGTCTGCCCTCGTCGTTCTTGGAGACGATTTCCTCGCCGAATGCGGTGATCCACACATCCGCAGGATTCCAGATGGAGTAACCGAAACCGTACAGGTCATCCCCGTCGGTCTTGCCGTTGCCGTTGTAGTCCTGATACATGGGCTCGATCATGGAAATGAACGCATCAATGGTCCACTTCCCTTCCTTGACCATGTTGTACAGGTCGTCTCTCTGGTAGCCGTACTGATCCAGCAGATCGATGTTCGCGAAGAAGCAGTGGGTGAAGGTCATGGAAGTGTAGGAAAGGTCGGAGCAGATGGCGTACAGGATGCCGTTGATGGTGGCACCGTCGTTGGCAAGAGAGTTGTGCCAGGGCTTGCTCATATCCTGATAGGGTGCGTCATACCAGTTGAGGACGGCTTCCGCGGTGATGGCTTCGTTGGCCTTGAAGTCGTACATGGCAACCACATGGTAGTCTTCGGTGCCGGACTGAGCCAGCGTTTTGCACATCGCCTGAGGAGTTGCATCGGATCCCACGCCGATTCTGATATCGAACCGGTCTTCAATCCGGATATTTCTGTTGTATACCGCATCGTTGCAGGCATCGCCGGTGATTTCCTCCGCCAGAATTTCCCCTTCGTAGTCGGCGTAAGCGGCATCCACGGTATACACGCGGAATTCCGCACCGTCGTACTTGGTGTCGGGCAGATTGTCCGGGATCAGCTGGCGCTTTTCCAGATCGGTCAGTTCCTTCTCGGGTTCTTCAGTTTCGGTGACGACCGCTTCGGTGGACATGGCTGCGGGCTGGGTTTCATCGGTGTTGGTACCGGCGTTTGATTCACTGCAAGCGGTAAAGGCAGACGCGGACAGCAATGCAGCAAGAACAGCCGCCATGATTCTCTTTTTCATAAAATTCTCTCCTTTATGTGTTTATAATATCTGATTTTACAGCTCCCAGGATCCGTCAACGGTCACGGTCATCTCTTCGTATCCGGGCAGTCTCAGGCGAACCCTGACTTCCCTGTCGGAGTCCAGTCTGAGCCATGTGATCCGTCCGTTTTCAAACTTCGCAGATACGGTGATGCCGCCCCGTGCCTTCAGTCCGGTGAACTCACCGGAGAGGAATGCGGGAGCCGCAGGAAGAAGAGTGATGGCACCGTCGTGGGACTGGAGAAGCATTTCCGAAATGCCTGCCGCACCGCCGAAGTTTCCGTCGATCTGGAACGGCGGATGGGTATCAAACAGATTGGGCAGCGTGGATCTGGTGAACAGGGCGCGGATGTGCTTGTAGGTTTCCTCCGCCTTGCCCAGACGTGCAAACAGGTTGATGAGCCATGCCCGGGACCATCCCGTATGACCGCCGCCGGATGCCAGACGTCTTTCCATGGTTACCTCGATTGCACGGAACAGATCAGGGGTATTCCGGGTGATCTGAGCCGCCGGGTACAGACCGAACGCGTGGGAAATATGCCGGTGTCCCGGCTCCGCTTCGTCGTAGTCCTTCAGCCATTCCATCAGCTGACCGTGTTTGCCGATCCGCATGGGCGGAAGCTTGGCACGGATCTCCTTCGCCTTCACGCCGTCTTCGGGATGGATGCCAAGAATTTCTTCGGTCTCGGCATAGAAGTCCAGCAGACCGCCGATGATCTGGATGTCCATGGTGGGAGAAACTGCCAGATAAACCGCCTTCTTTTCCCCGTTCACATTGGTGAGGTAGCGGTTTTCCGGAGAGGTGGAGGGTCCGGAGTGAAGATATCCGTCTTCGCCCTCGAACAGGTAGTCCATGAAGAACAGGGCGCACTGACGGATGTATTCGTAGGCGGTGTTTTTCAAAAATTCACGGTCGCCGGTATACAGCCAGTGTTCCCACAGATGGAACGCCATCCATGCACCGCCCACGGGCCAGAGTCCCCACAGACCGTCAGCCGCTGCCGCAAAGCCGTAGATATCGGACAGATGATGGAGAACCATACCGCCGCATCTGTAGTTCTCTGCAGCAGTCCGCTTGCCGCCGGGCATGAGATAGTCGTTCATGTAATCGAAAAGAGGCAGTGTGCAGTCACCGATATCCATGGCCTCGGTATGCCAGTAGTTCATCTGCAGGTTGATGTTGGTGTGATAGTCGGAGTTCCACGGAGGAGTCAGACCGTCCGCCCATACACCCTGCAGATTTGCAGGAAGAGTTCCGGGACGGGATGAACCCACCAGGAGATACTTGCCGAATGCCCAGTACAATGCAATCAAACCGGCATCCCGTGCTTCCTCATCCTGACACAGACGTTCAAGACGTTTGTCCACGGGAAGCGCTTCCAGAGCCTCATCCGTGTCAAACCGGAGATCGGATCTGGAGGTGACGCTTCTGAAATCTTCAATATGTTCCGTAATCAGAGCATCCCAGCCGCGGTTTGCTCCTGCCATCACAGCTGCGGATGCGGAAAGGATATCATCGTACCGGAATGCGGTGAAGATGCCGGTATAGGTTTCCGCATAAGAAGCTCCGGTGATATGTACGCCGTTTTCATCGGCAGCTGCAGCACCGTCGGTGACGATCTTCACATAAACCGAGAAGGGATTCTTCGCCGCTGCGGTTTCCGCCTTCACGATGATGTAATCGGGACGGTACTCCAGTGAGGTTACATTGGGACGGGCATAGGTTACGGTACAGTCAAAGGGTTTGTCCGCCGCTGTTCTGGAGCAGATGAGCTTTACCGGATAGGAAGCAAAATACTCACGAGTCCGGTGTGTTCCGTTTTTATCATAGGAAACTCTGCAGATACCGTCGTTCAGATCCAGATCCCTGCGGTAGTTTTCACACAGATCATCCTCATGGAACCTGAACAGCAGATCCCCTGCGTATTCATATGCCTTGATCCGGTAGAAGCAGTCGTTCATGTTGGCCAGTGCCCACTGATCCGCTTCATATTCCTTCCCCTGCCGGAACAGTTCGCGGATGTGCTCGATCCGGTCACGGAAGTCGGAAACATGGGTATCCATGGGGCCTCCGTCCCAGATGGTTTCTTCATTGAGAGTCAGTTTTTCTTCCGAAACGGTTCCCCGGATCATGGCTCCCATGGATCCGTTGCCGACGGGGGATGCATTGTCCCACCGCAGTGCGGGATTTTCCAGATGAAGTATGTGGTTCATAAATACCTCCGTTGTGATATTTTCCTGATGAAATGTATGGGTCGGATGTTATTTCCTTCATAATAATATATAGGATTGCGGGAACTTGCTTATTCGTCGTCCTTTTTCCGTCTGACCGATGCGAGAGGATTTTTGCTCATGGCCTCTTCCATATGTTCATTGGCAACATGGGTGTAAATCTGTGTGGTGTTCAGCTGTTCATGCCCCAGAATATCCTTCAGTACCCGGATATCCACATCCCCGGACTGATACATCAGTGTGGCTGCCGTATGACGCAGTTTGTGAGTGGAATAATTCTTGTATTCCAGTCCGGCATCTCCCAGATACTTCTTCACCATCCACTGTACGGTTTTCACAGAAATTCTGGTACCCAGTCTGGAAAGGAACAGCGCATTCTCACCTTTGGTCTTCGCAGGAGTCTTCATCCGGATCGGAAGATAGGCTGAAATGGCTTCCCGGCAGGCATCGTTGAGGTACACGATACGTTCCTTGTTTCCTTTTCCTACAACGCGCATGGACCGCAGTTCCTTGTCAAGATCGGGAATGCTGATGCCGCACAGTTCCGAAAGCCGGATGCCGCAGTTGAGGAACAGCGTCAGAATACAGTAGTCACGTTCCTTATTTTTACTTTCCTCATCGGTATCCACAGCTTCCAGCAGATCCACCGCTTCTTCCACGGACAGATGCTTGGGCAGCGTCTTTTTCGTCTTTGGAGTTTCGATGGTTATGGCGGGATTGTTTTCAAACAGTGTCTGCTTTACGGTGCAGTATTTGTAAAACTGTTTGATTGCGGACAGTTTTCTTGCCAGAGCACGGTTGGCGTTATCCCGCTCGCCTTTGACAAACGTGAGAAAATCATATACTTCCGATGTGGTGACGCTTTCAAAAAACGCCGTATCAAGTGCTGATATATCAATCTGATCAAATTCCTCTCCCGATGTTGGAAGGCCGTTCCGCACGGCATAGAGATACCGGCAGAAGGTTCTCAGATCGAACAGGTACTCAGTGACGGTTTTCCCAGAGCATCCCTGCACTACATTCTTGTAATTGGCAAAATTCCGGATCAGCGGCGGAAACTCCGCCCGGAAAGCTTTATCGTCCATGTCGGTTCTCCTGTGAAACGGGCTGTACGGATTCCTGAATTGTATTTTCAGTCGGAAACATTCAGACAGATGTGAATATCAGCCAATGTCCCATATCTATTATACAACAAACTTTAATCTTTTAATGGATAGTTTGTAAACTTTCGCCTGACAGACTTGTAATTCTTCCAAAAAACGAATACAATATATCTGCGGGCAGTTTCACCCGTCTATCACTATCCCCATGGAGTCCCTGTATGAAAGAATTCTGGAGTGAAAACTCGAAAATCATATCGAAAATCCTGCTGAACCAGTTCGGTTCCACGTTTTTTGGTATCATGCTTGTGGCAGCTTCCTACGCGGCGAAGGATCAGCGTGACTGGCTCATGCTCTTCTCCAGCTGCTTTGCCACTCTGTTCTATCTCTTCCTGATCTACAATGTCATCTGGGAACGGGGCGGTTCCGACAGAATCCGCGTGGATGCGGGCCGTGCTCAGAGAAAGCCCCTGACCGGTCTGTGGATCTCCCTCGCCGCCAATATTCCCAACTTCATCATTGCGCTGATCATTCTCATCGCCCATCCCTTCAAGCACACCATGGTCTGGGCAGGTACCCTTGATACCGTGGGACGGGCCGTTTCTCTGCTCTGGGAAGGTATGTATGCGGGTATCGTGGCGTATTTCGCTCCCCGCAATCCCATCATGCATCTGCTTATTATCGTTCCCGCTGTTCTCGTTACCGCAGGAGGCTACTTCCTCGGTCTTCACAATGTACGGCTCCTCTCCGCCTTTGAACTGAAGCAGCCGAAGAACTCCTCCCAGCAGAAACCTCCCGTCAAAAAGAACGGATCCGACAAAAAATAAGATATTCAAACCGTATTTTCCGCATTGGAAAGTACGGTTTTCGTCTTTCTGCACAAATTTAATGCATAATAATTGTATTATTTTGATTCTTGCAATCCGCTCAAAAATATGCTAATATTAGCTTAGCAAATTGTGCGATTCAATCAACCAACAAAGGAGTAACTCTATGACCAAGAGATTTGTTTCCATTCTCCTCGCCCTGATCCTTGCGTCTTCTGCGCTGATTTCCTGTTCCGACAACAGTGCAAACGCAGATGATACCGCTCAGGCAGGAACCGCGGACACCTCCGCAGCCGCAGATGCCTCCACAGAAGAAACCGAAGCGGAAGAACTGACCGCTCTCCAGATCCGTCAGTCCATCCCGGATGATCTTCCCGAAGTCAAGTTCGACGGCCGTTCCTTCAAAATCGGTACCGACGCCTCCAAAGAATACGAAATCCGTTCCGAGGAACTGACCGGTGAAAACACCAACGACGAAGTTTATGAAAGAAACCTCAGAATCGAAGACCGTTTTGATACCACCATCGAAGCGGTAGTAGTTGCAACTCCCTACAACGACGTTGTTACCGCAGCGACCGCGGGCACCGCATCCTATGATATGGTAGGCTTCATCAACTTCGAAGCGGAAATCCCGATCGCTGCAAAGGCTCTGTACAACTGGTTCGACATTCCGGTTTACAACCCCGAAAAGCCCTGGCACAACGAGCTGGCAAACAGCGGCTCCACCATCAACAACAAGCGCTTCACCGACAACTCCGACCTGTCCATCACCACTCTGCTTTACACCTATGGTATGTTCTTCAACTATCAGATCATGGAACGCTACAACTACACTTCCGAAGATCTGTACAACATCGTATTTGAAGGCCAGTGGACCATCGACAAGTTCCAGGAAATCACCAGCACCATTTACGAAGACGCAAACGGCAACGGCGTACACGACAACGAAGACGTTCACGGCTACGCTATCACCTCCACCGGCGTTAACACCCACGACGTATGGCTTGGTGCTCTCGACCTTCCCACTCTGACCATCATCACTCCTCCGGATGAATTCACCATCGACCTGTTCAACGAACGCACCATCACCGGTGTTGAAAAGGTTCAGAAGCTGTACTACGAAAGCGACGGTACCCTGTTCGAAAAGACCAGCGGCAACTGGAGAACCATTCCTTCCCTCTTCGCTCAGAGCAGAGTTGCTATGACTCAGCTGTACTTCGGCGAAACCACCGAATCCCTCTCCGAAATGGAAGACACCTACGGTATCCTCCCCATGCCCAAGCTGGACGAAGCTCAGGAAGGCTACTACACCAACGCATGGGACCAGTTCACCGTATTCGCAGTTCCGCTGACCATGCCCGCTGAAGACGGTCAGTTCATCGGTACTCTCTACGAAGCAATGTGCGCGGAATCCTACAAGTATGTATATCCCGCATACTATGACCAGGCCCTCAAGAGCCGCTACTCCGCTGAACCCACCACCGCTCAGATCATCGACCTGATCATGGAAGGCCGTAAGCTCGACTTCACCTTCCAGTTCGGTTCCAAGCTGAACTCCCTGCCCTATATGTTCCGCGGCTGGGTTGCAAACAACACCACTAACATCGCATCCCAGTTCAAGAAGAACCAGAAGGCTCTCGGCAAAAACGTCGAAAAGCTGCTGGAATCCGTTTACATGGATGACTAAGTTCCGGATATAAAACGAGGAAGTTTCCCTGATTGGGGAGACTTCCTTTTTTTATTTCGTTCGTAAAAAAGAGGATGTACCGGCGATACACCCTCTGCAGCATTATTCTTTTTTCCCGGATCCATGGCAGGAACCGCTGCAGTGTCCCGCATTTCCGCACTGTTTTGCGTGGGGACAGCCAA
The DNA here is from genome assembly GCA_017407225.1 of Clostridia bacterium. Classification (GTDB taxonomy): domain Bacteria; phylum Bacillota; class Clostridia; order Oscillospirales; family CAG-272; genus UMGS1696. Next base: position 21,942 of record JAFQWY010000304.1, on the reverse strand, counting down.
TGCATGTTTCTCCGCGCTTCTTTGCACGATAGAGATAAAAGATGATACCGCCGGCAATGACAAGCAGTATGGCAATCACGATAAAATCAATCATAACATTCTCTTTCTTCCAGTGGATTCATTGTTTTGTCTATAGCGGTTAGCGAAAACTAACCCGCAGATATAAAACAATCACTCCTGTGACTGTTCTATGCGGAATCTGTTTTCAGATAATGATAGCTTCCGCCAGCTGATTATCAATATTATATCTGCCGTCCTTGATGGAAACTGTGCAGCCGCCCTTACGCCGGGAGATCACTGTAATGGTCTCGCCGCTGTAGCAGCCAAGGGAGAACAGGAATGCATCCAGTTCCTCGTCATCGGTTTCGATCCGCTGAATAATGTATTCTTTTCCTTCCTGAGCGTCTTTTAAAGTCATTTTTCATCACCATGATTTCCTGTGTTGTTGGGCAGTCGGAATTAGCTCATGCTAACTTTCCGCCGCAAAAGAGGTTAGCCTTCACTAACCTCTTTAAGTATATCACTTTTCTGCCTGTTTGTCAACAGATTCCGAAAAATTATTCAGGTGCTTACCAGTTTCTTCTGGTCTCGGCCAGATCTTCGATACCGCCTTCGTAGCGGTGGAGATACTTCACACAGTTGGGGTACCAGATAGTCTGCAGGAAGCCGAGAAGATGCTCGTCATCGGCGTTCTTCTTCATGTATTCTGCCGTAGCCTGAAGATTTCCGCGCTGAGCCCAGTTGCTTCCGCCGGGAATCTGATCAAATCCATGCTCCGCCAGCACGGAGTAGGCATGGATGGCACCGTTTCCGGGATCGGAGTAGTCTTCCGGGAATCCGCCGTAGTACCAGTTGCTCATGAGAACGTCCTTCTTCATCCGGGTGAGGAATTCCTCGGTGTGATTCCAGATGTAGTCCGCCCAGATCCACGGACGGCATCCTGCCTCTCTCACGCAGTCGCAGATGAAGTCAAAGTCGTGCCACCACAGATCTCCCTGACGGATGATGGCAAGGTTGTACTTCCGCTGGCACTCGATGCCCTCTTCGTCGTATCCGATGTGGAAGACCCGGGGCGTATCAAACAGCTCGGCGCATTCCTTGATGATGGCTCTGCAGAATTCGTAGTACTGGGGGGTGGAAATCATGCGGCAGTACAGACCCATCCACTCGTCATGACAGGTGGAGAAGTTCAGCTTGGGGATCACTTCGAAGCCCATCCCTCTCAGCCGTGCCAGCTCCGCCTTCATTTCATCTTTGGTCCACGCATCTTCCGCAGCGATTTCGGGTGCGCAGTCGAACCGGATTCCTTCGCCCACGTCCAGCACGATCATGTTGCATCCCGCATCCTTCAGCATATCCACAATCTTGTCCCATGCTTCCCGCTGGAACCGGAGACGGGGCGTTGCGATTACATCGGAATCCTGTCCGTAGTAAAAGCCCTTCACGCCGTCCTTTTCCTCATAATCCGCCCACATATTGTAGCCAAGATGACAGAGGCATGCCCAAATCTTCTGATTCTTCATAAGTCTTCTCCTTTCCGAATTGTAACCGAATCAGCTTCTGATACAATATTATCACAGATCAATGATATTGTCAACAATATCATTGTCCGGCTGCCAGCAGTTTCTTCATTGCCTTCCAGCCGTCATCGGCATAGAAGCGATGTGCGCCGTTTCCGATCACCAGAGCGCAGTTTTCCGCAGCCCCTGCCGCTTTGTACAGATCACATATGATATCGTAAGTTTTCCGAACTCCTGCCAGCGGGAAAATCGGGTCTTCCCTGCCGCAGACAACCACCAGCTTTTTCGGTGCAATCATTGCCGCAAGATCACCCATATCAAAGTATTTCGCAATCCCGGGAATGTAATTGCAGGAGCAGTGATGGATGGATACGATGGAATCGTGATAGGTGCAGACAGCACAGGAGGGCATATATCCGTCAAACCGGTGCTCCAGACAGGCAGCATAGTAAGTTGTGGTACCACCGCCGGAGTTTCCCGTCAGAACGGAGCCTGTCATCGTCACAAGGTCGGCAAAATGAATCAGAACCGCATCCAGAACCCGTGAAATATCCCAGATCCGCTCGCCGACGACCGTGCGCCCCAGAAGAAGTGCGGTCATCACCGGACGATCACAGGCTGGGCCTTTTTCCGTTCCGCCGCAAAGCCCGAAGCCACGTTGTTCGATGGCAAGAGCCGCATACCCTTCCTTCACCGCACGCACGGCAAAGTCCCGGTCGCCGCCTCTGATAGTCTCCTCATCACCGGGATATTTAGGTTGTCCCAGAGAAATATGCGCCCCTTTGGAGTGTCCCTGCAGACAAACGCAGAGAGGCAGCTTCCCCGTCTGTTCCATTGGCAGAAGCAGGTCGCAGTGGGTATAGTACCCTTCTTCCGTCTGGAGAACAAAATGGATATGACGATTTCCGTTCAGTTCATCTTCCGCGGTAATCTCGAACACCGGATCGCAGAGCGTGAACTGATCCATGCCCAGCAGCTCACGCAGCTTTTCCGTACATACATTCCGCCAGGTTTCAAAATCATCGGAACCGTTCCATCTGAGAGCAGGCTTCATCTGTTCCGACAATGCAATGTGATGCTGTAAAGGAAGTGTGTTCATGTTTTTTCCTCCGTTGTGTAGTTGTTCAGAATTTCAGTCCGAATGTCTTGCCTTCAGGCGGTATAACGGGATTCTCCGGCATGTCATCCGCAGCATATCCCACATAGTAGGTATAGCTCATGGGAGGCAGAGTTACCGTCAGAATCAGATTGCCGTTTGTGTCAATCATAGCCTCTGTACGTTTTTCGGGCTGATCGTGTTCGTACAGCGCCATGCGGATGCCGCTGTCTTCTGCAGGAATTGCTTCTTCCAGCTTGTTTTCCATGTTTTCCGGGTATCGGGGCGGCCATTTTCCGAATTCGGGAATCTTCACATCGTCAAAACTGCCCGACCGGGGAGCGGTATGGGGACGTTCCAGATCTGTCAGCCCCGTATAGAAGGCAGGCAGTACCAGGGTCTTCGTGCGGCATTCCTCCGTCTGATTGCAGACCATGAGGAACAGCTTATCGGGCGTGGTATTGTTCTCCTGAAGAATCACGTCGATATCTTCGGCATAATTCAGATTTTCCGTCGGCTTCGGAGGGTATACGTGTACGGTGTTGGAGTTAAGCAGTTTCTTATGCTTGCGGATCACGTCCGTCCAGTATTTGACCACACTGCGGCACAGTTCGGTGTCGTACAGACGTTTTCCCCGGACGCACGGCCATACACCGGACGCAGCGGCTTCCGCCATTGCCCAGTCGTATTCGGCAAGATTCTGCGTCAGAGGTTCAAACTTGGCCGCAGATCCGCCTTCCCTTGACAATGCCCCGGATGCGTGTTATAATGAAGCAGAAAAGAACTGAAACGAGGTGCCTTATGAACAGCAGTACCCCCATGAAAGTCCGATTTGCCACGTTCAACGCCAGTGATTTTTCCGGAAAAGGATTTGAAACTGGCAGCGAAAAAGCGAAATCCATCATACGCCGTACTATCGAGTCGGTCGGCGCGGATCTCTGGGCACTTCAGGAAGACACCGAATTTTTCGGAACCGCTGATCCGTACACCGCAGTCTATGACTCCTACCGGAACTACGAAAGACGCGGGAATCTGAACTACAACATCAAGGCGTTTCTGTCCGACTGCGATATCCGAGATGTGAAGCAGATTGCGTACACCGGGAATCTCCTGTTCCGGCATCCGTGGTTTCTCAGCGGCTCCGTCACACTGAACGGGCGGGAAATCCGCATCATCAGCCTTCACTTTGACTGGTCGGACAAACACGTACGCGCCGAGCAGATCACGCAGCTTCTCGCTTATGCCGCCGCGCAGGAATTCTGCATCATCATGGGCGACTTCAATCCCGAGGACTACGAAAACGACGGTCAGAAGCTGAGCGAAGCTCTCCTGTACCGTGAAGAATTCGCGCGGTTCACCGACGCCGGATTTACCCCTGCCAACTGCGGTGAGTTCGGTATCTTTGACACCATTCTGGATACGGCGGTCTCCCCCTGTCCGTTTGACAATATCTTTGTCTCCAGAGGAATCACGATCGAGAACGCAGGACGTGTCGCCGCCCCGTGGATGACGGATCACGCCATTGTCTGGGCGGATCTGATGATTCCGTAAGCGTATTTCACAACGATTTTTATTATTCACTTTGAAAAAGAGAATTCATGTTGAAAAAACTGAATGTGGCTCTCGTCGGACTCGGTTTCGGCGGTGCGTTTGCCGGAATCTACAAGGAACATCTCTCCGTCGGCGAGCTCACCCTGTTCGACACCAATCGTGAAATCGCGGAACGTACCGCGGAACACATCGGCGGCGCGAAAATTGCGGACAGCTTTGAGGAAATCCTTGCCGATCCGTCCTCCGCACCCTCCTTCAATGGGAAATTTCACGCCGTTTACAGAAATCTCCCCTTCTCTGATGGATCCTGCAATGGCTTCGCTGCCGTCACCGTCCGTGAGTGATACCGTCTTCCCTGTTCTGCAGTCAATTATGCGCTTCACATAACGGTTTTCCAGAATCAGCCGATCTCCTTCGAGAAAAGCGGAAGCCGGTGCTTTATCCGTCTGCAATACCCAGAATGGTGTCATGGTACTTCCTCCTGCATTATTCTTTATTTACAGCTCTGCTGCCGTGTCGATCAGGGCACACAGATTCTCGAAGGGCACATCCGCCTGAATCTCCTGAGCGGGAGCGGTGATGAACCCGCCGTTCTTTGCCAGATATCCTGCGACCTTCCGGGTTTCCTCCGCCACTTCTTCGGGAGTTCCGTAAGGAAGCGTCTGCTGGGTGCTGATCCCGCCCCAGAAGGTGATCCTGTCCCCGTAATTGTCCTTCAGTTCATAGATGTCCATGCACTCCGGCTGAACCGGGTTGAGCACATCCACACCCATTCCGGTGATATCGGGGAAGATTTTCCGGATATCGCCGCAGGAATGGAGCCACACATCAATGCCCGCTTCATGGAGCAGGTCATATTCCTTCTGTTCGCCGGGTTTGATCATCTTCCGCCAGCTTTCGGGAGACATGAGCAGGTCGCGCTGGGATCCCCAGTCACTGCCCAGCAGAATTCCGTCGATGCCGGGAGTGTAGATGATATTCTCCAGCATGACCATGTTCTTGCGGATGATGAAATCCAGCATTCTCTGGGCATATTCCGGATCTCCCGCCATGTCGGCAAGGAAATTCTCAATGCCCCGGGCAAAGTTGGCTTTCTCGAAATGGCTTCCCCAAATGGTCACAAGCACATACGCATCGGTGTATTCCTTCAGATTCCGCACCGTTTCGGCAAAGGCGCCGTAGCTTCCGGTTCCGATGGTCTTCGGCAGATAATCCGGGGTTTCCTCCGCAAAATACTCCGCCGGCACCTGGAACCAGCTCCACCAGGGACAGCTCACCGTCAGCACATGGTTACCCATGCCGTAGTACATGGCGTGTTCCCATGAAATTTTCTTCTCATCCACTAACTTCCGCAGGTTTGCATCGGTATATTTTTCGTACAGCCGCTGGGAATAAGCCTGTTTTCCGTCCCCGGCCAGATGAATGCAGCTGGGGATTCTGTCGCTTTCCCTGTGTGCAATGGCGGCTTTTACTCTCTCACAGCGTGTCATATTCGTTCTCGCTTTCGTTGATCCGCGGTTACAGCGCCGCGTTTTCCGTTTCTTCCAGTGCGATCTCCGCCCATCTCCACAGACGGCGGGGATCGTTTTTCACGGTACTGATGTCCTTCAGTAAAAATTCCAGTCCCAGTCCGTTGGCTTTGGCAGCAGCGATGGTTCGTCTCAGATCCTTCCGCACCACTTCCTCATCGAAGGAGGATTCTGCCAGATAGGAGGGATTGGGCTTGTTCGACATAATGTATTTCTTCGGCAGAACGGAGGCAAAGTGCTCCCGGTCGCTCCACGGACTGCAGGAAATCTTGCGGATGTTGGGCATCCGGTCGATAATGTCCAGTCTGTCGTCCAGCCGTTCGCAGCAGCCGTAGTACACAGAGCCGAAGTATGAGAAAATCTTCGACATATAGGGTACCTCGAACTCCTCGTTGATGGCGGGAGACACGGAGGTGAACAGCTGTGCCATACTGAAGGTCCAGCCGTCGTAGGTGGTGGGATGCTCCAGGTCACAGCTCTCCGGCAGTCCGTCGTCAAAGGTATGGGAACAGTGGCAGATATTGGAGGTAATATCGTACAGCCCCAGCTTGTTGATCTGCTCGATCTGGGCGATGAAGGCGTTGGTATACCGCTCCATGATGGCGTGAATCAGCTCCGGACGGTCAAGCAGGTCGATATAGCAGCTCTCCACGCCCTTCCAGAAGGTGACGGAATCCCACAGACCGGAGTGGAGCATGATGCCCCGAAGCTTCACGGGCGCAATTCCCGAAAAAATATCCTCGGCGGCCGAAACAATGTCGGCTTCCCTCTCACGGTCCAGTGTCAGGACAGGAGTTTGGATTTTCTCCACATCCTCCATCTCCGCCAGCTGATCCTCGAACAGGTAGGACTGAATATTTCCGGAAGAATCATGTGCCAGACGGCGTGTCGTCAGTCCGAATCCGGTGTTGGACACAGGACGGGACAGAGAGATGTAGGGATTGAGTACCATATCCACGGGCAGATGTTCCCATTTATAGATCTCCGAGCGCAGCTGCCACTCGATTCCACGGAAGTACGGATCTTCCACCTCACACTGCAGGAATCCGTCCACGTCCAGTTCATGCCACGGCATCTGGTCGATGGTGATCATCGGCTTCTGCATATGCAGATTGTTCAGAGCACGCCAAAGTTCCCGCTTTTCGTTATTCCGTTCGGACAAAGCATAAGTCATGTACCGGGAAGCAAGGGAGCGGAGTATTTCACGGTCTTTCAGAGTAATAGTCATAATAATCTCCTTTTGCGGAAGATTCAGGGAATTCAGATCAGTTCAGAGGTATGGGGAACGTAGGATCTTCTGGGTGCCGCTCCGGTCAGATGGGAGATATCCCGGTATGCCGGAAGATCCGCATCCTCAAACATCCCTTCCGGAACCTGTGCAGTCCAGCCCGCTTCGTCAAATTCCGGTGCATCAATGCCCAGACCGTACAGCACAATCGCTGCCAGGTCACGGATATTCATCACTTCAATATACCCCTTCTGTACGCCCTTTCCGGCTGCCGCAAAGGTAACAAGTCTTTCTTCGTCCGTCCAGCCGCCGTGACTCTTTCCGTATCCGCCGTGATCGGCAATCAGAATGAACAAAGTGTCCTCCAGAATGCCCGTTTCCTTTACAGTTTCGTAAACATCGTTTACCAGTTCATCCACTTCATGGATCCGCTGCATATGCTTTTCGGTGCCGTAGCCATGACCATGACCTGCACCGTCCACGCTGTCAAGCTGGGTAAACAGGAAGGCGGGCTTCTTTTCCCGGATGTAGTCACAGATCATGGGAATCAATTCGGTGTCCCGTGCAGTTTCATGGGCAACATTCTGATTGTTTTCCACAATACCGAACGTAATGGGATTCCAGTCGCAGTAGGAACCCAGCTCCGCATCGGGCATCACTTCACGGATGCGGCGGAACAGGGAGGGGAACGGAGAATCGGTGGGATAGGGAGTGGATGATACGATACCGTTGGTCAGCTTGTGAACCTCGGGACCTACGCCCAGAAGCATGGAGCCCCAGCATTCCGCGCTGATGGTGGGATTGGACGACAGAGCCGTGTAGGTCACAGCACCGTCCGCGAAAATCCGGTCAAAATTCGGAGTGTCCGCATCTTTGATGAAAGCACCTGCTCCGTCGATACCGAGTACGATGATATGATTGAATCTCTTCATGGTTAATCCTCCTGAATATTTATATGCCGGCTGTCTGCCGGTACAGTTCAAAATAACGCTTTCCAAGCTCGTAAATCGCTTTTCGTGAGAAATGAATGGTGTCCACCCATCCAAGCGGATTGCGGTTCAGTTCCTGATAATTGGACAGAAGCCCGTCTGTTTCGGCAAAAGCGCCGCAGCCGCAGTCACGGCATACATCCCGGATTGCATCCACCACAGGTGTACAGATATCGATATTGTCATTCTTCCAGTGATGAACGAAATCTCCGGCGATAAACGGCAGATCCGGTACGTCGAACTCTTCGCGCACGGAGCGGATCAGTGTCATCAGATGATTGTAATGCACTTCATACGATGCTTTGCAGCAGGCATCCGTTTCTCCCTGATGCCACAGAAATGCCGTCAATCGGTTCTCCGGATTCAGTCCGAGAGCCGTACGGATCATTTCCAGCATCCGCAGATACAGGTCATCCGTCAGCTTCCAGCGGTTATCCAGAAATCCCGTTCCGCCCGCAGCACACCGGAGAATCAGAAGCTTCCGGTCTTCCCGCAGACAGCCGGCGTTCAGGTACTCTCCGGCGAACGGCAGTGCAAAATTGCTCTGGATCTCGTTTCCTGTCACTTTTTCTGCTGCCATGGTGACAGTAAAATCGGAATTGAGATACCACACCCTGTCAGAGGGCTCATACGGATGCCCGGCAGGCCCGAATCCGTATCCTTCGGAATTTGACTGCCCTGCCTGAACGATAATGTCAAACTTGTATTGTGAAAAATCCAACAGCATACAACTGCCTCCGAATACTGTATTTTCCGGTTAATTATAGCAGAATTGTCAGGTAATAATCCCGATCTCCTGCTTTGCCCATCCGGCTTTCTGCCAGTCTCCGTCAACAAAGTAAACCTTTCTCAGCAAAGCTGCCGTTCCGGTATGGCTGAGCCCGGGATGATCTTCAAAACATCCCACTGCCGCCATTGCCACGTACGGGGTGCCTGCCGACAGGGTGTGCCAGGTGGTATGAATCAATCCTGCCAGATTCTGTTCTTTTGCGGTTGTCAGACAGGATCTGAGCTTCGCATGGCTTCTGTCCCAGGGGCAGATCACACAGTCCAGTCCGGCTTTTTTGAACACCAGAGATGTTTCCACCGGAGCTTCGTTGGCATCGTACTGCCAGTCTGCAATGATGACCTTCCGGTTCAGCCGCTCAAGCATATATGCCTCCGAACGGGGAGACGGTGCATTTGCGGCATATCCGTTCCTGGAATTGTAGTGTGGATGTCTGTAGAGAAACATATCCCCCCACACAAGGATTCTGCGGTTCACTTCCGCCATTTCATCGGCAATCTCACCGATAAAATCACAGACTGCATCCATGCCGTCGTCGGTGTTCAGATCAAAGCCGTACGCTTCATCACAGCCGATATGGAAATAGGATCCCGTTCCGCAGAGTTCCAGAAGCTCGCGGCGGATTTTTCTCAGCAGCTCCCGCACCTTGGGCTTGCGGATGTCCCAGCACCAGCCGTTTTCGCAGAAATACGTCTCCAGCGCCGGATTCTGATCCAGTACGACGTGCTTGCCGTGCATAACCCGGCTGGCTGCAGCGTGTCCCCAGTGGTTGAACATGGGTACAATTTCCAGACCCATGTCGTTTGCCTCCCGGAAGATGGGCTGAAGTTCTTCTTTTGTGTAGGCGTGAGGCCATGCAAGCTCCTTCATACAATCATACCGGTACATTCCCCAGAATTCAACGATCACCTGGGAATACCGGAGCGCGCCGCAGAACCGGATAAAACGGTGCAGTTCCCACAGTTCGGTTTCGGGAAATACACAGAAATGCGCCATTCTGGTTCCGATTGCCGGGGATTCCGTAATTCTGCAGCATCCGACAGAAAGAGACGTGCTGCCGTCCGCTGTGTCAATGGCTTCGATCCGGTCAATAAGCGTCATGAATCCGAGAATCAGATTATTTTCATTGTCTGCACGGATGCAGATGCCTGATTCCTGTATGCAAATGCTGTAAGCATATCCGTCCGTAGGCTGTTCCTCGGCCTCACCGATTCTAAAAACATATCCGTCGGTTTCCGTCACATGAAGTGTGGAACACCGGTATGTGAATCCGTTCCAGAATTCACGGAATATTTCCCGTCTGAAACATCCGTGTGCTTCGGCCTTCACTTCACCGGAGAATACAAAGCTGCCTTCCGTTTTTATCAGATTTTTCGGGTTGAATAACATAATTGCCTCCTCTGCAGTAAAATCTCTTTCCTTTACTTTTCAAGAATGGCCATGGCGAATCCGTACCCGGGCACCCGGACAGCAACGGTATCCCCATCCGTTTTTGCGGTATAAGTCATCCTTCTGATCCGTTCGGGATCCGTCTGGGTATTCATATCGTACAGATCATCTGCGTAAACCGCCATGACTGCAGCATCTGCAAACGCCGTCTTCAGCTGACCGAGATCGAACACCGCTTCCCTGCTCTCCGCGTCCAGATTGAACACATACAGAACCAGTTTTTCATGTTCTCTGTCCCATGCCGCCTGAACCTGGAAAGGCGCCAGAAGCTCGGGCGTATAGTCCTCGATTTCCAGAACCCACGAAGCGGGAGAAGATGCCATCAAACCCATGGCACGTCCCGCTGCGGAGATATACACACCTTCCTTCGGGGTATCCATTACGTTCTGGGCGTGAGTGTTGGCAAAGTTGTTGAAGTTTACAAACAGCACATCCCCGCCTTCTCTCTGCCACATCATGATCTGGCGGAAGATGTTCATGGCATAGCGCCATTTGCTGAACATGAAGCTCTTGTTGCCGTTGACCCAGTTGAAGCTGTCCACATGGAAGCAGAACATATCGTATGGCAGCCATTCCGTGTTGCAGTAACCGATGGATGTACCGTGTTTTTCGTTGTATGCCCGCATGACCCCCAGTTTGCCGGAAAGATTCCGGGGATCGGGACCGCGGTCTGCGAAGAAATCGATGTGCTCTCCGGCAATCTCCAGCATCCGTTCGATCACGTCATTGCCGCCGAACGCGTAGGTAATCATGCCGATTCTGATGGTGGGATCCACCGCCTTCATGGCTTCGGAGTAAATCTTCACCGCCTCCGCGTACTGCTCCCCTGTAAACCATCGGCAGGTCTCGTTGTCGATTTCCCAGTATTTCACACCGAACGGCTTCTTCCTTCCGTGAGATGCACGAAGCGCACCCATGGGATGACTTTCGTCGGCATTCATGTAGGCAACCCAGTCGGCAGCCAGCTTTGCTCCCTCATGGATATCGGTGAATCCCGGGAAGCGGTAGTCGTTGTTATCGTTCTTGAGGTAATTCTCCTTGGCCGGATGGAACAGATTGACACAGATCATCTGCTCGGCACCAACGGCTTCACAGAAGGATGCCAGTTCCATGGATCCCACGTCGTTGCTCTGGTATCCTCCCCAGAAATAGGATGCGGTGGGCTTCCGCTGATCACGGGGACCGATGGCATCCCGCCAGTCATAGAACGATGCAAAGCACCCGCCCGGCCAGCGGATCACCTTCGGGGAGATCTCTTTTGCTGCATCCACAACATCCCGACGCCATCCCGATACAGTATCCTCCGGCATCAGGGAGAAGCAGTCGCACTCGATCTCACCGCCATCCACCCAGACCGCAAGCATTGCCCGTCCGTAAAAATCGGAGCGGAACGTGTAAGTCTGCTTTTCATATCCGGTACCGGGAGTAAATGTGAAGCTGTCAAGCATATCACCGAACTCGCCGTCCCGGTGCAGTGCCACGGTCACACGGACTTCCCCGCCGCCGATTCTGCGGAAATATCCCGAAAAATGGTAGGTCATCCCGGCACGCAGAACCTTGCCCCGCTGAGCCATACCGCCCCGATCCGATCCGGAATGGATGATCCGCATACAATGAGTGCCGTGGACGCCTCCCTCTACATTCCGGATCACCGCGTCGGAATAGGGTGTGGTTTCGATGATAAAGGTGGATTCATCCTCAATCCGGTGGGTTTCCGCATCGTTCGGAGCCGCAAACCAGGCATTGTGCTCATATCCGGAATGATACCAGTCAAATTTACGCCAGTCGCGTTCGTAATCGCGCTTGCCGTTTTCATCGATACAGAACAGATCGTACCAGTCCTTGTTGATATCCTGATACTGGGGAAACGGTTCAAAACTGCGGTTGAACAGCATCTCTCCCCACATGGCTTCCGCCTGCAGTCCGTACCCCAGTTCTATAAAATTGCCGCACAGGATGGGACTGACCGGAAGCCGGTTGACAGTCCGATCCGTTACACGGTAATTGTTTTTTATATCCATATTCTGCTCCTTCACTGTTGTTCTGAACACAGTATATCATTTTTTACCGGAATTTTCAATGATTTTCCGGAGTGATCTACGATATTTTTTGTTCATTTCCGCTGTTTCGTTCAGTATCATTCCTGTATCTCCCATTCACGGAAAAAGCGGCTGTTTTCCCGTATAATGACGGAACAGCCGCTTCTGTATTTGATTCGATGCCGAAAGAAATCTTTATCCCACAGCGATGATCCAGCGCAGGAAATACCTTCTGTACCACGGCATTGATCCCACTGTTTTCAGAACGCTCTGCCGGTACAGTTCGAACCGGTACAGCTCTTCCTCAGTGATGGTGTGCTGACTGAACCCGGCCTTCAGTGCCAGCTCTTCCAGCTCACCGGGAATCCGGGTTTTCGTCAGCCTTGCCAGACGCCGTGACTGCCTCCATCGTTCCAATGCCATTTCATTTGGGGCACCGGAATGCCACCGCTTCCGTCTGAAGGCGATGCGTAGATTTCCCTGAACCGGAACAACAGCCAGTGCAGGCAGAATCCACATCAGCGTTTTCATCCACTTCGGAATTCTGAAAGGAGTTTTCTGAACGGAAGTGCTGCCCGTATCGCCGGATGAAGCTCCTCCGGAGTTCACGCCGTTTCCGCTGCTGCCGACGGAGTTCTGTCCGGAATTGCCGTTTTGGACGTTTTCAGAGGAATCCTCTCCGCCCGAAGCATCCGTTTCCGGTTCGGCGGGATCTTCCTCCGCTTCACTCTCTTCCGGAACAGTCTGATCGGATTCGGTTTCTTCCGCCATTTCCGTTTCTTCGGCAGTCTCCGTTTCTTCCGGTTCCGCAGACGATGTTTCATGATCCTGCGAAGCATCGGCAGGCGTAACCTCCAGCATCTGCCATACCCCGGAGGAAGGATCATAATATTCCACCCAAGCGTGTGCTTCCCGATTGGAAACCAGTGTTTTTTCATCCGCACGGACGGATATCATATACCCTTCCACATATCTTGCCGGGATTCCTGCCGCACGAAGGAGAACCGCGGCGGCCGTGGCAAAATGCACACAGTATCCCGTATCGCTTTCTTCCAGGAACCACCGTGCAAAATCGCTGTAATCGGAACTCATCGCGGAGGTTGAAAGATCATAGGAAGCACTGTTCCGCACGAACTCCGCAATACAGCGTACCTTGCCGATGGTTGAGGTTCGTCCGCTGAGGATTATCTCTGCAATCTCCTCTGCCCATGCTTCGGTTTCGGCAGGCAGCTTTGTATAACCGGATACATCGGAAGAAATTCCCAACGGATTTTTCGCTACGGTATAACTGTATACGTTTGTACTTTCGCTGTTGTCCGCATAGCCATCCGTCAGGCTGACCGCATCGGAGGAATAATACGGAACATACAGCAGCTTCCGGCTCCCGTATGTAACCACCTGAAGGGTTCCGACCGGATCCTCACCTGCCGGAAAAATCTCTTCACGCTCCCCGGTCGATTCCCACGCGGTTCCGGTGTAGGTATCGTAATCCCTGCCGCGCAGGTATATTGTTCCGTCATAGGATGCAGTGACTCTCATGACAGTGAAGGAAAAATTGCTTTTCGGGCCCACATTCCGCAGATTCAATGTACGGGATGCGGTATTTCCCGTGATATTTCCGCTGACGACGGATTCTGCGGTCGATTTCGCCTGCTGAAACCATTCAGCCGCTGTTTTCTGGAATTCAGCTGCACGATTGACATAGGATTCCTGCGGATTCAGCCAGAACAGGAGTCCGAGAGCCGCTGCAGCCGGTACAGCTATACGGAGTACAAGCGCCGCATACTGTTCCGGATTTGTCCGTCTGACCCAATCGGTCACCAGCAGCAGAACAATGCCAAACATCAGCAGCCACAGTACCGTTTCCTCCGGAAGGGTATCCGTTGTAATCAGACACAGCACCAGCGGCATCAGAACCACGGGCAGACTGAGCACCAGATGTGTCCGGCGGCAGATACAGAAACTCATGGCAAGTGCGGTCAGGTATCCCAGCAGAATCATGGCAAGATCGAAAGAATCCGCCGCCGGAGTGCCGATCACCGGCCAGTTGTAAACTTCATGATAGTGAGAACTGACAGTGTATGCCAGTGCCCGGATCTGATCCCATACCGCTCCGTCCTGCCAGACCGCAAAGGCCCCGCGCACGGACAGAAGCAGGATCACCCAGACACCGTATCGGAAAAACCACAGCACCGCCGAAAGAACAGCAAAAACCGCACACCAGACAAGCAGAGCCGCAGGGGATCCGATCGTAAGATCAAATCCGGTCAGAAGACATCCGACCGAACAGAACGAAAACAGAAATGCAAACAATGCTCCCAGCAGATGGTTCAGAATCCTATTCTTCATCCGGTTCACCTCCGATGTGGAGCTGCAGGGTAGCGGAAAACTTCCGGCCGCAGACAGAGCCATCCTTTACACAGGGGGTGCAGAACAGCGAATCGACACATTCCAGCAGATCCGACTCCTCCCGGATCAGCCAGGATTCCAGTCCGTTTCCGGTCAGAGCAATCACTTCAAATGCCGCACCGCGGTTCAGAATCTTTTTGCCGAAACACAGCAGGCGGCTGTATTTTCTGTCAAGCTCATCGGATAATCCGCTCAGATCCATGGTCAGAAGCATCAGTCCCTGATCCGGTTCCATGGGTTCCCGCACCATCAGCGAATCCACTTTGGCGGACAGCTTCCAGTGAACCAGATTCAGAGTATCCCCCGGATGATACGGACGGATTTCATGGTTCTCCGCGTATCCGCCTCCCGGTTTCGGACGCCATGCCTTCGCCAGATAGCGGTTCAGACTCTCCGGTACCGGAATCTCGGACGAACGCGGCATTACTTTGACAATCCTGACGGGTGTTTTCCGTACTTTCATGCGGAATAATCCCAGATAGTCGCAGACTGCGGCACCTTCGGGCTGTATCACCAGTCCGCCGCAGTGATCAGACGGAAGCGAGTCCCCTTCGCACAGGATCCATGTCTCACCCGTATTGGGTCTGGATACCCGGATTCTGTATTTCAGAGGAGGCCGCACCGTCGGACAGCGGATTTTCATGCGGATTTTCGCCTGTCTTCCCTGCGTGATCCGCTCCGGCACGATCAGCTTCAGTTTCGTGCACAGCATGGCGCGGAGACTGAGCAGCAGAGAAAACCACGGCAGCGTCACCATCGCCAGCAGAACAATCCAGGAAAACCACTTCTGATAAGCACCGTAAAACACCAGGCATCCTGCAAGGGACAAAATATAAAGAATTCTTCTTCCGGCCATATCAGCGTATTCTGGGAGCGGGAGTATGCTCCACGATATCTTTCAGAATTTCATCCGCCGTTCTGCCCTGTTCTTCGGCTCTGGAGGAAAGAAGCAGACGGTGAGCGATTGTCCACGGAAATACCTCGCGCACATCCCCGGGTACAACATAATCCCTTCCCCTGAGCTGTGCCGCCGCTTTCGCCATAGCAGTTACAGCCAGAGTCGCACGTGGACTGGCGCCTCGGAGAATGTCTTCCGAGTTCCGGGTGGCGACAATCAGATCCACAATATATTTAACCACCGCCTCATGGACATAAGTGTGCTCCACTTCGTTCTGTATTGCCGCAAGGTTCTCCCGGCTCATGAGGGGACACAGATTCTTCACCGGGTTTCCGTTCTGCCGGTTCAGCACCATGGCGACCTCATCTTTGGGGTTGGGATATCCCAGACTCAGCCGGATCGCAAAACGGTCCATCTGACTGTCCGGCAGCATCTGCGTTCCCGCGGCTCCGGTGGGATTCTGTGTGGCAATTACAATGAACGGTTTCGGAAGAGGATGACTCACACCGTCTACGGTAACCTGCCCTTCCTCCATGGCTTCCAGCAAAGCGGACTGGGTTCGTGAGGTTGCACGGTTCAGCTCGTCCGCCAGAAACAGGTTGCAGAGAATCGCACCTTTCTGATAGATCATTTCGCCGGTCTGACGGTCGGGAATGGAATAGCCGGTTACATCGGACGGGAGAACATCCGGGGTGAACTGTACACGGTTGTACTCAAGATCCAGCACCTTTGAAAAAGCCAGAGCCATCGTGGTTTTCCCTACCCCCGGCACATCTTCCAGCAGAATATGTCCTCCTGCCAGAATCGCCGCAAGCACACGCAGCAGAATTCCGTCCTTGCCGACCACTGCCTGCCGGACCTGCCCCAATATCTGCTGGGCGTATACCGCAGTTCCGTTTTCTTTGATTTTCACTGATATTTCCTCCTGCCGCTGCTCTCCGGAATGACTGAAAGAACCGGAGGTATTTACATTAGCTTATATATGCTTAGACGTTCCGGACACATCTTTTGTTTCATGTCAGGAGCTTTTTTCTTCATTTTATATTAAAATATTATACTGTTTCAGGGCTGACGGAGATATTCCCGGGGACTGCAGCCGAATTCTTTTTCAAAAACCCGGTAAAATGTCCGGAGAGATCCGAATCCGCTTTCCAGTGCGCAGTCCGTGATGCTCATCCTGTTTTCACGCATCAGCATCACAGCATTCTTCAGCCGCATGGTATTGATATAGGTGCCGATCCCAATGTGAAAACAGGCACGGAAGCTTTTGGCCAGATGATCTGCACTGTATCCCAGCGCCTGTGCGATGGAATCGGCAGATATATCTTCCCGGTAGTGTTCGTTGATATAAAACAGCACAGCCGCCGGCAGATCGTCCTCCCGTGGTGCGGTCAGCTCATGAAACTCAATCCCGCTCAGCACGGTACCGAGGATCACATGGAGCCATCCGGTCTGCTCCACAGAGTTCAGTCCTTCCGTATTCAGTCTGTCCGCCGCGGATGCGATTCTTTCCATTGTTTTCGTCTCACGGATCACGGGCCGACGGATTTTTCTGTGCCGGACCGCTTCGGTAAACTCCGGGCACAGGAACACCGGGATAAACAGCGATATGTATTCTCCCTCTTCATCAGAGCGGAACTGATGGGCTTCATAGCTGAGAACAACTGCCAGTTCATTCTCACCGACTGTGTAACCGCTTCCGTCGATCCATGCTTCCGCACTCCCTTTCCGTACCCACAAAAGCTCAATATGGGAATGAAAATGAAAGGATCCGCCCAGCGTCCGGTATTTCTCCATATGAAAATGCTGAATCTGTTCCCGTTTGATATGAAATGAAGCCTGCATACATCCCCCGATATGGCACAAAAATTACTGATTATGACAGGAATCTGCCATATTTTTTATTTATACTTATCATAGCTTATACAGGCGCATCTGTCAAGACATCCGCCGTATTTTACAGGAGACAACAGTATGGACAAACAGACACCCCTGCTTTTTTCACGCCGGGATCTGATCCGGATTCTCATTCCTCTGGCTTTGCAGGGACTTCTTTCCGTAGCCATCGGTATGGTCGACTCCATGATGGTATCCAACAAGGGAGAAGATGCTTTCGCCGGAGTATCCCTGGTCGGCTCCCTCGACACTGTGCTGATCACGCTGTTCGGCGCACTCACCAGCGGAGGTTCCGTTGTTCTTGCCCAGGCTATGGGACGGAAGGATCGTGAGCACGCCTG
The DNA here is from genome assembly GCA_017407225.1 of Clostridia bacterium. Lineage (GTDB taxonomy): Bacteria > Bacillota > Clostridia > Oscillospirales > CAG-272 > UMGS1696. Next base: position 4,210 of record JAFQWY010000304.1, on the reverse strand, counting down.
CGAAGCCGCAAAACAGCTGATCTACGCGGCTTCCCTTGCAGCAGCAGCCATCACTGCTGTGGTACTGATCTTCCGCGTTCCTCTTCTGAAGCTCCTGTTCGGTGAGGTGGAAGACAGCGTCATGCACAATGCCCTCTCCTACTTCACCATTGTGGCGGTCTCTTTTCCGATGCTTGCCATAGATTACAGTATCTCCGCCGCATTCCGTGCGCAGGGGGACAGCATCACCACGCTGAAAACCTCTATTTTCATGAATCTGCTGAACATTGCCGGCAACGCGATTCTGATCTACGGTCTGGATCTGGGTGCGGCAGGTGCGGCATGGGCTACTCTGTTCTCACGGTTCATCGCGGCTTCTCTTCTTCTGTGGATCGCGCATGACAAGAAGCGGTACATCCATGTGGAAAAGATGCTGCATTACAAACCCGATTTTTCCATCATCAAAGCCATTCTCAGAATCGGCGTGCCCAACGGAATCGAAAACAGTATGTTCCAGATGGGCCGGCTGATGACCACAAGCCTTGTCTCTTCTCTGGGAACCGTCGCCATTGCCGCAAACGCCGCCACTCTGTCCCTTGCCAATTTCCAGTACACCGTGGGCGGTGCTGTGCAGAATACAATGGTTGCCGTTGTAGGCCGGTGCGTCGGTGCGAAGGAAAAGGAGCAGGCAAAGCATTATGTCCGATCCCTGCTGGGAAACAGCTATGTCATGATCGCGGTAACCGATATTCTGCTCTGCGTCTTCTCCACTCCTCTGCTGAAGCTGTTCGGTCTCACCCCCGAATCCACAGATCTTGCGAAATTCCTGCTGATCTATCACAGCATCGTCTCCATGGTTCTGTGGCCCTCCGGATTCTGTCTGCCGCCGGCATTCCGCGCTGCCAACGACGTCATGTTCACCATGGTTGTGGCAATCTTTTCCATGTGGTTCTTCCGTGTAGCGCTGGCCTACGTCCTTGCCCTGGAAACCGTGTCGATTATCGGGCTGATCTCCTTCCCGGGTATGGGGCTGGGACTGATGGGTGTATGGTATGCCATGACCGCCGACTGGATCTTCCGGGTTGCCATGTTCCTGTGGCGGATGTTCAGCGACCGCTGGCTCAGCAAAGCCGAATTCTGATAAACGACCGTTCACCGTATATCATAAACAAAAGAGATGACGCACTCCCGGCACGGCGGAGAAAGCATCATCTCTTTTTCTGTATACACTTTATTCTTCCGTGAACACATCCCGTACGGCTTCCAGATAACCGTAACCATATACATCATCCGGCTCCAGATAACTCATTTCCGTCCATTCGTTCCAGGAATTGATGGTAATCAGCGGCACATCGTTGTAGCGGTCACTGAATTCCTTTGCCATCTCCAGACCTTTTCTGAAGTTTTCGGGCGTATTATTCTTCATGATCGGATAGGTGATGTGATGATGACGGGGATTGTTGTCCCAGCCGATGGAAATATGGGGATAGTACGGAACCTTGTATTCCTCGTGAATTCTGTCCCATTCCTTCGCAACATCCGGCAGAATTTCCAGATAATCCCGGTTGCAGTTCACGAAATGCACAAACTGATAGTGTGACATGGAGTCAAACCCCAGCTCCGGTACAATGTCTCTGGTAGAACCTGTACGCTCACTGTCTACGCCGCTGATGTTGACGGAGTATTCGCCCCAGATCGTCAGCTGAAGATGCAGGTCCGGGAAGCCGGCTTCCTTCACACGCTCACGGAACCATGCGAGAGCTTCTTTTGTCTTTTCGATTCCGCCCAGACCTCTGATCAGATTCATGACATCATAGATCATGAATACGGGACAGCCGTTGATTTTATAGTAATTGGGGCGGGTGAAGTACCGATCAATCAATCTGCGGCAGATGATATCAAATTCTTCTCTGGGCTGGGAGCCGAGCCAGATCACCTCATTGCAGGAGGAATGACGCTTGTCCCATGTGTAACCGGCATCGTGGTTCGCCCACATCAAATAGAACTTCATATCCTCATTGTTGGGTGCACCGAGGAAGCCTTCATTCAGACACTGCTCCAGAAAAGGACGGCGGTCGTACCAGTACCAGTCGTAGATGAACACATTGACGCCGTGGCGCAGTGCTTCTTTGATCTGGAATTCCATAACCTTGGGATCAGCTTCATCGACGGTACCCCAGAGCGGTTTGCGCGGAAGCATCTGTCCTTCCACCTTGCTGACAGCAGACAGAACGGACTGCCATTCTCCCATACCCTGTTCCCAGAACTGGAGGGTACGGCGTTCTTTCCCGGTGTAGGACGGCCAGATATAAGCCGCGATATCGTATTTTTTCATGACGGTATTCCTTTCGTTATCAAATACAGTTCCATGCATACGTCCGGAAACAAACGAAAATACAGCTGAATTTCCGTATTCCGGTATGAACAGGGAGCACTTTATTGATAGAATATCACAAAAATACGTTTTTGTACAGTACTTCGCAAAAATTTGCGGAAACTTATTGACAATACTTCAGGATTCCTGATTCAGACTTTCCGTCAATCGTTTCTCACTATATAATCGAACTTCTCGATACGGGTGACTCCGATCTCACGCAGAATTGTTTCGCTTCTGAGCCGGTCTTCTTCCGTATTATATCCCGGAATCAGGGGAAGCCTCACCCGGATTTTTGCGGGATCCGTCAGTGTGACGAGAAGCTTCAGATTTTCAAGAGCAGCGGACAACTCCCTGCCCGTATATGCCCGGTAGATTCCGGAATCGGTATCCTTGATATCCACAATGAATCCGTCCATGACCTGTGCGGCAATCCGGACATTTCTTTCCGGTACGTACAGGCTGGTTTCGGCGTACATCTTCCACGCCGTACCGCAGAGAGCACGGAATTCCGGGAAAAAAACCGCATACAGAAGCGGTTCTCCGCCGCCGAAAGTCACGCCTCCTCCGGTAGCCTCAAAATACAGGGAATCCATTTTCACTTTTTCGTACAGTTCCCTCGGGGTAAGCCGATCTGCCTTTGTGTTCTCATCCCACGTAAATTTATTGAGACAGTACCGGCACCGCAGAGGACAGCCCAGTGCACAGACAAGTGTGGTGATGCCTTCGCCGTCCGTAGCCATTCTGAGACGTGAGACAGCAGCTGTCGGGAAAAACGGTTTCGTCATGATGCCTCCCCGTCTTCCGTTCCGACAAATCGGATGTCCCCTTCCAGAATCGTCTCTTCCTCCTCATATACCGGCAGTGCTTCGCCGGGAATGGGCAGATCGGTCTCATCCTCTGCTGGAAGGACCCCGGCAAACTCAACGATTTCTTCCGGCAGAACCTCGCCGCTCTCCGTCTCATACTCCCATGCCGGTTCCCCTTCCGTAACCATGCATTCCTCCTGATCGGTTTCGGCAACAGCTCCCTCCGAGGTTTGTACCATTATGTCTCCTTCAAGCGGATGGGATACTTCGCTGATGAACTCTTTAACCGTGTCGATGGGAGAACAGGAAGTCAGCAGAAAACCTACCGAAATCCCGGCCAGCACCACTTTTTTGCCGGACATACGCCGTTTTTCCAGTTCTTTTTCCAGCATCCGGACTTCCCACTCGCATTTCGGGCAGGTCCCCCGGCAGTTTCCCTTGTGAGTGCACTCTTCAATGACATAGCGGATATCGTTCTGCCGGGCAATCTGCCGCCTGATTTCCTTCAATATCCTGCATTTCTGTTTTCCGGTCATGGGATACCTCCTTATACAATGAAAATTTTTCACGATCCGTTCTTTATCCTCACTTATCAGACGGATTATTTTCCGAAATTGTTCCATCGAAGCTGTAAATACTCCGGAAAATATTTCATTTGTGTTACAAAGCATACTGTTCCCTTGACTTATTTTTCATTTCGTGGTAATATGCTCTCAGCATAAGATTCATATTCACCACAGAACGGAGACTGAACATGAAATACCTCCCCGAAACCGGTATCCTGTACGATACCCTTGCGTATCTGACGGCGTATTATGCCAACGGAACCGAACCTGTTTTCGCAGACAGCGACGACGGCGCATTCTTTGCATCCCTCCCAACCATGCCGAAAATCCTCGCCCCTATTTTCCTCATCCGGGAAAACCGTCCCGCACCGGTGATGGAGTATTTCATGAACTGTCCTTCCCTTTCGGATATTTCCGCACTCACCGAAGCACTTCTGGAAGAAGACGAACGTGACATTCTCCGCAGTCTCGTGACAAACGCT
>JAFQWY010000303.1 GCA_017407225.1 Clostridia bacterium | reverse complement strand
GGGAGGCATGCCGGGAATCTTCCGTGGGCTTTTCCGGTGCCAGAATCCGCAGAAGAACATCCGAAGTAACCTCATCCCGTGTGATCGCCACAACCCGGTATGTGTCCTGCATCCGGGTCACATCGCTTTCCCTGCAGGGTACAATCCACACCTGCCCGTCGATTTTCCGGGTCAGCTCATGAGGAGGCGCGGAGTCCACGATCACACCTTTTTTCAGCATAATCACATCCCGGGCGATGAACTCGATATCGGGCACCACGTGGGTGGCAATGATAACGATTTTGCCCAGAGCCAGCTTTGAGATAAAATTCCGCACGGCAATCCGCTGCTTCGGGTCAAGTCCCGCAGTGGGCTCATCAAGGATGAGGATTTCCGGATCCCCCAGAACCGCCTGCGCCAGTGTGAGTCTCTGTTTCATCCCTCCCGACAGCGCGCCGATTTTCCGCTTCGGCACATCATCCAGCTCCACTGCGGCAAGGATTTCGGGAATCTGTTTCGATGCCTCTGCCTTTGTCATGCCTTTCAGGGTCGCCATGTACCAGAGAAACCGCTCCACGGTAAAATTCGGATACAGCCCGGGATACTGGGGCATGAATCCCAGTTTCTCCCGGAACCGCACGCCCATCTCAAGGGTATTCTCGGTTTTCCCGCCGTCATCGGTGTAGGTCACTTCCCCGGAATCCGCCTTCAGATTATCGGTGAGAATATTCATCAGCGTGGATTTTCCGGAACCGTTGGGTCCCAGCAGTGCGTAAATCCCGGGAGTCAGCTCCGCTGTAAAGCCGTTCAGCGCAAGATTGGATCCGTAGGATTTTGTGATTTTATCAATCGTCAGTTTCATTTTCCGCCTCTCTGTTCCGTGGTGATGTCCGGTTATTGATTCACCACATCAAATCATTCGTCAAGTTTCCGTTCAATGGTTCTCTGTCAGAGCATCAAAGGCACGCCATTCTCCGGTATCCCCGTCCACTGCCAGAATACCGCCGCCTGTCGAATACCAGCGCATGACGCCGTCCGTCTCCTTCCAGATTCCGTAGGACAGAATAATCGTATCCCCCACAGAGTCCGTATGCATATAAGAGCGGACAATGTACCCGTCAAACTCCGCAAAAGGCTTCACCGTCATGGATTCACAGTCCGCAGTCCACAGGATACTTCCGTAGGTGTTGTATATATTTTCTTCCTGATATGCATCATAACCGACACAGACCGGGTCTTTCTCACGCCTCAGAAAGAAAATTTTTTCATCAATCACCGTAAACCACGACACATTCTCGATCAGTGCCTGCGGAACAGCCGGGTAAGTTCCGTCCAGATGCAGACCGAACAGAATCCGGTTCTGCAGATAGTACAGATATTCCCCGGAGATCTTATACTCAGACGCATGAAGCTCATCCGCAAGCATCACCGGCTCTTCCTCGAACCCTTTGTCCTGCATATAGAAGCTCACCGCATTTCCGCCCGCTGTTTCCCGCTCGGCAAAATAATAGTACAGCCGGTTCTCCGCAAAGGGAATGGCATTATCCGGCAGAATGACGGGATCATCGAAATTTTTCTCCGTCATGCTGACACAGTAATCGTCAATCCCATCGTCGTATACCGATGAAATCCGCCACATCTGCCCGAAGCGGAAGACAGTTGACCATGTATCGTCCGGTTCGTTCCGGTATATGTGCAGAGTTTTGGCCTGAGCCTGAGTAATATCGTATACACAGATATGTTCTTCTTCCGTGTCACCGTTCTGAATCACTTTTCCGAAGTAGATAACGCCGTTTTCCTCATCCACTTCATAATTCAGGACACCTGAGAAGGTACATCCGGACTCTGCCGTGTGATCGCACAGCGGATCCGGACAAAGGTGGGTGATGTTTCCCGTCTCAAGATTCATCCGGGAAAGGGTGCTGGCATAATTATTTTCCAGATGAATGACCGAATTGAGATACAGATACTCCGCACCCAGCGAACCGTCGTTTCCGCGGCAGGAAACCAGAAGGAATAATGCCGCCGCAAGCAGTGAAATCAGCCGTTTCATCCGATACCTCCTATGCTTCCGGGTAAATCTTCGTCTCACCCGTGGATGTATTGTATACGATACGGCCATATTCCTTTTCGTAGGTATATGCTTCCCCGAACTCCGTCATCTCGGTTTCGTAATTCTCGTAATCAATATTATGGTAGGAGACAACAACATACTGCCCGACGGCGTCGATTTCCGTGCCGATCAGATTGTATTCGGGCATCTCAAATACCGGTTTACGCTCTCCCGTGCGGATATTCACCCGCTGCAGGATCCCGCCGGTTTTATTGTACTTCTCCTGTCCGCTGTGCTTTTCCACGCCCAGGAAGATCGGTTCCTCCAGATAGGGCGTGTAGTAGATCCAGTCGCCGATCTGGGCGAAATACACGTCCGGAAAGGGTTCAAGCACCGTGGTATTCTCTCCGGTCTTAATGTTGTACGCAAAAAGCGTCATATGCTCCCAGTCCCACCATCCGTCATCGGTTTTGCCGATCTCAGCATACAGCAGAGTGTCGCCGTCCATTTTGTCCCAGAAAGTGATAGCGATGTTTTTCTCGGTCAGGTGGTATTCGGGATTTTCTCCGTTAAAACCGGCGATCACAAATCCCGGGCTTGCCGCCACCATGGGACCGGATTCCGTCACACCGAAATACCGTCCTTCGGTGTATTCGCAAAGGGGCATATAGTGGTCTCCGGACAGAAGTTCACGCTTCCCCGTTTCCAGATCCACACGGATGGTCACAAGTCTGCCGGTGCCTGTACTGTTGTTCAGCGAAGTCCAGAGACAGCCGCACCGGATTCCCTGGGACCAGGATGACACACTGTATCCGTTGTCCAGAAATATCTGCTCAAGCGTACTTCTGCGTACCACTTCCCTCAGAGATGCGTCATCCATATCATAGCCCATAAGCGCGGAGTCGTACATATCTGTCGGACTCTCGGAAGGGAGGATTTCCTTCCAGAAATACAGGCATCCGTCGTGATAGGTCACCTCTCCCGTCATCCGTGCAAAGGGACAGCCGCTGTCGTTTGTGTGCATACACAGAGGATCGGCACAGAGGGACGTGAGAGTTCCCGTGGATGCATTGAATTTTGCGGGAGTCCTGCCGCCCGCTTCGCTGATCTCGGTCAGCAGATACAGGTCGAAAAACGGGTCATCCGCTTCCGTATTTCCGCAGGACAGAAGCAGAAATGCCGCCGCAAGCAGTGCCAGTAATCGTTTCATTTTTCAGCCTCCTCAAATTCTCCGTCCACCATCACCGTTCCGTCATCGTTCAAAGTCAGTTTGTATACAGTTTCGTCCTTCTCACCGGACACCGCATATTCTTCGTAATCGATCAGATTCGCCAGCACATACCCGGCGGAGTAACCGATGGGCTCGATGTGCTTCTCTGCCCTCCACCGCATGGTTTCACCGGATATGGGATCCAGCCGGATCAGATCCCCTGCCGAATGGGACAGCAGATCAAATGGAGATGCCATTTCCGGTTTCACAACACCGTGGAACTGTGCTTCCGGGGTGCTGTACCAGATGGATCCGCCTGAGAAAACCGGAGCAGATATGTTTTCGGCAATACAGGTCAGACTGCCGCCGTCCGCGCGGTATACAGCGTAGGTAAAAATCGTGTGTTCCGTTTCGCTTCCCGTCACGGAGAGTTCACCGTCGAAGCAGACCGCGTAAACCGTGCTGTTCATGACTGCAAGACGGCGTACCGCTCTGCCGCCCGTACTGAGGCTGACAGTTTCTCCGGTTTCCGGATCGATAATTTCAAGAAGATCACGGGAATCACTGCGGTTGAGGTAAATCTTCCCGTCCTCCGCGATGAAATTTGAGGTCGGGTCAAGATCCTCGCCGAGAATATCTTCAGGGGCGCTTCCCGTGTTTTTCACCCGCATGATCCGCACGCACTGGGAAGAAGCATCCACCCCTTCAGGATCCAGAATATAGCCCTGTTTGTAGTAAATATACCCGTCATCTGCCCAGAAATCCGCACCGTAGCTGAAATTGCTGGCTTCATAGGATGCAATCTCACGCATACTGCCCGCGGTAAGATCCAGGGCATAAATCTGCCTCAGCTGGGCTTTGATTCCGGTTTGCTTATAGTATTCGTATTTCGCATCCGTGTCCGAGGTCAGCATATAAAGCGTTTCTCCGTCGGTTCTGAATTCCGTCAGAATGTCGGAAAAACGGCTGCTTTCCGGACATCCGAAGTCGTTATACTGATGCCGGCACAGAGGATCCCGGCACAGTCTGCTCTCCGCAGGAAGCGAACCATTGAGAATCTGCGGCAGAAATCTGCACAGATACAGCGTGTCCCCCATCTGGCACAGGGATTCGTCGTTGGTGTACGTCTGCAGCTCGGGCTCGCTCACGCAGGAAAAGAGCAGGAATGCCGCCAGCAGAACGGGGATAAAATGTCTGAATTTCATGCTGCTCCCTCCTTATTCTAGTGCAAACGCACCGTACACATCGTATTCCCACCGGGAATTCAGCCCCTCCGTTTCATGGAGCTGCTTCAGTTTTTCAGTATCTGTCAGACGGAACAGTCCCATTACCCTGCCGTTTTCCACAGCATACAGATCCACTGCATCCCATCCGGGAACAGTGTACTCTGCGGCAGGTGTGAGTGTGTCCGCATCCAGCGCCAGAATCCGTCCGCCGGTTTCGGAAAACACTCCGGTCAGAATACTCTTTCCGTCCGCACCCATCTGCATCATCAGCAGATCAGGCTCCCAGATTCCGAATCCCGTACAGGAAGCATCCAGCGGAGCAAGCCAGATCAGACCGTTTTCTTCATCAACCAGATATGTGCTGTAGTCGATCACGGAATTGCTCCGAACCTGGGGCATGGAAGGATAAACCTTTTCTTCCGCACCGCCGTCAAGTCTCATTCTGTACAGTCCGTATTCATTCCCCAGCAGTTCACGGACGGAAATCTCCTCATTGAAGGCACCGTCAGCTTCGTCCAGCGTAACATTGTAGGAGTTGCCGTTTTTCTTCATGTAGTACACATATCCGCCGCTGATTCTTATATTGTACACGCTGTTCAGAACCGCCGCTGTCTCAGAAGAGGAAAAGTCCGCAGATGCACGGTAAAGCTCACCGTTTCCGAATTTTGCATGATAGTACACGCAGTCTTCCCCGGAATCCAGCAGACGGTACTGAATGCCGTCACTGTCTTCCAGAACCATGGTCAGACTGCCGTTCTTCTCCATCCGGTAAATACTGCCGCCTTCGTAACTGACACTTCCGTTTTCGGCAATTGTCTGTCTCGGCATGGAAAGATAGATCTCACCGCCGTACATCCAGAAATCGTAAATATGCATTTCGTTGGTGCGCAAATATACATTCAGACTCATGTTTTCAAGATCAATGCATCTGAGCTGATACCAGGTTGTAAAATCCCCCGGTATCTTACCGGGATGTTCTTCCGCGAGAAACCATATTCTATCCCCGTCCGCAAGAACCCGTCCGGTAAAACCGTCCGCAGCATGGTATGCGATACATTGGCAGTCCGATGTGACAGTCTCATCGTCGTGTGTGCACAGAGGATCATAGCACAGCACCCGATCCTCGCCTGTGTCAAGATTGACATACAGCACAAAACCGTGATCGGTGTAGTACAGCATTCCATTGGTATAGTATCCGTTTTCAGCCGCCGCAAAGGGTAGAGCTTTCCCGGTCGGTACAGATCCACCGGAAGGAGTTTCTGCAGGATCCTTCCCATCGCTCCCGCAGGACACCAGCAGAAATGCCGTCAGCAGCAGAATCAGAAATCGCTTCATTCCGTCACCCCTTCACGAACATTTTCCGGGCGGGAATCATCATGCACAGCACAGCCGCAGCCGCCGCAGTCACCCATAGTGCCAGCATCGTCCAGCCGGAGCCAAACAGAGAGACTGACGAGGATTCCAGCACCAGCGGAGTTCCCGCAAGCAGATTGAGAAAGCTGACTTTTTCCGCCGCCTTCAGTCCAAAGTATGCGCAGAGTGCGGGCATCAGGGTCAGCACCACCGCAGATCCCAGCACGGGAATGTACCGGCACAGAAGCTCCGACAGGGCACAAACCAGCATCGCCATCAGCAGTGATCCGCTGATCCGCAGAATGCCGAACAGCACCATGTATCCGGCTACCGTTACCTCACCTGTGACGGATCCGAACATCCGCATGGACTGGATGGGGGCATCAAATCCCGGCATGGCGTATCCTGAGAACACCGCAAGAGTATCCGCACTGCCGAACAGCACCGCAAGAGTCACAGCAATCACAGCACCGCTTGCAAGTTTAGCCCGGAAGGTGTCTTCACGTCCCTTTTTGGTGGACCGCAGAATCTGTGCGAAGCTTCCGGATGACGACCGGGATGCGTATTCCGCCGCAAAGGATCCCGTCAGCAGGAGGAGAAGCGATGCGTACAGGAACAGATCGGCATCACCGGAGAACAGATTCCGCCATCCGCTGTCGTACAGGAACCATCCCTTCACGCCGGTTTCTTCCTCCAGCTTCACCAGATAATCCCGGTGTTCTTCAATTGTTGTGAACAGCTCGTTCCGGGAATAGGCATAGTTGTATTCGGACAGATATACCCGGTAGGCTTCAAAATCAATCGTACCTTCGGTGTACTCCTGCTCCATCGCACCTTTTTTCGCAAGAACCGCGTCGATGGATGCACGTTCTTCTTCAATAAACGCCAGTTTTTCGTCAGTAAGTTCACCTTCCAGACAGGTCATGTATTCCTTGTACACCGCATCCGAGTAGGAATTCCGGGGTGCGTAGGTTTCGGCGGCATACCAGCACTTGATGACAAGAAGCGCCGCCACCACATAAATGAACCGTGAGGAGATCAGGGTCTTGAACACCTCCGCCAGTACAAGGGACTGACTGTAGCTTCGCTTTCTGCTCCGGCTGACCGTATACCGTGCGAGAATTCCGCTGATGCCGGTACGGATTCTTCCAAAAACGGTCATCACAGCCGCCGCGGGAGCATCCGTCCACGATGTGCGGATCATAAAGCCGCCGCAGGAGAACACATGAACGGTGACGGCCGCGCATACCGCCCCGATCAGTACGAACAGCACCAGCATGAACGGCACGCATCCGATCATCTCACCGAAAAAGTTCACCGCGCGGTATCTGACGAACAGCGGATTCACCGCCGCGCAGGCTACCATATTGGCATTTTTCGCAACAGCGTTTGCATTGATGTATTTCAGAGTGTACAGAAGGAAGTTCACGCCGAACAGTCCAAGGCCGCTGAGGTAAATCATCACATATCCCGAGAACAGCGTGGACAGCAGGAGCATCACCATCCCGAAGGTGCAGAAGGTCAGCAGGCGTATGCCGACGGTAATGAGGAAGTACTCGCCCACGGATACCTGATACTGGCTCAGGGTAAAGTCGGACAGTGCCTGGATGGCGTTTTCCGGAGAGGAATATCCCAGCACCGCACCGTACACGGCCCATGTGGTCACCGTGAACAGCAGGGTGATTCCCGCAGTCAGCAGAAGCATGGTGAGAATCTTGGCAAATGCGGTTCTGACACGTCCGTGCTTCGCGGTGCGGATGATGGGCAGAATTCCCGTCTGTTTTTCCTCGGCAAAGATCACCGCTCCAACCATGATAAGCATGATGAACAGGAACACATTCACCAGATCGTACCGGAAATATTCATTCCAGCCCCGTGTGTATTCCACACCGATTTTCACGTTGTCCTTTGCCAGACGGTACAGTTCGATGACTCTCTCCTGATACCGGCTGGTGAAGGAATCCTCCGGTACTCCCATGGCACGGAACTCTGCGAGGTTCGCTTCCGCACGCTTTATGACACCGTCAATGACATCAGGGTAATTCCGGGAGGCATCCACCGCATCGTATAGAATCCGGAACAGCTCCCGGTCGGAGATACTGCCGTCCTTTGAGTAGATATCGGGCATAGTCTCCATTTCATAGCCGTGGTTTCCCAGACGCATCATTTCCACGAAAATCGCGTGCTGTTCCTCTTCAAACGCCTGCATTTCGGCGTAGTGGGCATCCAGCTCCTCGGGATTCTCAAAATACAGACGGAAGAAATCTTCGATCATGCCGCCCTGTTCCGTGTAAAGAGAGCTTTCAGCTGCGGTATACCATGCAATTGCGGAATTGAGCATCAGAAAAATCACAAGGAATACCCACAGCCACCGGATTCCCAGCAGTTTCTTCATTTCGTATCCCACAAAGCGTTTCTGCTCCTTCGCAGGTCTGCGGTAATTCTCCGCAAGCATCACCCATTTTTCGTCGATGCCGTCCAAGGCTTCGTAGAGAATCCGACCGTTATCCTTCTTCATTTCCGTACACTCCCTTCCCCGTCAGAAATTTTTTCAGTTTCTTTCTGGTTTTCGTCAGTCTCTTGGTGGCCGCATTCTCCGTTATGCCGAGATATCCCGCAATCTCCTTCACCGGTTCCGAATACCAGTAGCGGCGCACAAACAGTACCGCATCCCGCTCCGCCAGCGTCTCCAGAAACTCGTCGATTGCACGGGACAGCATTCCGTTCGCCAGCAGTTCCTCCGGTGAGCAGGTGAATTCCTGTACCGTGCATTCGTCAAGCTCTTCCAGAATTGCCGACCGTTTTGCCGCACCGGCTGATTCCGCACGGTTCAATGCCAGATTTTTCGTGATATGCGCCGCATACGAACGCAGGCTGACCGGCTTCTCGGGAGGAATAGAATTCCAGAGTCTGAGACAGGTGTCGCTGACACATTCTTCCGCATCCCGTTCGTCCCCGGTAATCTCCCGGGCAATTCCCATGCACAGCCGCCGGTAGGATAGAAGAAATTCTTCCACTGCCCTCTCGTCACGATCCCGGAACATGGCAATGATCTTTCCGTCTTCCGTCGTACTCACCCTTTCCGTCAATGTCTTTTCATTCTATAAGACCGGATTTCTTCCGGAATCTGCCCGCTTTTCTGAAAATAACCGAAAAAATTTCCAAACAGCAAGAAAAAGGCTGCCGCACGGTTGGTATCATGCAGCAGCCACGGTATCATCAGTCTTTTAAGGTGATCTTCACAACGGTGAGGATCTTGTCATACATGGAGTAGCGGGGGATGTTTACATATGCCATACCCTCAAAGTTGCCGGTACGCCAGTCGTTGAACAGCTTCAGTTCGCTTCCATCATTCAGAAGGCGGCAGGATTTCACGCGCTTGGCGGGAATTCCGGGCAGGGACAGGGGGCCTACCGGCGGATCCAGCACCAGAGCGTAAACGGTGTTGCCGTCCTGGGTATAGCGGCCCCATTCGGGCTTGGGGAATTCGCTCTTCATGGCGCCGTAAACCGCATTGCCGTTCTTCTTCATCCACTTGCCAACTTCGCGCAGAATCTCGATGCTTCTGTCGGGGAATCTGCCTTCCGCATCGGGTCCCACGTTCAGAAGCATATTGCCGCTCTTGGATACACATTCGATCAGCTTGCGGACAACCACGGTTTCGTCCTTGTAGTTGTCATCGGCAGCAGCATAGCCCCAGTGATCGTTGAGGGTGATGCAAGCTTCCCACGGAATGGGTTCACCCAGCTCGTTGAGGATGCCTTCCGGCGGAATGATGCACTCGGGAGAAACAAAGTCACCGGAGTAAACGGTGGGATGCTCGGTTGCAAGGGAGCCGAAGCCTTCGCCGGAAACTTCCAGACGGTTGTCCAGAATGATGTCCGGGAAGTGGGAGCGAACCATGTTCACCAGCTTGGTAGCCTCCCACTTTTCGCCGCGCATTTCGCCGTAGGAGTAGTCGTACCACATGATATCCAGATGACCGTAATTGGTGCAAAGTTCTTCCACCTGACCGTGCATATACTTCAGGTAGTTTTCAAAGGGTTCCCGTTCCTTGTAAGCTTCATCGGTGCGGTGAGGATGGGAATGATGCTGGTATGCGGGATATGCCGGGTGATTCCAGTCGATGATGGAGTAGTAGAGCCCTACCTTCAGACCTTCCGCACGGAATGCGTCCAGGAATTCTCTCACAAGGTCACGTCCGCAGGGGGTGTTGGTGGACTTGAAATCGGTGTACTTGGAATCGAACAGACAGAATCCATCATGGTGCTTGGCGGTCATGACAGCGTACTTCATGCCGGCTTCTCTGGCAATCTTTGCCCATTCTCTGGGATTGTAGTCGGAGGGATTGAATTCGTTGAAGAATCCCATGAATTCTTCATCCGACAGCATTTCCGATCCGCGTACCCATTCGCCCCGCGCCGGGATAGAATACAGACCCCAGTGGATAAAGAGACCAAACCGGTCGTGGCGGAACCATTCGCTTCTCTTGAATTTTTCGTACATGACATTGTACTCCTTTTCGGTATTTTTTATTCAATGATAATATAAATGCCTCCCGTTGTCAAGGATTTTTTGCAGATTCTCTATAATAATTTCCCACGATCCCTTGCAGAAACGCCTGCGCTGTGGTATCATGAAGAAAAAACGAAACGAGGACATTCTCATGGTAAAACGCGATCTCTCCTACGGTGCTCTTCCGGAGCAGAAGCTGGATTTCTACGACTGCGGCAAGCATGACGCCCCACTGTTTGTGTTCTTCCACGGCGGCGGAATGGAAGCCGGAAACAAGGGGAACGGTGACGAGCGCGCCTTTCTGGAGCTGAACGAATCGGGGATTTCCGTTGCCGCCGCCGATTACCGGATGTATCCCTCAGCGAAATTTCCGGATTTTGTGGAAGACGCGGCGCTTTGCGTGGCCTGGTGCCGGGACAATCTGCCCCACTCCATTCTTACCGTGGGCGGATCCAGTGCGGGCGGGTATCTCTCCATGATGCTTGCCTTCAACGGGCGATATCTGGAAAAGTACGGCATCGACTCCTATGACAGAACCCAGATTGCCGGCTATTTCTTCGATGCCGGTCAGCCCACCACACACTTCAATGTACTGAGGGAGCGCGGACTGGATACCCGTCTGGTTCGCGTGGATGAAGCGGCGCCGCTGTACTTTATTGAAGAACCAAAATCTCCGGAAACACTGCCAAATTATGAATTTGTGGTGGCGGACAACGATATGGCGGGACGTCTGGAGCAGACCGAACTGCTCTGCCGCACCATGTTCCATGTGGGATACCCGGACGAATGCGTGACCTTCACCTACATGGAAGGCTACACTCACACCGGATACTGCGGCGTTGTCAAGGACGGACGTTCCCTGTACGCCGACATGATCCGGAATTTCATCACACGATAACGACAGATCAATTTCAGAAAGGACGGAACTCTTATGAAACGGTTTATCGGTTTTGAGCACGGCATCGGCATGGGCGGCTGGCTCACCAATTACAAAAGACTGCAGGTGGTGGATCCCCGCAAGAGAATGTGGATCACCCCCGGCGACATGGAGCATTTTGCCTCCTACATCACCCGGGACGACGTTGCCTATATCGCATCCCTGGGTGCTGACCACATCCGTCTGGGATTCGACCAGATTGTGCTGGAAGAATTTGAGAATCCGGGGGTGTACCGGGAAGAAATTCTGCAGATCATGTCGGATTTCTTCGACTGGTGCAAGGAATTCGGACTGAACGTCATGTTCAATATGCATAAGGCAATCGGCGCGTACTGCGATGTTTCCTCGGAGATGAACGACCTCTGCAGGGATCCTGCTCTGCGGAAGCGGTTCACCGACTGCTGGATCATGCTGGAAAAGCGTTTTTCCGACAGGAATCACGTGGCGTTTGAACTGCTGAACGAGCTGACCACGCCCGACTCCGAGGACTGGAACACTCTCGCCGACGAAACCATCCGGGGAATCCGGGAGCTGAACCCGAACCGCATCATCGTCATCGGCAGTGCCCAGTGGAACTCTCCGGATAAGCTGAAGGATCTGCGGATCTGGGACGACGAAAACGTGATTTACACCTTCCATTTCTATGCGCCCCACGAATTCACCCATCAGCGCGGTCTTCTGCAGGGAAATCAGCACGTTTACAACCGGGAAATGCCCTACCCCTGCAGCATGGAACGCTATAAGGAATACCGCCGCTACTTCGGCATCGGCACAGGGGATCTGGACGGATGGGACACCATGGGGCGTGAATGGATCCGCCACCGTCTTCAGCCCGCCGCCGACTGGGTGAAGGCACATCCCGACAAGATTCTCTACAACGGAGAATACGGAACCATCCGTCACGCAAAGCCTGCATGGCGCGAGGCCTATGTGCGGGACGTGACCGACTTCTGCCGGGATCACGGAATTCCCTACTGCCTGTGGAACTACCTGAGCACCCCCTACGACGGCAACCGCTTCAGCCTCGTGGACGACGATTACCGGAAGATTCTCTCGCCCGTGTTCGCGGACATCATCGCAGGACGGTGACAGGTTATGACATACAATATTCTTGATTACGGTGCTGTCTGCGGGCAGGTCTGCACCGGTGCTATTCAGGCTGCCCTTGATGACTGCTTCAAAAACGGCGGCGGAACGGTGGTCATCCCTTCCGGGGACTACATCACCGGCAGCATCCGTCTGCGGAGCAATACCACTCTTCTGCTCAAAGACGGCGCGCATCTGATGGGAAGCATGAATCCCGACGACTATCTGGGCTGGCGGCATGATACCCTCGAGCCGGTGAATCCCGATTACATCAGCGATCTGCCGTGGCTGCCTCCGTCAAAACGGAATGATCCCAAGATGAACATGAAGCCGGGATGCCGCTGGGCCAACGGTCTGATCCGCGCCATCGATGCGGAAAATATCGCCATTATCGGCGAGGGAAATGCCGTCATCGACGGGCGCGACTGCTATGACCCGGACGGCGAAGAAAACTACCGCGGCCCTCACGCCATCAGTATGCACCACTGCCGGAACATCCGTCTGGAAGGATACACCGTGAAGGATTCGGCAAACTGGGCACAGGCGGTTTTCTACTCGGAAAACATCACTGCGAAGAATCTCCGTGCCGTTGCCGGACACGACGGGATTCACATCACCTCCTGTGACAATGTAACCATCGAAGACTGCGTTTTTGAGACCGGGGATGACTGCATCGCGGGTATTGACAACTGCAATGTACTGGTAACCGGATGCCTGTGCAATACGGCCTGCAGCTCCTTCCGGTTCGGCGGCACCAATGTGCTCATCGAAAACTGCCGCATGATCGGTCCTGCGAAATATCTGTTCCGGGGAAGCATGACAAAAGAAGAAAAAGCCGCATCCGCACCGTCGCTGAAAAACCCGGACAACATTCTCCGTGACGACAGGGGACACCGGTTCAATATGCTCTCCGCCTTCACTTACTACGCCGATTTCAGCAGGGATATCCGCCGTCAGCCCGGTCGGATTCTCATCCGGGACTGCGAAATCGTCAATGCGGATCGTCTGCTCCACTACAATTTCTCCGGCAATGAGACATGGCAGAACAACCGTCCGCTGGAAGACGTTACTTTCGAGAACATCACCGCATCGGGAATCCGTCTTCCCCTGAACGCATACGGGGATCGTGATGTACCGCTGACCCTGGAACTGCGCGGCTGTGACGTATCGTTTGCCGAAATACCGCCGGCATTCATGCATCTGTGCCATCACCGCAGAGTGACACTGGAAAACGTAACCGTACACGGAACCGGAGACGCCCCCCTGATCCGCCGCTGGTCGAAGGACGGTGTGATCGAAATCCGGGGCTGTGATGCACCGAATGGAGCTGTTGTTGACGCAGACGAGCAGTTTTTCGCACAATCCATCTGATCTCGCAAACTTTTTTCCATGACAAACCTCCCGGGATATAGTATACTGACAGTACCAAAATCATTCAACGGGAGGTTTTTCCATGAACGCATATGAACAATATCTTGACAGCCTGCGCCGGGATCTGATCG
>JAFQWY010000302.1 GCA_017407225.1 Clostridia bacterium | reverse complement strand
GTAATTCCGTGCTGCAAATCCAAAGGTATCCTTCATGTACATCAGGAGATTTTCTGAACCGAAAAGTACGCCACCGCCCGATATTTTGTTGCCGTTTTCATAGAACAGGCGGGAAATCACATCAAGAAGAACTTTTGTCCGCCCATGTTCTCCGGCATATGAACAGAAATCCTGTACTGTATCACCGCTGGTCACAGATCGGATTTCATCCGTCAGCAAATACTCCAGTGAGCACCCAAGAGCCCGGCACAGGTTCGGCAGGAT
The DNA here is from genome assembly GCA_017407225.1 of Clostridia bacterium. GTDB lineage: Bacteria > Bacillota > Clostridia > Oscillospirales > CAG-272 > UMGS1696. Next base: position 1,511 of record JAFQWY010000302.1, on the reverse strand, counting down.
GAGGATATCGGGCATACTGTCGCCTTTCTCCCATTTCGACACCGCCTGTCCGGTAATGCCCAGCTTCGCGCCGAGAGCCTCCTGCGTGAGATTTGCGGTCTTTCGTAATGCAGTAATTTTTTCAGAAATTGTCGGCATAATCTTGCTCCTGTTGCTGAATTTGAACCGGTTATGGCTTCATTATACCAGAGAATGCTGTGTTTATCAATGGAGCATCCGTTTCAGTGAAATATTTTCGCCCAACCGGCAGTTGAAATTCTTCGTTCCGTTTCAATTCCAACGGCACGTTTCAGCCGCTTGCGGAAGCGTTGCTTGTGTTTTGTCCGGTTCCATGATATACTGTGTATGCCCGGGTAAATCATATCACAAAGGAGAGAACCAATGGAACAGATCAGCGAAATTTTACGCAGACTCCGCATGGAGCGGGGCTTCACCCAGACCGAGGTTGCCTCTGCCATTTCGGTGACATCCCAGGCGGTATCCAAGTGGGAGAATGGGTCGGGAATGCCGGATGTGAGTCAGCTGGTACCGCTGGCGGATTTCTTCGGTGTCACCGTGGACTGCATTCTCGGCAGACGGGACAATGCTGCTGAGGAGGAGATCCGGGAATACCTCGGAAAATTCGATGATATCGTCTGCTATGGGCGGAATCTCGCAAAGGAACAGGGAATTTCCGTGGAAGAAGCCTTCGATATTCTCATTGACGAAGCCCGGAAAATGTGCCGGAAGTACCCGGGAAACTACCGCCTGATGGCTCATTTATCATGGGTACTGTGCTTCGCTCCGAAAGAAGGCGGTTATGATGACAGTCAGAAAGCCTTTGAGCTGTACGGCGAGCTGGTGGATCTGGGGGAACGGATTCTCGCGGAATCTCCCGACAGCAGGCTGAGAAATGATGCCGTATGGCTGATGTGCTGGACGTATACTTACCTGAACCGTTATGACAGAATCAAATCGCTGGCAGAACAGGCACCTCCCATGCACGGATGCCGGGAAGCACTTCTCTGTGAAGCGGCGGAATGGGGAACGGAAGAGCACAGGAAATACAACGAGGAATACCTGCATCACTGCATGAAGCACATACATTTTGCGCTGCACGATTGGTATTACCGGAGAAAGTGTCCTCCCGAAGAACGCCTTGCTCTCACTGAGATGGAGTGGAAGATTTATCATGCCTACCATGATCACGGGGATTTTGATGTCTGGCGGGCAGGCGATCTGGTTGAGAACCGCCTCTATGCCGCACGTGCATATATTGCCATGAACGATGCATCCGCCGCAGACCGTGCAGTTCAGGAAGGTCTCGATCTGCTTGCCGCCGTCATTCCGGATGAAGCGGAAGTCTACACCTCCACCGCAATGACCCGGATCGGAAAACGGGTTCCGTGGTGCAGAAATCCTCTGCTGATCCGGCTGCGTCGGATTGCCGAAGAATTCACGAAAGACACCGGCATGGACATCACAGACCGTCTGGAAGCCGTACTCACCACCGCATAAACGAAAACACAGCC
>JAFQWY010000046.1 GCA_017407225.1 Clostridia bacterium | reverse complement strand
CGTCATCGCGGACCAGACGCTCGTTGAGCAGAACTGCGTCCTCGTAGTTGTAGCCTTCCCAGGTCATGAAGCCGATGAGAGCGTTCTTACCCAGTGCGATTTCGCCGTCGCTGGTGGAGGGACCGTCTGCGATGATCTGGCCTGCTTCCACGCGGTCGCCCTGATTGATAATGGGACGCTGGTTTACGCAGGTACCCTGGTTGGATCTCTTGAACTTGATGAGGCGGTAGGTATCCTTATGGCCGTCGTCGCAGTGAACCACGATTTCGTCCGCGGTAACGCTTTCCGCCCAGCCGCTGTTTTCACAGACAACGACAACGCCGGAGTCCATGGCAGCCTTGTATTCCATACCGGTACCGACGATGGGAGAGTCGGTCATGAGAAGGGGCACAGCCTGCTTCTGCATGTTGGAACCCATCAGCGCACGGGAGTTGTCATCGTTTTCCAGGAAGGGGATGCACGCGGTGGCAACGGATACAACCATCTTGGGGGATACGTCCATGAGGGAAACCAGAGCGGGGTCGATTTCGGTGATCTCGGCCTTGTCTCTTGCGGTTACCTTCTTGTTGACGAAGCACATATTTTCATCCAGAGGCTCGTTGGCCTGAGCGATGACATAGTTGTCTTCGATATCCGCGGTCATGTATTCGATTTCATCGGTTACACGGTGGCGTACGGTGCCGTCTTCCATGGTTTCGTGAACAACCTTGCGGTAGGGAGCCTGGATGAAGCCGTGCTTGGAGATCTTTGCATAGGTGGACAGATAGGAAATCAGACCGATGTTGGGACCTTCGGGGGTCTCGATCGGGCACATTCTGCCGTAGTGGGTATAGTGAACGTCGCGGACTTCGAAGGAAGCTCTGTCACGGGAAAGACCGCCGGGACCGAGAGCGGAGAGACGTCTCTTGTGGGTCAGCTCAGCCAGGGGGTTGTTCTGGTCCATGAACTGGGACAGAGGAGAGCTGCCGAAGAATTCACGGATTGCGGTAACAACGGGACGGATGTTGATGAGGGTCTGGGGGCTGAGGGATTCGTTGTCCTGGATGTTCATACGCTCCTTGATGATCTTGTCCATACGGGCAAGACCGATGCGGAGCTGGTTCTGGAGCAGTTCGCCTACGCTGCGGAGACGGCGGTTGCCCAGGTGGTCAATGTCGTCGGTGGTGCCCACATCGTGGGACAGAGCCAGCAGGTAGTTGATGGAGGAGAGAATGTCCTCACGGGTGATGTGCTTGGGGCAGAGTTCGCCGATTCTGCGCTTTGCTTCCGCGCGGATACCCTCTTCGCTGCCGTTGTTGTTTTCGATGATTTCCTGAAGGATATCCAGGCGGCACTTTTCTTCAACGCCTTCGCTGTGAAGGTCATAGCCCAGCACGTCTGCGGGATAAACCGCACCGTTGGAGAAGATCTTCACTTCGCTGCCGTCTTCCTGTTCCAGGTAAACTTCGCATACGCAGGCGTGTTCGATCGCCTGTGCATCGGCGATGGTGAGGATCTGACCGGCATCATAGAGGAATTCGCCGGTGAGGGGGCTGACAACGGGTCTGGAAAGCTTGTGGCCTGCCAGTCTTGCGCCGAGAGCCAGCTTCTTGTCGTACTTGTAACGTCCGACGGGATAAAGATCGTAACGCTTGGGGTCGAAGAACAGACCGTTCATGAGAATCTCGGCGGATTCCACGATCGGGGGTTCACCGGGACGGAGCTTGGTGTAGATTTCCTTCAGCGCTTCGTCGCGAATGGAGGTCTTGTTTTCGATTGCCTTCTGTTCGCAGGTTTCCTTGTCCAGGGTTACGGACAGCTTGGTTTCCGCACCGAATACGTCCTCGATTTCTTCGCGGGTCTGGATACCCAGTGCGCGGATGAGGATGGTTACGGGAATCTTACGGTTTTTATCAATGCGGACGTAGAAAACGTCATTGGCATCGGTTTCGTATTCGAGCCATGCGCCGCGGTAGGGGATGACGGTTGCGCTGAACAGTCTCTTACCGGACTTGTCAATCTGGCTGTCGTAGTAGATGCCGGGGGAACGTACGATCTGAGAAACGATAACACGTTCCGCGCCGTTGATGACAAAGGTGCCCTTTTCGGTCATAAGCGGGAAGTCGCCCATGAAAATGGAGGACTGCTTCACTTCGCCGGTGAGCTTGTTGGTGAGGCGGACATCCACCTTCAGGGGAGCCGCATAGTTTACGTCGCGTTCCTTGCATTCTTCAACCGGATACTTCGGTGTGGAATCCAGGGAATAGCCGACGAAATCAATGAACAGGTTGCCGGTATAGTCGGTAATGGGGGATACATCCTCGAGAACTTCCATAAGTCCTTTTTCGAGGAACCAGTTGAACGATTCCTTCTGCACTTCGATGAGGCTGGGCATTTCCAGGGGCTCTTCGATCTTGGAGAAGCTCATTCGTATGTTTTTTCCAACTCTCTGAGGTTT
>JAFQWY010000045.1 GCA_017407225.1 Clostridia bacterium | reverse complement strand
TGCGCTTCCCGTGTTCGGATGCAGTGCGGTGCTGATTCCATGGGCTGCGTGGAAATTTCTGGCGGGGGAAAGTGCCATGGGAGCCGGGCTTCTGATTCTTCTGGCGGCCGTGTACGCTGTCCGGCAGTTTCTGGAGCCGCGTCTTGTTGGAAAAGTCACGGGAGTGCATCCGGCTGTGGCTCTGCTTGCCGTGTACGTGGGATGGAAAACCGCAGGAGCTGCAGGCATGATAGCCGCGCCGGTGGTTCTTGCGAGTCTGGGAGGAAATCGGGACGCGGCAGTGAAATTCCCGCTCCGTGAGAGTGAAATTTCTCCTGCGGAGAAGTGAAATTCGCTGCGCGGGTTAATGTGGATTTCCTTGCAGAAATATTCATTATAAAGGGCAAACTGTAAATACAGTGACACTCTGCCCCGCGCGTGAGCCAAGACAAAAGAACAATTCAGTCAACGAAATTACGCAATCGCTCCACGGCGCGGGCGAATAGGGTTGGCGGCCCCTATGAGCCGTATAAACGGATTTCTGATAAATTGGTACGCATCAGTCGGCATCGCACCCACAAGTACGATCTGAACTTGTTTCCGTAGAAGATTATCAAGAAACCAAAACCTCACGCCGTCAAAAAACATCCCCCCGAAGCTGGCTGAATCATATCAACTGACATTCCGTCAGTGCAGTGAACCTCGTCAGCATAAAAGTTTTTGCGGAGCTTTTTCCAAAAAGCGACCGTATCCCCCCTTACTAAGAACCCACACTATCTATATTTGATACAAGGAGACTACATCCATGGCAAAGGATATTCTGTACGGAATCGAAGCAAGAAATGCCCTGATCGCAGGCGTTGACAAGCTCGCTGATACTGTAAAAATCACTCTCGGCCCCAAGGGCAGAAATGTTGTACTGGACAAGAAGTACGGCTCCCCCCTCATCACCAACGACGGTGTAACCATCGCAAAGGAAATCGAACTGGAAAACGCTTCCGAAAACATGGGCGCACAGCTGGTTCGTGAAGTTGCTACCAAGACCAACGATGCAGCAGGCGACGGTACCACCACCGCTACTCTGCTTGCTCAGGCTTTCATCCACGAAGGCATGAAGAACGTAACCGCAGGCGCTAACCCCATGGTAATCCGCAAGGGTATCCAGAAGGCTGTTGACAAGGCTGTTGCTTCTCTCGTAGCTTCCTCCAAGCCCGTAAACGGCAAGGAAGACATCGCAAGAGTCGGTACCATCTCCGCAGGCGACGAAGTCATCGGTACTCTCATCGCTGACGCTATGGAAAAGGTTACCGCTGACGGCGTTATCACCGTTGAAGAATCCAAGTCCGCTGAAACCTACTCCGAAGTTGTAGAAGGTATGCAGTTCGACCGCGGTTACCTTTCTCCCTACATGGCAACCGATACCGATAAGATGGAAGCCGTCCTCGATGACGCTCTCGTTCTCATCACCGACAAGAAGATCTCCAATGTACAGGAAATTCTGCCCCTCCTTGAACAGATCGTTCAGGCAGGCAAGAAGCTCCTCATCATCGCTGAAGACGTTGAAGGCGAAGCTCTCACCACTCTCGTTCTCAACAAGCTCCGCGGCACCTTCACCTGCGTTGCTGTAAAGGCTCCCGGCTTCGGTGACAGACGTAAGGAAATGCTCCGTGACATCGCAATTCTCACCGGCGGTGAAGTAATCTGCGACGAACTGGGTCTGGATCTCAAGGAAGCTGAAATCGGTCAGCTCGGTCAGGCTCGTCAGATCAAGGTAAACAAGGACAACACCATCATCGTTGACGGTGCAGGCGACAGCGACGAAATCAAGGCCCGCGTTGCTCAGATCAAGGCTGCTATCGAAACCACCACTTCCGACTTCGACCGTGAAAAGCTCCAGGAAAGACTGGCTAAGCTCTCCGGCGGTGTTGCAGTGATCAAGGTTGGTGCTGCTACCGAAACCGAAATGAAGGAAAAGAAGCTCCGCATCGAAGACGCTCTCAACGCTACCCGCGCAGCTGTTGAAGAAGGCATCGTTGCAGGCGGCGGTACCGCATATGTAAACGTAATCGAAGACGTTGCAGCTCTTCTCGACACCGTTGAAGGCGACGAAAAGACCGGCGTTCAGATCGTTGTAAAGGCTCTGGAAGCTCCCGTTCGTCAGATCGCTCAGAACGCAGGCTTCGAAGGCTCCGTAATCGTTGACAAGATCCGCACCTCCGGCAAGAAGGGCTACGGCTTCAACGCATACACCGAAGAATTCGTTGACATGATCGAAACCGGTATCGTTGACCCCACCAAGGTTACCAGATCCGCACTCCAGAACGCTGCATCCGTTGCTGCAACCGTTCTCACCACCGAAGCTCTCGTTGTTAACCAGCCCGAACCCGAACCGGCTCCCGCTGCAGGCGGTATGGGCGGCGGCATGGGCGGCATGTATTAATGCGGGGTCGGTAAGCACCGACAGGCAGGCACGGCTTTTCTGAAGCTGTGATTGCCTGATATCCCACGCGGATCCGCTGGCTTCGCTGGCGCTGGTTCTGTGCGGGATTGATACAGCCGTTTATTCAGCTGAATGATAAAAGCGCATCTTTTGAGTTTATCTCACGGATGCGCTTTTTCTGTGTGTTTTTCAGGAAAAACGGGCAGATTTTCGGAAAAATCCGGTCTTAAAGAGTGAAAGGCAATGACGGGAGGGTATTTCGATGAAAAAATTGGTTGTGATCTGGCTCAGTCTGCTGTTGTGCGCTTGTGATTCCGGGCTGTCTGCCGGGGAACTGCCGTATTTTGAGTATACGGAGACGGAACCGGCTTATGAGTATGTTTGGCTGGATGACGAGATTCCGGAGGATTTTGATCCGGAAACGGACTATCTCTACCTGAACTTCGCTCTCGGGAAAGACACGCGGGTTCTGCGGATCAATCCTTATACGCTGCGGACCACGGAGCTGTGCGCGGATCCCCTGTGCGATCACGGAAATCGGCTGGGATGTCCGTGCTTCGGACTCAGTCCCCGGATGATTGTGAGGGAAGATATTCTGTACAGCACCGGACAGCAGTATGCAAAGGTGATGGGATACAACGGGGAAACATGGGCTGAAATGGACGGATCCCGGATGGGACTGACTGCGTATCACCTGAAGACCGGGGAGATGCGGACGCTTGTGCATCACGATACCATGTGCCAGCCGGTGCTTGCCATTGATATTGACTTTGCCTACGCTGACGGGTACCTGTACTATTACGCGGAAGAGATGACCTATGACGATGAGGGCAAGGAAATCCGTGAAGAGGACGGGGATCCGGTGACGGAAACTCATCTGTACCGGGTGAAAATGAAAGGAAACTCCGCAGCCGAGGATTTGGGGCTGTATCAGGGTTACACCAATCTGATCATCGAGGACGGGTGCATCTGGAATTACTACGGCTTCTTTAACGAAAGCGGCATATGGCAGGATATTCCGCAGGATTCGTGGGTACTGACGGATCTGGACAATGAGAATCCCGCAGTGATTCCGGAGGTGAAGACACCTCTTGTCAACGATCCGGATGGATACTGCCTTGCCGACTGCAGGGATGCTGACGGTACCGGCTCCGTGTTCCTGCTGTACACCGGTGAGGAAGCGGAGCGGCACGTGTACCGTTCCGATGAAGAAATCCTGTATTATGGTGACGGCTGGATCTGGACAGCGGAAGAACTGCAGGAGCAGTGGACGGAAGGCGGTGTCATCCGCAGCAGACCGACCGGGCTGGCAATGCGGAAAACCGATATTTTTACCGGGAAGAGTGAGGAGATTACTATGCCCGACTGTCCGGGGGATGCTGGTTATCTGAGTGCTGCCGCCGTGGTTGACGGACGGTACGTGATTCTCGCGGTGCATGGTGCGATCAGCAATGCAGGTGCCGCAGGGTATTATCTCAGATACGATACGGCAACCGGAGCAACTCTGCCCATCTATCCGTAAAGTGAACGCGCATCTTTGAGTTTATCTCACGGATGCGCTTTTTCTGCGTGTCCGCCTGAGAGGTGAGGAGGGACTCAAAATGCGTTATTGCTTTCGTGCAGTGAGGATGGTATACTAAGATCACAAGGGCGCCCTGAGTACACAGAAACGGAGAACACATATGGATATTGGAAATAAGATCAAAAATCTCAGAAATAAAGCCGGTCTGACACAGGAACAGCTTGCCGCACGGCTGGGGATCAGTGCACAGTCGGTTTCAAAATGGGAAAATGCCGTCACGATGCCGGATATCACCCTGCTTCCCACCCTTGCCGGCGAACTTGGCGTAACCATTGATGAGCTGTTTGACCTCACCGCGGAACAGAAGCTTCACAGAATCGAAAGAGCTCTTGAAAGGGCAGGGGAGCTTCCGGCGGATGAGTTCGGGGACTATGAAGAGTACCTGATGAATCAGCTGGATGAAAACGACGACAGAGCGAGAATTCTGGGTCTGCTTGCCCATCTGTACCACTGCCGCATGGAAGCGGATGCCGTCAGGGTGAGCAAATACGCCAGAGAAGCGATCATGATGAAGCCCGAGAAGAAAGACTGCCAGTGGCTGCTGCAGATGGCGGAAGGGCAGACTGCCTGGGACTGGAATGTGGGAAACCACGCCGAACTGATCCGGTTTTATACCGATGTGATCCGGCATGATACCATCGAACCGGGAACCCCTCTGCCGTACTATTATCTGATCGACAATCTCATCGCGGATCACAGGACAAAGGAAGCGGCAGAGTGGCTGGAACTTTTGGGGAAACTGCCCGCACACAGACCGTTCATAATTCCGGTGTACAGAGCGCACATTGCTCTGGCGGAATTCGATGAAGAGAGGGCGGATGCCATCATGGAAGAAGCCGCAGCGGAATTTGCAGATGACGGAGGCTTTGCCTTTGAAGCCGCGCAGTATTATGCACGCAAATGCGAATACGAAAAAGCGATTGCGTTTTACGAACGTTCCTGGGCGATGGAGGAAAGCTGCATGCCGCGTTTCACGGATGCCCTGGAAGGGATTGCGGAAATCTGCAGGATTCTGAACGACGGCGTGAGAGCGGCACAGACCTATGACCGCATTATCCTTTGTCTGAAAGAGGAATGGGGCTACGCTTCCGATGATTCGGTCGTGGCGGATATCGAGAGAAAAAAGAGCCGGATTGAATATAAGTAATCCATAAACAAAAGCGCGTCCCCCGGTATAATTCCTTTTCGGAATTCCGGGAGATGCGCTTGTTGCTTACACCACCGTATAGGTCTCATGCTCCCGCGTCACCAGACCGAACGCGATCATTTCCCGGCGGATGGTGCAGTAGTCGTCGTTGTAGCGGAGGATGTGCTCGTTCATCTCCTGCTCGGTGTAGGAGTGACCCTTTTCAAGAGGTTCGAGAATATACCGGAGCACCACCTCGCGCTTTTTCCGCTGTGCGGGCAGGGACTTGAGCCGTCCGTATTCAAAGAAGGTGTCAATGACGGACTGGCGGTATTTCGTGTCGTCGTCCTGAGCGGGCAGGGTACCGATGAGGTCGATGAGGGATTCGCCGAGCACCTCACGCTTCACGGAGTAGATCATGTAGAACTGGGTGCGGTGGCATTCCACGAGACCTGCGGCTTCCAGCTTCTTCAGGTGATGGCTCACGGTTGCGCTGGTGAGGTTCAGGCGGCTGGCGATCAGCTCCACGTAGGACTCGCCTTCCAGGAGCATACGGATGATGGAAAGCCGGGATTCGTCGCCCAGAGCTTTGAAGATGGCGACAGTGTCACGTTCCATCACGCATCCTCCCACGGGGAATCCTCGTATGTCCAGGTATCGAAGGGTGCGGAACCGTTTTCCTGCCACCATGCGCGCCATTCCCGTGCGATTGCATACACGGTCCCGAGGATGATGCGGTCTTCAAAGGCATTTTCGGGATGTCCGGCTTCCTTTGCGGCGTTCAGCTTTGCGATATGCTGATCCAGAAATGCGTTATGCAGGAACCAGTTGGTGTGTGCGTACAGGATGAAGGCGGATTTTTCGTCCTCGCTCATGCCTGCCATGGCGTCTTCGTGGGGTGCAAGGATTTCGGGATGATGGTTTCTCAGGATGGTTTCACGCCTTGCAGTCTGTTCCTGCCATGTGGGCTGATTGTACCCCATGGCTGCAAAGGCAGCGCAATGTTCCGCCATATGCTTCTGGATGGACAGTGCTTTTTTCTGCATTCTGTCGTCCTTGGAGAGGGATTTCATCTGTTCCGTATATGCGTCCGCGTATCGGTTGGCAGTTTCTACCATGTACGTCCGTGCGGCTGAGGTTTTCGGATATTGAGCCGCGTCTTTTGGTAAGTAATTCTGTGTCATACAGATCACCGTCCTTTCTTGAGTATTATTATACTCATCTAAATACTGATTGTCAATAGTTTTTAGATAAAAATCTAAATAAATATTTCGATACAGATCAAAACAAAACCGCCGCATTGGATTTGTTCCGGATGCGGCGGCGTGACATTATTCGATTTCGGTACGGATGGTGAAGTGATCGGGGAGGTGAAAGATTTCTTCCTTGAGGAAAATGGGATAGAAATACTCGTTTTTCAGCCGGTCAAACGCCAGCCATTCAAAGGAGTGGGTGCGGCTGCCTTCCTGTGCGGTGAATCTTTCGCCGCGGCTGAGAAGGTCGGTGCCCGAGAGATCCATGAGAAAATAGATGCACAGCTCATGGTAGTCCAGGTGATCCACATCCTCGTTGAAGAAGGCCTGATTGAGCCACAGGGGACGGGAGATTTTTGCTGTGATGCCCAGTTCTTCGTGCACCTCACGGATGACGGCATTTTCTGCGGTTTCGCCCAGCCCGACTCTGCCGCCGGGGAGGTAGAAGTATGGTGAGCGTTCATCGTGCATGGCGAGGAGTCTGCCGTCGGAGATCATGATGGCGCAGACTCTGTAATTGAATTTCCGGTTTCCGGATGTGTAGGAGATATCCATGGTATTCCTCCGTTGAAAAGGACAGAACAGGCACAGCATTGCAGAATACTGTGCCTGTCGGGATTTATTGCGGTTTACTCAGTCGATGACGGTGATGGACTTGATGACAACGTCTTCTCTGGGTCTGTCGTTCTTGTCGGTAGCTACGCCTGCGATTTCGTCAACTACGTCCATACCTTCGGTAACCTTACCGAAAGCGGCATACTGACCGTCCAGGTAGGAGGAGTCTGCGTGAACGATGAAGAACTGGGAGGAAGCGGAGTCATAGGCGCGGCTTCTTGCCATGGAGATGACGCCGCGGGTGTGGGAGATGGGGTTCTTCCAGCCGTTGACTGCGAACTCGCCCTTGATCTTGTCCTTCGCGCCGCCCATGCCGGTACCTTCGGGGTCGCCGCCCTGAATCATGAAGTCCTTGATGACGCGGTGGAAGATGAG
>JAFQWY010000301.1 GCA_017407225.1 Clostridia bacterium | reverse complement strand
CTTTTGTCAGATTGAACTCAAACATTTCCCGGATCGGGATTCCGACGGATATGATCTTCTCCTCATCAATTCCTTTTGCGGCAAATTCATCCCGAAGACGCTCATCGGGAATCATATATACATCCTGTTGTCCGACTTCCGCTATGGGAGAGCAGGTATAGTCGGTTGCAAGAAATCCGGTGGTGATATGCCGTGAGCAATGCTTTTGAGCTTCGGTTATGGCAACGCCGGAAAACACATGAGCAGAGATAACGGTATCGTATCCGTTCTCATTGATATAATCCGCCAGTTTTCCGCTGCCGGACGACAGAAATCTGTAAAGGAGTGTTCCCGGCTGATACAAAAACGGATGTGTTTCAGCAAAGTGATACCCCCAGTTGAACAGCCATGGCAGATGACGGTAAACAAACCGGTGTCCCTGTGCCATCATTTTTGAAAGGACAGGCGATATAAAATCCAGTGTATCCGTAATTTCGCACTCTATATTCTGCTTCCGGAACTCATCCCGCAGAGCACTTGCACATGAATTATGTCCTTCTCCTGTATTGCAGCTGAGAATCAGGACTTTCATAAACACCACTCCTTTCTTTATAGTTTCTTTCATACACCCGGACAAGTCTGGGACGGTTATGCCGCTGGATAAAAACGAACAGCAGATTTCCGACAAGATACAGAAGAGCAAATATCACACCGCCCACCCCCGGCCAATAGTCCATACAATGCAGTCCGGCAACACAGAGCAGACTGTGGATCAGCTCTGCAATACAGGTTTCATCCAGCAGATATCGGAGATCATCACTGCCGAAACCTTTCGGGAGTTCCTTGCGCTTCATGAATTTTTTCATGATCCGGCTCATATCCGGCACCTTGTTCATCCATTTGCGGATGCCGATTTTATTATATATTCTGCCGTCATCTTCCCATTCATATGCTGTAAACGGGAAACAGTTGTATTTGATCCAGTGCTTCGGAATCATCCGCCCGACGGGAAAGGCAATGATACTGATGAAAGCCAGATAGAGAAAGCTGTGAAACCATTCCATTGTTTTTTCTCCCCAAAAAGATACAGAGGTATCTGTGATGAGCACAGTATACCTCCCGAATCTAAACTGAAACTAAACTATTCTGACTTTTGGGATTTTTTCCGTATACAGAAAAGAATAATAAAGGAAGTCAATACCAGTATGATCTCTGCGGCTACAGAAATCCAGAATGCCGGAGAGGTTATGTCGCCTGCACTCATGCCCATGACGGAAAAGATCACAATGGACGGAAACAGCCCGATCAGAGTCCCTGCCAGATACCGGCTAAAAGACGCTCTGCCTGCTCCGAAGTACATACTGACAAGGTCTCCCGGCAGAATCCCCAGCAGACGGATCATAACCGAAGACGACAGCGGATGCTTCTGCGGAACATCTTTCAGAACGGACAGTTTCGGATGTTTCGAGGTAAGGGAATTCAAAAATCCCGCCCCGGCTTTTCTTCCCATGAAATACGGCACGCTCGCCATAATTGCAGAACCGACAATATTGAGGAATACCGCAGCAGGCAGCGAAAATAATATACCGCTTGCTGCATACAGGATATTGCCGTATATCACAAAGGTAATACTTTTGAGCAGAAACAGCTCCAGCATCACCAGCACTGCCATCACAGGTCTTTCCGGTGTGAAATTCAGAATTCCTTCCAGCGTGAGGTGTTCACGCCGGCTCCAGCAGATCAGTACAAGAAACATCCAGAACAGAACTGCAAGGATCCGGCGTATTTTTTCATGTCTGTTCATGGGTGTTCAGCTGTTCAGAATCCGCATAAACTCATCCCCGGTGATGGTTTCATGCTCGTACAGATACTGCGCCAGCTGATCCAGCTTCGTTCGGTTGTCCGTGAGAATCTGCACCGCTTTTTCATGCTGCTTTTTCACCAGCTCCACCACCTGACGGTCGATTTCCGTCTGGGTTTCAGCAGAGCAGACAATTCACCT
>JAFQWY010000300.1 GCA_017407225.1 Clostridia bacterium | reverse complement strand
CCGTTGCTTCCGGCGGCGGTACCGGCCGTACTCTCCATCCCGATAACATGGCAGCAGGTCCCGCTTCCTACGGTATGACCGACACTATGGGCCGTATGCACTCCGACGCACAGTTCGCAGGTTCCTCCTCCGTTCCGGCTCACGTAGAAATGATGGGTCTGATCGGTGCAGGCAACAACCCCATGGTTGGTATGACCGTTGCTGTAGCTGTTGCTGTAGAAGAGGCAAGCAAGTAAGGAAAACGCCGTCAGATTTGACGGACAGTGTACAGGAAATTGTATAATTGTTAGACCCATCATTTGGCAAGTCATATGGTGGGTCTAATTCTTATTCCGGGAAACGAATGGCACCGTCCGGCAGGAAAATTTACTCATAATCCGGGAAGTCTCCATGAACCGGCGGGATCCTCTCTTCCCGGTGGAAACTATACAGGGGGTATCATGAAAAAGTCAACACGTTTTTCCATCGTTATCTCGGCAATTGCACTGGCTGCGGTCTGTATTCTGTCGATTTTGATCTTTCCACCGGTCAGAGATGCCATTGAACAGGCCAATGCTGCAAAAGCGCTGCAAAAAGCGACTCACGCACTTACACTCGCACTTGCGGGACAGGAGGATGGCGCGCTTACCGATGGGACTGTAATTAAAGTAAAGTCCAGAGCCTTCATTTTCACCGAAGAGCAGCTTATGGCGGCGGGAAATGTTCCTGACACATCTGCTGCGATCACAATGGCTTCCACCGACGACGGTGCGATGGTTTACCTGCTCCCGGAGGACGGCGGTGACGGAAAATACCGCGCCGCAGACGGTATTACCTATGAAAAGCTGATCGATCCGGATGACGGCACCATTGAAACATACACCTATACCCAGGTGAACCGGGCGGCGCAGAAATTCCTGGACGAAGTGTCCTATGACGGAGCGGAAGATGATGTGTCGGAAATTGCAAAATACCTTGATGACTCCGGGCGTTATGATGTACCGGCAGGATGTACGGTTCCCCTGAAAGCAGGCGAACTGACGGTTTACGACAACGGCACTAAAAATGCATATACCGTAACTGTCCGGAAAGGGGCCTACACATTTTACAACATTACGCCGGGTGTGGGCGGAGAGTTTTACGTTCAAAAAGGCAGCAAAATTGTGCAGAAAGGGCACCTGAGACCCACGGGAACCCTGAGAATGATCTATTCCGACACTCCAGGGCTGCAGAATATGCGTGATCTGGGCGGATGGCCCTGCGACGGCGGAACCATCAAATACAATCTGCTGATCCGAGGCGGTATGGTCATCGATGCAGCGGATTGGGACAGAAACACCTGGGTGAAACTGCTTGGGATCGAGCACGATGTCTTTGTCAAGACATACGATGACAGCCAACTTATCGGAAAAGATGAATATCGGATGAAAAGCCCCTTCGGTGATCACATCACTTTGTATCAGATGGATCTGTCTGCGGAAGACTCGGAAAACAAACGGAACTTCGCAGATGCAAAAGAGCAGATGAACGGGATCATCAATCATATATTTGATGCTGCCATTGCAGGGGAAACCACCTATTTCCACTGTTTAGCCGGCGCCGATCGGACCGGAATGGTCGCCATTGTGGTGGAAGGCGTTCTGGGCGTTTCCAAAGGCGACATTGACAGGGACTACGAGCTCACCTCTTTCAACTGTCTCAGGGAGAGAAACTCTGCCGGATATCAGGCTGATATTCGCATTCTGGAACGATATCCCGGCACAAACTTCAGAGATAAATGTGTTCAATACCTGCTTGACTGCGGCATTACCTTAGAAAAGATCAATGCTTTCCGCAAAGCGGTCATTGACGGCGATCCCGAAGCAATTGCGGAAGCAGGATCAGATATAAACCCGACTGGGACGAACCTTTGTGTACCCGGCGGCGACGGTTGGATAGACAACGGCCGCTGTTCGAGTACCGGGGACGATCGGTACGATGCCGAAGGATATACACTTACCAACTATTTTGCCGTACAGAACGGTGACACCGTTTATGTCAGAAATCTGCATCTCTCCGATACGCTGTTTTCCGGTCTCTATCGGATGGATAAATCGCCGATTTCCGGTTTTACCATGACCGACAGCACCGGTACCGGATTCGTGAAGGATATCCGTACAGAGGGCAATTGGGAGCTGTTCACCGTTGATCACACAGATGCCGGATACATGCGTTTGTGCGGTGTACGTGTAATCAACAAGGCAGAGGTGGAGATATACATTCTCCGGGCCGGCGAGTGGCTGAAGAGCGGTGAATAAGGCATCTCTGTCACTTGCCGCAGACCCGTATCCTGCGGTATAACCGCTGCTTCAGAGAAGTCTGGTATTACTCGCGCTAAAAAATTCGGACACGTTATGAAATGTAGCGTGTCCGTTTTTTATATAATAAACTATACTTCAATAATGTCCGCACCGAGGAGCATGGCTTCACGGACATCCTCGGGACAGTTCACATTGGCGATACCCAGTACGGCGAACTTCTTTACGCGCGCACACACTTCGGGCGATGCTTTGTCCCGATCGGTAAGCCATGAGAAATTGGGCTTGTCCAGATAAATCCAGACCGTAAGACGTTCCTTGGGCACAAGTGCCGCGATTTCCCGTAAATCTTCTTCGGTGTTTTTTCCGTCATAATTGATCCGCGCATCGGGAAGAACGGAGAAGATTTTATGAATTCGAGCTGGGTCGGCACAGGAGAACTCAACGTTTACGTTGTACAGTTTTACGAGATTGAGAAGGGGATCCAGATGCTCTGTGGGTATTTTTTTATCGAGATCCAATAACACATCAGTTCCGTCGAGCAGCTGCAGCAGTTCTTCCAGCTTTGGTACACGGGTTCCCTGAAACCGGATGCCTTTGCGGATTCCCGCATCATAGTTCAGCAGTTCATCATAAGTCAGATCACAAACGTGCAGAGGCTTTTCGATGACACTTCCGTCGTCATGACGGCAGGTACGGTTGATGGTGGAATCGTGCATCAGAACAATGACGCCGTCCTTTGTGAACTGGGGATCGGTTTCAATCTGCTCAAATCTGCTGTCAAGGGCAGCCCGGAATGCGGGCATGGTGTTTTCGGGCGTATAGTACACGCCTCCTCGGTGGGAGCGGAAAATCAAAGCGGTTACCTCTCCATAAATTTGTTTTCTGGTTCTATTGTATCACAAACAGAAGAGATTGTAAACATTGTATATAATAATTGATCCGGCAAGTTTGTCATATTGACAGTAAAAGCATCTTGTGATACAATAAATTAACCATACAACGTTCAGCAGCAGAGCAGAAAGAAGGAAAACCATGAAAAACTACGATATCGCAGCATATATCTGGCCCGCATACACGGGAGATGAGCCGCGGACTCACATCTTCTGGCCGGACGGATACGGTGAATGGCAGACGGTCAGGGCAATGAAGCCTTTGTTTCAGGGACATCAGTGGCCGCGCAAGCCGCTTTGGGGCTATGTGAACGAAGCGGATCCCTATGTGATGGAAATGGAAATCAATGCGGCAGCGGATCACGGTGTAAACGTGTTCATCTACGACTGGTACTGGTATGACAACCGTCCGTTTTTGGAGCAGTGCCTGAACAACGGTTTCCTGAAAGCCCGGAACAACGACAGAATGAAGTTCTTTCTCATGTGGGCCAATCACACTGCCACCTCCATGTGGGACAAGCGTACCGCCGAAATGCACACCCCCATCTGGAACGGTGCCGTGGACCGCAAAACCTTTGAAACCATCGTCAACCGCGCGATTGATAACTATTTCTCCCATCCCTGTTACTACAAAATCGACGGAAAGCCCGTCTACCTGCTGTTCGATCTGATCAATCTGGTGGGCGGTCTCGGCGGTGTGGACGAAACAAAACGCGCACTGGAATATTTCCGCGAAAGAACGGTGAAAGCCGGATTCCCGGGACTTGAGCTGCATCTGACAATCCGCAGCAGGGAATACATGAAGCGGAAGCTGGATGAGAAAACCGACATTTTCACCTTCATCAACGAAACCGGCTTCGACGGTGTGACCCATTATCAGTATTTCGATTTCGCGGATATGGGACGTCCCTATCCAGAAATCCTTGAAGATGTGAAGAGGGAATGGGCATACATCGACGAAAACATCAGGGCACCGTACTATCCGCAGGTTTCCCTGGGCTGGGATGCCAATCCGAGGTACAACCGTCTGCACAAGGATATCTGTGTGGAAAACACGCCTGAGAACATCAGAATCGCCTGCGAGATGGCGAAAGCATATGTTGATTCCCATAAATCCCTGAAAGCACCGCTGATCACGGTCAACTCATGGAACGAATGGACGGAGGGCAGCTATCTCCATCCCGATTCTCTGTACGGATACGGCTATCTGGAAGCCATCCGGGATGTGTTCAAAAAATAAATACACAGATACAGATAACGGTATCGCCGCCCGATGGGGTGACAATACCGTTTTTCTTATGTATCTTCGGCCGATAAAGCAGGTCGGACAGCCCATTTTCCCCGGCAGTACCGGATCAGGTTGATGGAGGCCCGCACCAGCTGATCCAGCGTGACGCAGATCCGCATGGCGATGACACCCAATCCAAGTACACGGACCAGCAGGAAACTCAGTGCTACCCGGAAAATCCACAGACTGCAGAGGGATGCAATCATGGGAGTTTTTGTGTCGCCGGCTCCGCGGAGGGCACCGGCAATGGTCTGATGGGTGCTGACACCGGGAATAGCAATGGCGCAGTAGAACATGATCCGTGATGCGGTCAGTGCCACGGCTTTATCGGGGGTATAGATCTCCGCAATGGACAGGCCGCCGAACAGGAACAGCAGAACCACCGCTCCGCTGATGGACAGAGCAGTCAAATAGATCATCCGGATCATGGCTTTTGCCTTATCGATTCTGCCTTCTCCGATTGCCTGACCCATGCAGGTGGTAGCCGCAGTACAGCAGGCGGATCCGGGCTGCCATGCGATTCCTTCCACATTGGAAGCGATCTGATAAGCGGCGAAATCCACGGTGGGGATCACCGAGAGAATTTTTGTACTCAGTACCGCGCCCGACTGAAGGATCACCTGTTCCATTCCGGAAGTGATGCCGATTTTCAGAATCCGCTTGAGTATGGGAAGATCCGGCTTGAAACTGTCGCCTTTCCGGATGCTGACGGGGGTATTCACGAAGAAAATAATGAAGACTGCGGCGAGGAATGCGATTACTTTAGAAATGGTGGTCGCCAGAGCCGCGCCTTCCACTCCCATGGCCGGACAGCCGAGCTTACCGTAAATGAAAATATAGTTGAGAAGAACATTGATCCCGGCTGCCGCCAGATTGTACAGCATTGGAATTTGTGTGATGCCGATTCCGCGCAGGGAGGCAGTGATGGAAATCGTCACCGACTGGAAGAGGAATCCTGCAGCAATCAGACGGTAGTAGGAAACTGCCGGGGCGAGTGTTTCTCCCTTGGCACCTGCGAACCGGATAATGGGTTCCGCAAATATCACGCATATCACGGTCAGAACGATTCCGGCTGCGGACAGAAGTATCAGGGACTGGCGGGAAGCGCTTTTGGCCCGTTCAGGTTTACCTGCTCCCGTAAAGACTGCTACGGTGGCAGTGGTTCCGATGCAGAAGGCTGTTACAACGCATACCACCAGATTGATGGGAGAAGCTGTGATGCCCACAGCTGTCAGAACGATTGCGGAATCCGGAAGACGCCCCAGCATGATGGTGTCAACCATGCCGAAAAACTGCGACAGAAGCAGTTCCACCAGGGAGGGAAGCATGATGGACAGGAAGAATCCCACATCCCGGCGCGTCAGCTTATAATCGGATGACAATTGTACTCAGTCCTTTCGGGAAATACTCAGAGAAGATGGCTGACATCGACATACTGATGCCATACATCGGATACGCCGTTTTCGTTGATGCTGAACACGGTTCCGCCGTTGAGAATGGGATTCCAGTAGCATCCGGCGCCGGTTTTCAGACCGTAGATGAATTTCACGCCCTTGTAGTTTACAACATAGTTGTTGACATGGTCGTGACCGCAGATGATGTGGTGGGTGGAACCAAGCTCCAGCATCACATCGAACATACCCTCATCGGCGGGATAGCTGCAGATGCCTTCGTATTTCACGCCGAAGGATCCTGCATACTCCTCATTCCAGTTGGCGGGGTCTGCGCTGTTTTCAGGCTTCACGGACTTGGGATCCAGACCGGGCTTGACGGCGGCTGCCCATGCTTCCCGGAAGGCGTAAATCGGAATGTGCATCATCATGGTGGTGTCGCGGCATCCAAGCTTTTCCAGCATTTCGATCTGCTGACGGTACCAAACCAGCTGTTCGGGGATGAGCTTTGCCCATTCGTTGGATTCCGTTCCGTCGGGTGCGGTGTAGGGCATTCTGTCGTGGGAGTCCATCATGATAACACCTTCCACCACCTTGCCGTTTTCTTCAATTGCGATGACATAGTTGCCGTTGCCAAGTACCGGATCACCCTTTTCGTATACGCAGAGGGGATGGGTCAGGTAGTGGGTTGCCACAGCATCCACGGTTTCGGCACCGCCCTGATTGTCGTGGTTGCCCCATACGGGTGCCCAGGGTCTGCCGAAGCTGTCCAGAAGATCCGCAAGAGCGTCGTAGGCTTCGTTGTGACCTGCCCAGGCAAGGTCCCCGGTGACGGTGATCAGATCGGGATCCACCTGTTTTACCAGCTCAGTGATGGTCTGGGTGAGGATTTCGCGGTTCTTGTGTCCTGCCTCCCATTCGCCGTTTCCCAGCTGAGGGTCGGTCAGATTGAGAATTATGAAGTCCTTTCCGGGCTTTTTCTGCAGGGTAATCATATTGTCCTCCTTGAATTATAGGAAAATTTGCTTGGGTATATGGTATCACAACTGCTCAGTAAAGTCAAGGAATATGGGGAATGGAGGAAAATTAATCGGACAATTTCAGGGTAACGGGAACTTTTTGCGTTACCGGATCGTTTATAGTTATGACAGAGTACGGATGGAAGGGAAGGATGAACATGATTTGCTTCAGTCAGGTGCTGGAATCCCTGGAAACGGAAGAACAGCGGCTAACGGCGGCGGAGATTTTTGAGGCATGGCAGAACATGATGTATCACACCGCGTTCGATGTGCTGCGGAACCGGGACGATGCGGAGGATGCAGTGGCGGATGCGCTGGTAAAAATTTGCCGGAATGTGGATAAATTCCAGAATCGTGATGAAAAAAGCCGAAAGATTCTGGTGCAGATCTGTGTGAAGAACACTGCTATCGACCATTACCGGAAGCGGAAGCGGGAGGAAGCCAATGCCTTTGCCGATGCCATGGAAGATGTCCCGGCGGATTTTCCCGGCAGTTCCGAAGATCTGGGAACCATGGAGGAGTATCTGGCACGGCTCAGCGAAGAACACCGGGCAGTACTGATTCTGAAATATGTGGAAGAGATGAAGAATACGGAAATTGCACGGCTGCTTGGGATTCCGCAGGCCACGGTGGCCACACGGATTCTGCGTGCGAAGCAGCATCTGAGAAAGATTTACGGAAAGGAGGGGATGGACAGTGAAACAGAATAATCGGGAATCCCGGGAAGCCGCCGCGATGAAGCAGCTGCTCATGCCCTACAGGGAACAGGCTATCCGGCAGATTGATGGGTACAACCGGATTCCCCACAAGTATTCCGCACGTTTTCTGGCGAAAAAAGAGCGGATTTTCTGGCAGGGCGCTTCATCCAAGCTGAAAACGCGTATTATCCTGGCAGCCATGATTCTGATTGTGCTGGTGTGCGCTGCCTGTGTTGCTCCTTCCCTGGCGGAACGATACAGTAATCTGGCCTGGGCAGAGTCTTCTGAGAGAGTGAATCTCCGGGATTATGATGCGGTTCTGGCGGGGGATTATCCTCCGGGATTGCCTTCCGTGCTGCCGTCGGGATACCGGATTGTGGAGGAACGAATCGGATTCAACTCTGCATCGGGAAACCGGAATAACGGGGAAATGAAATCGATGGTCTATTACAACGGACAGGATTTTCTGTACATGAACCGATGGGAGAACAGGGATGAGATTTATCTGGAGCAGTACAGTGATCGGTACACACTGGAAACGGTCGCAGGAGAAAAGCAGAAGTATGTCCTGCAGAGATACACGGACGGCAGAAATGACATGGCAATTGCCTGGAAGACGGGGGACTACTGCTACGCTCTTCTGGGAAAACTTGCGGAATCGGATCTCTTGAAAATGGCGGAAAGCCTGACAGAGGAGGTATGTCCCTTTCTGGTGCCGGCATATATACCCGACGGATTTTCCGAGAGCGCATGCAATTACGGTGAAAGCTGGCAGTATTTTACCTACACCGATGGCAATGATCGGCAGATTCTCTTTGCGCGCCGGAATTATAAAACGGAGTGGGGGGCATACCCCTTTGACAGTATTGCGTCTGAGATCGGGGAATACGAAAGCGGAAACGTCACGGTGAACGGCGCGGAGGGTACGTGGATGCAGTCTTGGATTTACACGTATGGTATGACCTACCGGCATATCCGCTGGCAGGAGGACGGATGGTGGTACGAAATCGGCGGAGAAGCCGAGCTTGATGAACTGCTCGCCATGGCGGAGAGCATTGCACCCACCCGTTACCGGAAAACATCGGATTATGCGGAGAAAAACTGAAAAATTCTGCGGCAGGGGAACATTTTACGGAAAATTTTCGTTATACTCGTTATAGCCGATGAAACAGATCGGATCAACGCG
Organism: Clostridia bacterium; assembly: GCA_017407225.1. GTDB lineage: Bacteria > Bacillota > Clostridia > Oscillospirales > CAG-272 > UMGS1696. The sequence continues at coordinate 11,674 of JAFQWY010000300.1, read as the reverse complement.
CAACAGGAGGTACCCATGATTTTGAAACATCCCGGATCGGATGAGATACCGTCACCGGAGGAAATTTTTCTGACCTGCCGGAACATGATGTACCGCACTGCGTTTGATGTTCTTCATAACAGAGAGGATGCGGAAGACGCTGTGGCGGATGCCATGGTGAAAATCTGCAGAAACCCCGGTTTATTCCGTGGACGGGGACCGGAGGAGTGGAAGCTTCTGGTGCGGATCTGCGTAAAGAATACCGCTATCGACCGTTATCGGAAGAACCGGAAGGATGCTGCCCTTTCCCTTGATGACATGGAGTGGGAAGTTCCGGCAGAAGGCATCCCGGAGGCAGAAGATTTCGGCAGTCTGGAACAATATGTACGGCAGCTCAGCGAACAGCACCGGCATATTCTCATCCTGCGGTATCTGGAAAACATGAAGAACCGGGAAATTGCGGAGCTGCTGGGGATGCCTGTGACGACGGTTGCCACACAGCTGTTCCGGGCGAAAAAACAGCTGCGGAAACTGTACGGAAAGGAAGGGAAATCACATGAACCGGAATGATTCTTACAAAGCAGCGATACGGCAGGTGCTTGCTCCGTATGCCAGTGAGGAAATGGCGGAAATCGAGCGGGCTGAAGCGGCGGAGCATGAGTATTCTGCCTGTTCCATGGCGAAGATCGGCGGTATTCTCAGCAGCGGACACCCGCACAGCACCATGGGAACCGGACGGCGGATCGGGATCGGAATTCTGGCGGCAGTTCTGCTGGCCGGTGTGACCTGCGGTGCCGTGGAGCCCATCCGTGAAAAAATCGCAAATGCATTTCTGTACCGGGAAGTACGCGGGGAAGATGTTATGGTGAACATTGATTTCGACGGGACAGCATTGGGTACTGAACGATCCGGCACACCCTTGTATATTCCGGACGGATTTGAAGCAGTGGAAAAGCGGGGCGGTGAGTCCAGTATTACCTGTGTTTACCGTAACGGCACCGGGGACTGGTTTGCTGTAACCGCGCAGGTATACAATGAGAGGGGCGATATGCAGTATGCTTACCGGGAAGGCGCCTTTGATCCGGAGGCGGTGACGAAAGAGGGCAGGGAATATCTGCTTCTCAGACCTGCGGAGGCCGGCGGAACCAATGCTGTGATGTGGGCGGAGGGTGGATATGCCTTCTGTATCGAAGGTACGCTGACGATGGAGGAACTGCTGAAACTGGCGGACAGTATCACCGCAGAATCTGAGCTGTTTATAGATTGAAAATGCCAAAAGGCTGTCTCACTCGTTTGTCTGTGTGAAACAGCCTTTTCTATTTGGTTATCTGAGTTTACTGCCCCAGTTCGGCAGGTGCACCGACACGGTAGGAGGAATCCATCATTCTCACGAGGATTGCCGCTACCGCACTGCGCTTGATGTTTGCGGAAGGACCGAAGGTACCCTTGGCATCACTGCCGTTGAGGATACCGGCACGGTACAGCTTGTAAATCGCGGGACCATAGGTGCTGGTCGAAGTCACATCCGGGATGGAGTCGTCGGGGATATCGTTGACTGCGGCCAGAGCATCATCCGGAAGAGCGCGTGCGAAGATGTCCACGTACTGTGCACGGGTAACGGCAGCGTTCAGCTCGGCTTCGGTGTAGTCGCGTGTGATGATGCCGTTTGCCTTGGCGAAGTCCACGTAGGGCTTGTACCAGGGAGTACCGTTGGTCAGCAGGATCTTGCCGCTGTAGTGGAGCTGATTCATGCAGGCAGCCAGTTTGATGGCTTCCACCAGCTTCATGTTGTCATCGGGCTTGTACAGGGTGTCGGTCTTACCGTTGATCAGTCCCATCTTGTGAGCGCCTTCCACGGAGGAACGGTACCACTGACCTGCGGGAACGTCCGTGAAGGGGAAGACGTAAGCGGACTTGCCGACGGTGACACGGACAAGGGCTTCATTGCGGCTTTCGTACTGGAGATTGCCGCTTCTTGCGGAAATCATACAGTAATAGTAGTTGGTTCCTTCAATATTGGTGGGAATTGTAAGAGTCCGGGAAGTTGCACCGGTCAGAGCCATTGCATTTTCTGCGGAATTCTTGGTGTTGTAGAACCACTGATAGGATACCGTGAAGCCTGCGGGGAAGTTGTGTTCCGCGGTGATAGTGCGCTTGTCGCCGGTTACGCAGTCGATGGACGAGGGATTGCAGGTGACTGTGGGAGTCCATGCATCCTTTTCAACCGTATAATTGTATTCTACGATCAGTTTGTCGCCGCTCAGGGAAAGACCGGATACATTGGCTCCGTTGATGGTTACGTTGACGGTAGGTTCACCGTTTTCATCTGCGGCGAACGCGCTTCCCTTGGGGCATTCGAGAATCAGACGGCAGGTGTAGGTGGTGCCGCCGGTAAATTCAGTTTTTGAGGAGAGAGTACCGTCGTCGTTCTTTGCGGACCATGTCGCGTAATCCAGAGAAGCTTTGCCGGAAACGGAGATGCCGTCTTCCAGGGTATTGATGCTCTTGGCAACGGTGTCTCCTGCTGCAGGGAACTCTGCATCCTCAATCCTAACCTTTTCGATGTAGTCAATGGGTTCTTCCGGATGACCGAAGTAGAAGCAGGCTACCAGCTGGCTGAGTTCATCCTCTTCGCCGGCAACATCCACATCTTCCGCGTAGATATTGCCGGAATATACCAGAATATTCTTCTCGAAAGTGTAGCCGGTCATGGCGTTGACGGTGATGTAGCAGGCGTATTTTTCGTCCAGATCAAAGGGCTTTTTGTGATTCCATTTGACATCCTCGCCGTCCTTCACGTAAGTCCACTGAACATTGGTGACGGCCAGTGCCTTGTGGTCGATGCTCAGGGAGGTGGAAGGCAGTTCGCCGTCAACGGGAATCTTCAGTCCCAGAAGCTCCAGATAGGAGAGGCGGCTGCTCATGTCGGTACCGTTGATCGTGATCCTGACGGTTACGCGGTCGGTGCCGTCGGTGAAGGAAGCTTCGGCGGTGCCGGGCTTGAGAGGCTTGCCGGTGATGGTCAGCATTCCCATGCCGGGAGTAGCGGTCAGATTGAAATCACTGAGGGTATTGGGCATATGGGGATCCCAGTTGGGAGTGCCTTCCAGACCGTGGGTGATCTGAAGATTGACCTTTTCGCCCACATGGACGTTTTTATTGACGGTGCTTGCAAATGCATCGGGCGCGGTGATCGCGATCTGAACTGTGTAGTAACTGGTGATGCCTTCATCATCCATGCCGGATACGGTGATCTGGGCGGTGCCGGCTTTTGTGGTGGTGCCGGTGATGGTGAGAGTATCACCGCTGCAGACTGCACTCAGCCCGTACAGGGAGAGGGTGTTGGTGCGGTCGGGATCGATTTTTGCGTTGGAAGGCAGACCGTGTTCAAAGCTGTCCTTATAGTTGACGCCGATGTTTGTCTGATCCTTGATGATCACATCGGTGTAGCCTTTCACAACCTCAACGGTCACATCCTGCGTCTTGGTAACGGGCTGACCGAAGGTGTCGCGGTAGCTTGCGGTAACTGTGTATTTATAGGTGCCGGTTTCAGCCAGCTGACCTTCCAGAACAACAACCTGGAACTGGGAGTCATCGGGATCGGGAATTACATTGACTTCCAGGCCGGAGCCGCCGCTGGTATGGGTTTCGTTGACGGAAACCTGATACTGCTTGACAATGAGAATATCGGTTTCAAGAACAACGGGCTGACCGGCTTTGATGGTGTGTGTCAGCTTTGAAAATTCTTCGGCAGATACAATCGGTGCAAGGGAAAACAGCATACAGACAACGAGAAGCACGCTGATCCCGCGGATACATGATTTCATTGGATACCTCCATGTTCGTGAAGTGATATGATATCAGTATAATTATAGCATGCTTTGGAGAATTTTACAAGAGGGTTGGGAAACTTGCTGAAATCTATGGATTTCAGATAGGATTTATGCTATAATACATCCGAACAGATTTCATACAAAACAGGAGGAATTATGTCTCTCTTAACCATAGAAACACGCGGTCAGCTGATCGAAAACCGTCACTGGGGATGCATCTGCGTGGTAAACGAAAACGGTGTTGCTGCTTCGTCCGGTGCATATCAGGATGATTATTTCTTCCGTTCGTCGTCCAAGCCCATTCAGGCTCTGCCCGTCCTTCTTATGGGACTTGACAAGGAATACGGTCTGAATGATGCGGAATGCGCGATCATGGCAGGCTCCAATGCAGGCGAGGATTACTGCACCGAGGTGGTATCCTCCCTGATGGCAAAAGCGGGAATTACCGAAGACGATCTTGTGATGAACCCCAAGTACCCCTCCCATGAACCTACCAAAGATCGCATCATCGCGGAAGGCGGACCGAAGAAAAAGATCTATCACGGCTGTACTCCCAAGCACATCGGTCTGATGCTGGTTCAGCGGAAGCTTACCGGATCCGTAAAAGACTACCATCTGCCCGATTCCGCAGCACAGAGACTGGTTCGCTACACCATCTCCCTGTTTACCGACACTCCATATGAGGATATTAAAATCGGCATTGACGGATGCGGGGTTCCCGTATTCGGCGTTCCCGGCGATGCGCTGGCGAAGTCCTATCTGAGAATGGCGGCTCCCGATCTCATTCCCGAAAAATCCTACCGGGATGCGGCGAGCCGTATGGCGGATCTGATGCATCAGTATTCCTATCTGCTCCGCGGCCGTGACTATATCTGCTCCCTGCTCAATACCGATGCCAATATTGTGGCAAAGGGCGGTGCGGCAGGCGTATACGCTTTCGGTCTGAAGCGTCAGCGTCTGGGCGTGATGTTCAAGCTGTACGACGGAACGGAAAGCTCCTGGCAGGTGATCGCGGCGGAAATTCTCCGTCAGCTTGAGATCGAAGACTGCCGCGACATGATCGGCAAGCTGGAAACAACAGATCTCATCGGCTTTACACGCCGTGAAATCCGGTGTATGTCCGGAGAAATTGTAGGGGAAATGAAGCCCGTCTTCAAGCTGGAAAAACACCGGACTGAAATGTGAAAAAAGTGAAATTCGTCATTGAAAACGGTTTTTTTCTGTGAAAATGAACAAATGATGACCTATAGCGGACGGATTTGCGAAAATTCTATTGACACCGGGCGAACAATGTGATATCATTTAAGAGGGGATATTATACCCTTTTATGAAATTCCGCAGAATTATGCGCCAGAGCTTCATCATACGGAGAGCAGCTATGAATACAATTTTCCAGAATCCCAACGACAACAGCAGACTGACAATGGTTACCAAAGCGGTCACAGAGTACCTTCTTCGGAGATATCTGCCGTACAGCGGTAAATTTCTTGATCTGACCGACAGCGGCTTTACTCCTCCGTCAGACGAATGCGAGATCATCTGCGGTAAAACTCCGGCTGATTTTGAAGACGATTCTCTGGACGCGGTTGTGATTATCGGCGGTTTTTCCAGAATGAAATTCCGCGCTGACAGATGCCGTTTTGTGAGCGAAGCTCTTCGGGTGCTCAAGCCCGACGGCATTTTCGTGTTCGACTATATCAGTCCCGAGGCTATGCAGTTTATTCAGCACATGAACGCCATGAAAACCGGCGACAAGGCACTGTACCGTGCGCTTTCTTCCGTGGAGCAGACTTCGGTAATGGATGACTGCCGGGCAACCACTCAGGAGGAAATTGCGGCGCACGCCCGTGCACACTGTGCGGATATCGTATCCATCGCAGCTGCCTGCAGCGTTATTCCCAGTCTGGCCTATATTCTCAATCAGATGAACGAAGAAGAAATTCAGGAATACATCGACCATCAGATCCGTATTGCCGAAGATATCTTCGTGGCACGGTATGCAATCCAGGGTCTGTGCATTTTCCAGAAAAAGCCCTACGACGAGTTTTCCTGATATCATCAATCCGGGCACTTTTCCTTTGGGAAGAGTGCCTTTTTTCATGCCGCCGCAAAAGCCTCTTGATTATTCTTTATACCTGTGATATAATTAGAATAGGAAGCTGTACTCTGGAGCAGTGTGCCCGGAAGATGACAGTTACAACCGAAAGGACCCTGAAACCGATGAAAGACGAAAAATATATTCCCGGCGAAGAAACTGTGAGCAAACCCGATACAGAATCACAGGATTCACTCCCGGAAACCGAGATCAAAGAACCTGCGGAGAAGTCCGCAGTTCCCGATTCAGCCGGTGCTGACGGGACAACGGCAGACGAAGAGAAGCAGGAGACAGAATCTCCCGAAAATAACGGTGAACCTGCGGAGGAAACCGAAGAGAACGAAGAAAGCACCGGCAAATCCGCAGAAACCGGCGATCATGCAGAGGCAGAGGAAGCCGCCCCTGAGGTGGATGAATACGCCATTGAGGACGAGCCCTTTGTCCGCCATGCCACTCCTGCCGAGATTGCATACTATTCCCAGCGGATTACGGGGGAAGAGCATTCCTTTGTAACAACCGCAGCTCCCGTGAGAACAAGAAATCCCGAACAGAACCGGAATGTCACCAACGGCATTCCCCAGCGCGGGACAGGGGAGATGCAGCGTACATCCCATCCCATTCACAGAGAGCCTCAGCCGAAAAAGAAATCCGGTGTATTTCCCATGATTATCGCCGCGGCACTTCTTGTGTCAGCCATGCTGACGTCCGTTGTGGTCGGCGTAAATCTGGCGTACGCGGAAAAAGAGGATACCCGGCCGTCCGATTACGATATGATCGAGACGGATTACGAAGATGCGGTATCCGTGGATTCTCTGTCTGTAAAGCCGGAAACCGAAAAGCCTGCCGAAACCGCCGACACCTCTGAAGATACCGTGGAACCGGATACGGAAACCGTCGAACCGGAAACCGATCCCCGGGAAACCACTCCTCCCGAAACGGAACCGCCGGCAACGGAACCTCCGGAAACCGAGCCTCCGTCCCCGCAGTATACGGTCAAGCTGGATTTCTATGACAGAGATGACATTGCAGTTTCCACCGAACAGACCACACTCCGCACTCTCCTGAACACTCTTGGCGTGACTCTGGCGGAATCCGACAGACCCAATGTGGATCTGGACGCTGTGATCGCCGCAGATACTACCATCAGCATCGATCAGGTGCTGTACAAATCCCTGACGGTTACCGAGAGCATTGCCTACGAAACCGAAGTGGTTGAAATAGACACCATTCCCAGAGGAAATACCAACTATCTCCAGTACGGCAAGGAAGGCTCCAAGAACCTGTACTATACTGTGGAATACATCAACGGCCAGGAAACCGGGCGCACCAAGGACTGGGAAGAAGTAATCGAATGGCCTGTCAAGGAAATCTATGAGCTGGGTGTAGGCGGTTCCTTTGTGGGAGCTGACGGCGTGACCTATTCCTATTCCTTGCGCCGCGTGGTTCCGGCTACATATTACGATATCTACGGACCTACCTGGCTTGGCCCCGATGCCGGTGAATGGTGCATCGCGGTTGACTTTGACTATATTCCCCTGGGCACCGAGCTGTATGTCAAGAATGACAAGTACGATTTCGGTCTGAGAACGGCGGCTGACACCGGTTCCGCCATCGAAGAATGGGAAATCGACATCTGGATCGGTCCCGATAACCCTCAGCTGGCGGATTTCGCCTGGACGGGTTATCACTACGACATGGAAATCTACTACGTTGATTAAATCAAACAGGAGGACGCCATGAATTTCGACAGAATGAAAGCCTTTCAGGAACGTCTGGTAAACTGGCGGATCCCGGGCAACGACTGCATGATCGTCAAGGACGGCGATGAAATCTACCGGTACATGACCGGATATGCGGACGTGGAAGCGGGACGGAAGATGGCAGGGGATGAGCTGTACTATTTCTGGTCCGCCTCAAAGGTCATCACCTGTTCTCTTGGGCTGAGACTTCACGAAGAGGGACTGTTTGCCATGAACGATCCCCTGTACGAATATATGCCCGAGTTCCGGAACATGACGGTGCGGAAGAACATCGACGGCAAGGAAGAGCTGGTGCCTGCCGAGAAGCCCATACTGGTGAAGCATCTCTTCAACATGACCGCAGGATTTGATTACAATTTCGGTACACCCGCCGTGAAGGAAGTGGGAACTGCCACCGACGGACGGTATCCCACCCGCGAGGTTGCCAAAGCAGTTGCCAAATCCCCTCTGTGCTTTGAACCGGGTACCCGCTGGCAGTACAGCCTGTGCCACGACGTGCTGGGCGCGTTCATCGGTGTGATTGCAGGAAAGCGGATGCGGGATTATGCGAAAGAGGTGCTGTTCGATCCTCTGGGCATGAACGACACCTGCTACAATCTCCCGGACAGCGATAAAATGAAGCGGATGGCTGTCCAGTACAACTATCGTGACGATCTTGGCAAATATCTCCCCACCAACAACACCTGCGGACACATTCTGGGCAGTGAATACGACTCAGGCGGTGCGGGCATTGTATCCGGATGTGCGGATTATATGAAGTTTGCGTATACGATGGCAAACGGCGGAACTTCCCCCGACGGATACCGCTATCTCTCCCGGGCTTCCGTGGATCTGATGCGGATGAACACCCTGACTGAAGACCTGATGCGGTATTTCAACTGGGGGCAGATGGTGGGCTACGGCTACGGTTACGGCGTGCGCACCATGGTGGATCCCGCCAAAGCCGGTGCGCTCAGTCCCTGCGGCGAGTTCGGATGGGGGGGCGCGGCAGGCGTATGGGTCATCATCGATCCCGACAACCGTCTGGCACTGGTATATACCCAGCATATGCTGAACAATCAGGAGCATTTTATCTCTCCCAGAATCCGGAACATTCTGTACGGATGCCTGTGATGAACCGAATAACCAAAACGGGCTGTTGCAAGTATAAAAGTTTTGATCCAACTTTTTCAAAAGTTGGCAGGGATCCAAGGGACAGCGTCCCTGGTCGACCTCCGCAGAGGTCGAAATACCCAGGAAGTCATGAAAAGTTCCTCTTTTTGGTACTTTTTCTCCTCGCTAAAGGAGAAAAAGTACGAATGAACAGCTTAGAGCTAAAACGGGCTGTTGCATTTCGGAGTTCTTCTCCTTAGTGCAACAGCCCGTTCTTTGTGTATATCTTACTTCCTGAATTTTGCGGCCATGGTGCTGTTGAAGATCATGGGATCGAATACGGCATGGATTTCCGGTTCGATCTGGTTGAAGTAGTTCATCAGCTGTTCGTACTTGGATGCGGCATCTTCCTGCTGACCTGCTGCACGGTATTCGCAGGCTTCGGCAAAGAGAACGCATGCCTGAGCGTGGTACAGGAGGTATTCCCAGGACTTCTTCACGGTTGCGCTGTTTTCTACATTGGCAATGTTGCGCTGGATCACAGGCAGGAAGGAGTTGATGTAAGCGGGAATGTCGGAGAAGATCCGCGCCTGATCCATATCAACCGCAGGCTTTTCACCGCGGAGGTATACGGGATCAAACCGTTCGGACAGGGTGTTCAGATAACGCCATACCTTGCCGCCGTCAGCGCCGTATGCCTTGGCAAAGTAGCTGCGGACGATGTCGGCAAACTTGGTTTCCTTGTTCCACAGGGTTTCTGCCATGGTGACCATGCACAGGGAAGTGGGGAAGAACGCGCGCTGTACCTGACAGCTGTTCATGCCGTTCAGACCCAGCTTGGCTAGGTTCTTCATATCTTCGCTCATGCCGCGGGAAACGGCGATGGAACCGGGATCGTTGTAGTGGTCCCACATCATGTGATAGTCGAAGTCGAAGCTGTCGCCCTTGAAGGCTTCCTGCCACTTTCTCAGATGCGCTACGTTTTCAGCAACGGACTTGGGCATGGTCAGCTTGTTCTTTTCGTAAGCAGGGAGTTCCACTGCGGCAACTTCATCCTCGGATACGGTGAAGGAAGAGGAGTAGGTTCTGGTGATGGGCGCGAACATGAGGGTGAATCTGTCGGGATTCTTGATGGTTTCACGCTGGGGAGCCCAAAGCAGGTCAACGTAAATCAGGAATACGATCTTGGTATTGATACCCTTGGCGGTGAGCTTTTCGTCCAGCTCGTTGAGCATCATGATGTAATAGTCAGCCGGCAGTTCCTTGCAGCGGTCGCATTCGCAGTGGTTGTTGGATGCGTCAGCCAGCCAGAAGTGGAGATAATCCACTTCGCCGTGTTCTTCGCAGTACTGGGTGATGGCGGTGGTGATGGTGGAGCGAACGGCGGGGTTGGAGTAGCACAGGTTGGTGTTCAGCGGAATGCCGCCCCACCAGTCTCTCTTGCCGTTGACCTTTGCCAGACAAGCTGCGATGGATTCCGGGGGCTCGCCCTTTTCGATGTTCCAGCCGTTGCCGGGAACGCCGAAGGGCTCGCAGGTCCAGCTGTGCCCGACTGCGTGATGGAGGAGACCTCTCTTGGCGATATCGGCGCGGAGCTGATCGTGCATGCCGTCCAGTTCCAGATCGGTGATGGGTTCTTTGGGCATCACCGGATTGATCCAATGATCATACCAGCGGCGGAAGAACTGATAGGGTTTTGCAAACTGAATATAGTATCCGTTCATGCCGACTTTGGGAAGCCAGTCGATCATGTCGGCAACGTGTTCGTAGGAAACGGCGCCTTCGATGCAGACAGCTCTGTGGCGGTAGGATGCGGTTTCAATCAGATAAACGGACTGCGCTTCGGGCGTGCAGCGGGGAATTACATCGCCATCCTTGCCGGGACGGAGGAATGCACAGCCAAGCTCGCGGAGATAGCGGTAAACGGCGAGGAGAACACTTCGGGTGTTGGTGCCGGTGATGATACCTGCGCCGCCGCTGACGTTGATGTAAACGGCATCGTCACGATAGGGATCTTCAACGGAAGGAAGAAGGGGAAGGAATGCAGGATCGCAGCCGATGTACAGGGAATGTTCGTTGACGTCGTGGTAGCCGTCGGTGAGAATCCGTGTGACACGGGAAGCACGGTTCATCTTCCGCAGATAGTACTGCAGTTCATCGACAGCAAATGCGATGATGGGATCGGTTCCGATTTGAGTTAATTTCCAGTTCATTGTTTTTTAGGTCCTTTCGTATAATCGGTCGTAAACTCAACACTATTATACCGGAAAATCTGCCCGAAATCAATGACATTTTGGAAAAAGGGGAAAAGAAAAACAGGATATCATCCTTGCGGATCATATCCTGTATAATCTTCAGTTCGAGGCGGAATTAACCAAGCTTCGCAGTGTTAACCTTGATGCCGGGGCCCATGGTGGAAGCAACTACGCAGTTCTTGATGTACTGACCCTTAGCTGCTGCGGGACGAGCCTTGATGATAGCAGAGAGAAGAGCGTCGAAGTTTTCGCCGAGCTTTTCTGCACCGAAGGAAGCCTTACCGATGGGGCAGTGAACGAGGTTGGTCTTGTCCAGACGGTATTCGATCTTACCTGCCTTAGCTTCGTTGATAGCCTTAGCAACGTCCATGGTAACGGTACCAGCCTTGGGGTTAGGCATCAGGCCCTTAGGACCGAGCACACGACCCAGACGACCGATGGTACCCATCATATCAGGAGTAGCGATAACAACGTCGAATTCGAACCAGTTTTCCTTGGTGATCTTTTCTACCAGATCAACGTCGCCAACGTAGTCAGCACCGGCTTCCTTTGCTTCGTTAGCGCGGTCGCCCTTAGCGAATACGAGAACGCGAACGGACTTACCGGTACCGTGGGGGAGAACAACCGCACCGCGGATCATCTGGTCAGCGTGACGGCCGT
>JAFQWY010000299.1 GCA_017407225.1 Clostridia bacterium | reverse complement strand
GAATCGCACAGCATTTCGGACTTGACACCAGTATACACGTCAACATGATGAGTGCCGTACACACCACAACATCGGTTGTGAATTTGACAAAAGCTATCGCAAAGAAATGAGGAATGAAACTTGAACCAACAATATATCTATCCGCAGAATCTGAAAGCGGAAGCAAAACTATGGCTGTGGAGCCTGCGGGATGTGGCAATCCTTGGCATTGCGCTGATTCTCTCCATCCTCACACTGTCGCAGATGAAATTTTTTCTCCCGCTGGCGGTGACACTGGTGTTCGCTTTCCTGACGATCCGTCTGGACGATCAGACCGTGCTGGATTTTATCAGCAGAGGATTCCGGTATTTTGTCAGCGCACAGCAGTATTTTGAATGGCGGGAACAGAGCGTCGGTAAACGAATTTCGCTCGGAAAGGACGGTGATAAATAATGAAAAAAGGTAATATCTCCACCCAGGAACTGCTCGGTGTGAAGTCGTTCTCCCGAAACGGCATCCAGACGGACGGTCATGGAGAACTGGTGTACTTTATGATTACGCCGACAAATATCTCCGTCCTGTCCCGTGTCAGTATCGGGCAGAAGGTGCATCATCTTATGCAGCTTCTCTCCGCCCAGCCGGATATTGAGATCGTCTGCACCGATGCCAGAGAGAACTTCGATGACAACAAGCTGTATCTGGATGACCGCGCGGAGAACGAACCCAACAAAAAAGTCCGTGATCTGCTCCTGCGTGACAAGGCGTTCCTCGATGATATTCAGCTTCAGATGTCCACGGCGCGGGAGTTTCTGTTTGTTGTTCGGCTGCGGAATGAATCGGATGAACAGTCCTTCGCCAACCTGAACCGTATTGAGAAGCTGATCAACGAGCAGGGATTCGAATGTAAACGTGCGGAACGGGATGATGTAAAGCGGATTCTGGCGCGGTACTTTGGTGTGGGACAGACGGATGCGCCGATTGATGATACGGATGGGGAAACCGTAATTCAGAAATGGATCATCCCCGATTAAGGAAAGGAAGAAAAAATGCCCAAAAAGAAAAAGCCAATTCCAACCCGACTGTCCCCGCAGGAATCCCACGTCAAGGATTTCTTCGACATGATCGCACCGGGAGCAGTCAAATTCAACGTCGACCACATCATCTGTGGGGACACCTACCGCTGTATTCGCCAAACTTGTTTGGCAAGCGATCACGCGAGTACCCACCGCAGACAACCGAGCAGGCAATCCTCTGCCGATTCGGGGACAAGGAAAACGTGACCGTCCACATTTATTCACGTTTCGTGGACAATATGGAACAGCGGCGAATCCTGCAGAACGCAACCCGCAAGAACAAAATGCAGTCTACTTCGGAGGACGTACAGGAGTCCATCACAGCCGAAGGAAACATGGAAGATGTGGTGACTTTGCTTTCCGAGATGCGAAAGAACAAAGAACCTCTCCTCCACTGCGCTGTATTCCTTGAACTGTGTGCGTCCAGTTACGAAAAGATGAAGGAGCTCCAGAGTGAAGTTGCGATGGAGTTGACGAGAGAAAAACTCACCATCGACCGTCTGACTTTGCGGCAGAAAGAAGGATTTCTCACAGTCATGCCGTGCGGCTCCAACAACTTCGGCAGCCAGTTCGAGCGTGTCCTGCCTGCGTCATCCGTGGCGAATCTGTACCCGTTCAACTACTCTGGCAAGACCGATCCGCACGGATTCTATATCGGCAAGGACCGGTATGGTACGAACATTCTCCTCGATGTGGATCGCCGCGCCGATGACAAGACCAACAGCAACATCCTCATCCTCGGCAACTCCGGTCAGGGTAAGTCCTACCTGATGAAGCTCCTGTTGACCAATCTCCGTGAATCCGGTAAGTCCATCATCATTCTGGATGCTGAACAGGAATACGAAGACCTGACCAACAATCTCGGCGGATGCTATATCGATCTCATGTCCGGCAGGTATATCATCAATCCGCTGGAACCGAAAGCCTGGGCGGATGATTTTTCCGAAGATGACGATGCGCCCGAAGCTTTCCGAAAATCCACCAGACTCAGTCAGCATATCTCATATCTGAAGGACTTCTTCCGATCCTACAAGGATTTCGCCGACGAGCATATTGATGCCATCGAAATTCTGCTGTCCACGCTGTACACAAAATACAGGATTACCGACCACACGGACTATAATCGGCTGCGTTCTGCGGACTATCCCATCATGTCAGACCTCTACGATCTGGTGGAATGCGAATATATGAAGTATGAGCAGGGCAGCAAATCCCTGTTTACCGAGCAGCTTCTCCGTGAAATTTGTCTCGGACTGAACTCCATGTGCAAGGGTGCGGAGTCGAAATTTTTCTGCGGACACACCAATATTTCCGATGATAAGTTTATCTGCTTCGGTGTCAAAGGACTCATGGATTCCAACAAAAAGCTGAAGGATGCGATGCTGTTCAACATCCTGTCCTACATGAACCACAAACTCCTGACCTGCGGAAACACGGTTGCGTCGATTGATGAGCTGTATCTGTTCCTCACGAATCTGACTGCCATCGAGTATATCCGCAATGCTTCCAAACGTGTGCGAAAGAAGGAATCTGCGATTATCCTCGCCAGTCAGAACATCGAAGACTTCCTGATCGACGGTATCCGTGAGTACACCAAGCCGTTGTTTTCGATCCCGACGCACCAGTTCCTATTCAACGCAGGCAACATCAATCCCCGTGAGTATATGGATGCGCTGCAGATTGAAGAATCGGAGTTCGATCTGATCAAGTTTCCGGAGCGCGGTGT
>JAFQWY010000298.1 GCA_017407225.1 Clostridia bacterium | reverse complement strand
GAAGCCATCAGAAGTGCGAGGAAGAGACATAAAGTTTTCTTCATGATGTAACTCCTGTTATGTAGTTTTGAATATAAATATTACAATTTATATTATCCACATTATATTTTATCATACAATTTCTGTTTTGTCAACAGAACAGACGGCAGTTTGAAAAGATTTTGTGAATTTATATGTAAATAATTATAATTCCAGTAATTTATTTATTAGTTTCCCGCAGTTTTTTTGTGAAAGTCTCCGTTTATCTGCATAATTTTCAGTTATGATCCGCTTTTTGAAAATATCGCCAATTTTTCCGTCCGGATTCCCGGATATTTCGTGGAGCGGTCAATTGCAATATGACGAAAACAGGAGTATAATGTAGAATTGTGTGATTAAGATTAAATTTCGGAGGTTTGGACGGCATTTCTGCTGCCCGCAACAACATGAACGTATTTCAGCCCAAGTTTTTCCGGACCATCAGGGATTACAGCGGCAAGAAGCTGGTCAGTGATATCGTAGCCGGTATCATTGTCGCCATCATTGCCCTGCCCCTGTCCATCGCCCTCGCCATCGCATCCGGTGTGTCCCCCGAAAAGGGTCTGTACACCGCAATCGTGGCAGGTTTTGTGATCTCCTTCCTCGGCGGAAGCAGCGTGAACATTTCCGGTCCCACGGCCGCATTCGCCACCATCGTCGCCGGCATCGTTGCCCAGTTCGGCACACAGGGTCTTGTTATCGCCACCCTGATGGCAGGTCTGCTGCTGATCCTCATGGGGATCTTCCGGTTCGGCTCCCTGATCAAGTACATCCCCTACACCATCACCACCGGCTTCACTTCCGGTATTGCCCTGACCATCGTCATCGGTCAGATCAAGGATTTCCTGGGTCTGACCTATCCCGAAGGCACCCACGCCATTGAATCCATGGAGAAGCTGGAAGCGGTATTCGCCAACATCGCCACCTTCAACTGGCAGGCTCTGCTGGTAGGTCTGATCGGACTTGCCATTCTCATCGTATGGCCTTACATCTCCAAAAAAATCCCCGGCTCCCTGATCGCGGTTGTAGTCGGCGTAGTGATCGTCAAGCTCTTCAAGATGGATGTAAATACCATCGGTGACCTGTACACCATCTCCCGGGATCTGCCCGCGTTCTCCTTCCCCGCCATCGAGCTTTCCACCGTCCGCGAGCTGATTCCCAGCGCGTTCACCATCGCCATTCTGGCAGGTATCGAATCCCTGCTGTCCTGCGTGGTTTCCGACGGCATGATCGGCGACAAGCACAACTCCAACACCGAGCTGATCGCGCAGGGTATGGGCAACATTGCATCCGGTCTGTTCGGCGGTATTCCCGCTACCGGCGCCATTGCCCGTACTGCCGCAAACGTCAAGAACGGCGGACGTACACCCGTTGCCGGCATGGTTCACGCTATTGTGCTTCTGCTGATCCTTGTGGTTCTCATGCCCTACGCCGCATGGATTCCCATGCCCATCATCGCGGCAATCCTCTTCATGGTTGCCTACAATATGTGCGAATGGCGGCAGTTTGTGAAGATCTGCAAAACCGCTCCCAGATCCGACATTCTGGTGCTGGTTCTGACCTTCGTTCTCACCGTGGTATTCGACCTTGTGGTTGCCATTGAAGTGGGCATGATTCTCTCCGCAATCCTGTTCATGAAGCGGATGGCGGACGTTACCCGGGTTCGCGGCTGGTCCGAAGCGGATGCGGCTCACCGTCTGGATCTGCCCCACGGCACACAGGTATTTGATCTGGAAGGTCCCATGTTCTTCGCGTCCTCCGACAAGTTTGCGGCATTCCCCCTGGAACCCGACACCAGGGTGGTCATCCTCCGGATGCACAATGTTCCTGCCGTGGACATCTCCGCGCTCCGTCCGCTGATGAAGCTGGAGCAGACCTACAAAATCGCGGGAATCACTCTGATTCTCTCCCATGTAAACGAACAGCCCATGAAGGCGATCAAGAAAGCCGGTCTGTACGATGCGGTCGGTGCGGAACACGTTACCGAAAACATCACCGAAGCAATCGAAGCTGCCAGAAAAATCTGCGGTTAAACAAAAGAAATCCCGTAAATCCATTGGATCTGCGGGATTTTTCTGTTCGATTGATCAGCGGATGCCGAACTGTTCGATGACGTAGTCCATGTCCTTGTCGCCGCGGCCGGAGAGGTTGATGAGAACGGAGCCCTTGCCCATCTGCTTTGCCAGCTTGATGCCGTATGCAACTGCGTGAGCGCTTTCCAGTGCGGGAATGATGCCTTCCTTGCGGGACAGTTCGTAGAACGCATCGATGGCGTCGTCGTCATTGATCACGTCGTACTTGACTCTGCCGATATCGTGGAGGAATGCGTGTTCGGGACCGGAAGAGGGATAGTCCAGACCGCTGGATACGGAGTAAACCGGTGCGGGATCGCCGTTTTCGTCCTTCAGCATGATGGAGTTGAAGCCGTGCATAACGCCTTCTTCGCCGTACTGGAGGCTTGCTGCGTGGTCACCCAGGTTGGTGCCTCTGCCGAGAGGTTCGATGCCGTAGATGTCAACGGGATCGTTCAGGAAGCCTGCAAAGAAGCCTGCAGAGTTGGAACCGCCGCCCACGCAAGCCACGATGGCATCCGGAAGCTCGCCGGTCATTTCCAGGAACTGTTCTCTTGCCTCATAGCCCACAACGCTCTGGAAATCACGTACCATCAGCGGGAACGGATGAGGACCTACAACGGAACCGATGCAGTACATTACATCCTTGTAATCCTTTTCGTAAGCCGCGAATGCTGCGTCAACCGCTTCCTTGAGGGTTGCCAGACCTTCGGTAACTTCCACCACGTTTGCACCGAGAATCTTCATTCTTGCTACGTTGGGAGCCTGCTTCTTGATGTCAACGGAACCCATGTAGATATCGCAGGGCATACCGAAGTAAGCCGCAGCGGTAGCCATAGCAACGCCGTGCTGGCCTGCGCCGGTTTCTGCGATAACCTTCTTCTTGCCCATGTATTTCGCCAGCAGAACTTCACCCATGCAGTGGTTCAGCTTGTGTACGCCGGTGTGGTTCAGGTCTTCTCTCTTTACGTACAGCTGTACATTTCCGATGCTGCCGGAGAGGCGTTCCAGATAGGAAATGGGGGTGGGTCTGCCCTGGAATTCCTTGCGGATTCTTCTCAGTTCAGCGATGAACTTTCTGGACTTGCAGATGGTGAAGTATGCTTCGCCGATTTCTTCCATAGCCTTTTTCAGCTCGTCGGAGACGTATGCGCCGCCGTACTTGCCGAAGTAGCCTTCAGCGTCCGGATAATTCTTGAAGTAAGTGTCGAAATCAATGCCGTTGTATTTCATGAGTAATTCCTCCGATAGTGTTGATGTAATATTTATGGTTTGGGGTATTCCCCGTTTTTGTCATTTTTCAGATTCATGTGCGCCATCGCGAAGCAAGGATAACCATTTTCTCACCTTTCTGCAAATAAAAAGTCCCCGACAGAAATCTGTCAAGGACGAATTCTCTGATCCGCGGTGCCACCTTGATTCACAGCCGGGCTGTGCGCTTTCGGATACGGCATTTCTGCGATATCCCGTGCAACTGACGTATGCCTTCACGTTGCAGAATACTCACATCTTTCCGTGGAACGATGCTTTGACTGCACCCTCAGCGGTCCATTTAACGACTTGTTTCTTACCCGACTCTCAGCAGCGCGGGCTCTCTGGAAAGGCATGATCGTTTTTATCTCCGCCTCAACGGTTTACTATGATATTAAAGTATAGCACGGTCTCCCCGACTTGTCAAGGGGATTCCCTCATTTTTGTCAACTTTCACCGAAATCAGTACAGAATATTGTACATGATGACTGCATTGATGATGCCGAGCAGGATACCGGCCATGACCTGCATGGGGGTATGTCCGACAAATTCCTTCAGCTTGACTTCGGGAAGAATGTCGGTCTTGCTCATATGCTCGATCATCTCAATCAGTTCGTTGAGAACCACTGCCTGCTTGCCGGTTTCCAGACGCACACCCATGGCATCGTGGCAGACGATGATGGCGAGGATCGCGCATACGGCAAATTCAAAGGACGCGGTTCCGTATACAAGGGATGCCAGCATGCCGAGGGAGGTTACGGTCGCGGAGTGTCCGCTGGGCATACCTCCGTCGCCGAACAGACGTCTGTAATCGAATTTTTTATTGATAATGGAATGAATGATGGTTTTCAGCACCTGGGCAATCAGCCACGAAACGGTAGCGGTGATAAAAAACGGATTTTGCAGAAGGCCGGCGAACCAGTTCATCAGTATCAGCTCCTGTACTCCCGGATCGGGGTTGAATTTGTTCTTTATTTTAACACATTTTTAACCATTTGTCAACGGTTTCTGATATCAGAATCCAATACCTGGCGAAAAACCCCTTGTTGAAATCTTCACATTTTCCGTCTATAATAGTATCATATCCACATCAGAGGTTTATGATGAAGCCAAACAGATTTTTGATACTCTGCACCGCAGTCCTGCTTCTTTCAGCCTGTACATCCGGGAAATCTCCTGCTCCGAACACTGTACAGCCGCTCTCCCCCTCCGCTCCTGCCAATCCCACGCCAGAGGTCGTCCTTCCCTTCCCGGATGACACAGAAACCGTTTCTCAGACACCCTCTCCTGATTTGGCATATGAAACCATGCCCGAAACTTCTCTGCCGCCGGAACCAGAACCGTCCCTCATGGAACCGGAACTTCCGTCAGCCCCCCTGCAGGCTCCGCTGAATCTGCCGGACGGAATCAGCACCAACATCACCCATCCGGAAGCGGAGGAGATTCTCACAGAGCTGTATCGGCTGGTATCGGAATCGGCGGATGCGGCGATCTGTTTCACGGATGCGGAAGAGGAATTTTTCTTCGGCATTGACGAAAACCGGACATACCACTCGGCCAGCACCATCAAAGCGGCATACTGCCACTATCTCATCGCTTCGGGAACGGATCCCGATCTGCAGCTGACACTCACGGCAATCACCCGTTCCAGTGCATCCGGTATGCTGGGCCCCGGCAGTCTCGGAAATAGCTTCACCGTGAGCGAGCTGATCGAATACACCATCCGCCATTCTGACAATCAGGCTTACCGGCTCCTGTACGACACCTTCGGCACCGATGATTACAACCGCTTTATGACGGATGCCGGGGCGGAAGGCCTCTGTCTCACTCCTGAAAGTGAGTGGGCATACGTCTCCCCTGCGGAGCTGTCCCATATCATGGCTGAAATCTGCCGTGCGGAAACAGACAGCAGTGTGCTCACGGAACATCTGAAAAACACAACATTCAATGCTCAGATCTCGTCCGGCACGGCATACGAAACCGCACACAAATACGGCTACAACGGCGGCAGTGACGGATATCACGATACGGCGATTGTATACGCACCGGGCCGTCCCTATATTCTGACCATTATGACCCATATTGATTTCTCCGCGTCCGATGATCCGAACGGTCTGTTCCGCTCTGCCGCCGCGCTCTGCGACAGACTGCACGCCGCACTGTTCGGGGACAGCTGAATCCGCTGCGGAACCCCCGACACACTCACACAGAAACAGGACTGCATCCATCCGTTTTCCGGAAATGCAGTCCTGTCTGATTATGTTATCGTCTTGCCAGGGATGAGTTCTTATAGCTGTCATCATCGGTTACATCCCGGATGATCTTCAGATCACAGGGAAATACGATGGGGGTATCTTCACTGCTCAGTTCGATTTCCACAATCGCCTTGTCGTCCCAGAACGGGTACACATCGATCTCAAAATACTGGTTTTCGTAGGACAGGCAGTAGCGCGTTTTCCGGATGGGACGGCAGTCGGGATCCGCATCCATGAGCAGGCGGAGATACTCATCCTTGGTGAGTC
Source organism: Clostridia bacterium (assembly GCA_017407225.1). Taxonomy (GTDB): domain Bacteria; phylum Bacillota; class Clostridia; order Oscillospirales; family CAG-272; genus UMGS1696. The sequence goes on along the minus strand of JAFQWY010000298.1, from coordinate 14,959 downwards.
TTCTCTCCACTTCAACGCGCTTCAGTCCGCTTACCCGGTATTTGGTGGTCTGGATATAAATGTAGCTGCCGTCCGACCCTCTCTGGCGTACCCGTGACTCCACACCGTCCTCGGTTTTCAGATAGGTCTGGATGATGTCCACCCGCTGACAGTTGGGCATTTTCTCCAGTGCTTCGATATCGGGATATTCAATCAGATATTTTCTCTCGATTTCCATGGGCTCGGGTTCTCCGAGGAAAGAGGAAATCTCGGCAATCAGATGCTTCATCTTTTCTTCAAAACTGCTGCTGTTGTCGATAATCCGGAAGTGGGGATGACCGGTCCATGCGGAAATCAGTCTGTCATCCAGCGCCGCAGCCTGTTCCACAGTTTCGGTACGGGCATAGTTGTTGGCGGTGGTGTAATACTCCTCCGCACCCTTGGCGGCAGTGACCAGATGGAACACCGCATCATAGTGGTCTCGGAGATCCACTTCGTTTTCGCCCAGTTCAGCCAGCACCTGCTCAAATTCGCTATCCGTCATGTAGGCTTTATTGTCCAGAGTACCGCGGTCGCATACCAGCAGGATTCTGTCCTTCCCCATGGATTCCGCGCCCCGGGTAAAAATCCGCTCTTTTTCCAGCTGCAGCATCATCTGGCATACCTGATACTCCTTGACGCTGCCGCAGGTCCAGGGAGCGACGCCGCCGCTGATCAGCTCGGTTGCGGTTTCGGGTACGAACAATACTGTGTATCCCATTTTCGTAAAATTCCGGTGAATCCAGCTCATCGCCGTGGTTTTGCCGGCGCAGGGGCCTCCCGTTATAACGATTCTGGTGATTTCCATAATCTTCCTCCCAATGCTGCGGATTTCCGGCACTTCTCTGCCGGACAGCACACATATCCTGTATATCCATATTATACCACACAGACCATGATGTTTCAACAGATTCCGACGGATTTCCCGGCAAAAACTCCCGTACCTTTTACAGCACGGGAGTCCGTTTTATTTTGTCCATCCTTCACCGTTGATTTCATGGGCACGGTGAACGGTAATAAACGCATCCGGGTCGGTTTTTCCGATAATTCCCATCAGATCGTTGTACTGATCCATGGTAAAGGATACCATGAGCATTTTCTTCTTTTCACCGGAGTAACCGCCCTCGATATCGATAATGCTGGTGGTGCGATGCAGATCCTGTGCCACGCAGCGGTTGATTTCCGCATAATTCTTCGAGATGATCTGCGCGATGAACGCCTTCGATTCCCCGAGGAACAGCTTGTCAATGACTGCCGCCGCAACAAATGCCGAGGAAATACCCAGAAGCGTAACCACCAGGTCACCGATCATAAACAGACCCAGCACCACCGTCCCCGCATCGATACAGAAGATCACCACGGAGCTGCGGAGTTTTTTGAATACCTTGCAGATCAGAAACGCAAGAATGTCAACGCCTCCCGTGGATCCGCCGCCGAGGAAGGTCAGCGCACATCCGGCTCCCACCAGAACACCGCCGAACAATGCGGCGAGGAGAATGGAAATCTCCGAATAGGCGGAGGTTCTCAGATCGAAGATTCCGCCGAACACTCCGGGATCGGCAAGACGGGAAAACAGTGTGATGCCGATGGGATATACGATGGTGGAAATCAGGGTTTTCAGCGCAAATCCTTTTCCGAGGAAAACCAGCCCGATGAAGAACAGCGTCCACGTCACCAGCGTGATCAGCAGATCGATGGTGAGAACGGGAATGATCCTGTGGAGAATGATGGCAATACTGGAAATGCCGCCTGTCACAAGATCGAACGGTATGATGAATATGGCGGTTCCCAATGCAAGCACAAGGGTTCCCGCAATCACAAGCAGAACGGATTTCAGACTATTCAGCAGTTTCGGTTTCATATGCTTCTCCCGGTACAACAGATGGATGATTGATTCTATTATACCCTTTTTTTCCGGAAAAAGCAACTGTCTGAAGGGACGTTTTATTCGGACGGCATCACCACAAAACTGTTGTTGATCCACCGTTCATGCCCGAGACTGGGACGGTTGATGTATTCGCCTGCGTACACCATTGCCGTGGAGCTTCCGCCGTCCAGCATGGCCGCATTGTACGCCTTTTCCGCCAGCATCACTTCCTGCAGGACATCCAGATCGCATCCGATGCTCCAGTTTGCCTGACGTCCGTCGATGACGAGGAACAGGAATTCCCCGGTTTCCCGCTGTCCGATGGCGGTTCTGGGGGCAATTCCCCATCCGCCGCTGCCGGTTTTGATCAGCCCCTCTCCGTTGACCACAAGGAACGGCGCAAAGGAAACGGCAGATACGATATTGTTGTCCAGCGCCCACTGTGCGGTGCAGTGACGAAGAACCAGTGCGCCGCCGTCGTTGATGCCGATCATATTGTACACGGTGTCGTCGATCTCAAGCGGGTACACGATCTTGGAATCCTCGATCAGCAGCCCTGCCGGGGTTCCGCCGTTTGAGTCGTAGTTTGCGCCGTCCTGGAATCCGCCGCCGTTGATGCCTGCCACGGCACCCGCATTTTTCGTCATGGTCATCACGTTCTCGCCGCAGGTGTACTGCATGGAGGTATCCACCAGCTTCACGCGCATGGGATCCTCGATGAGCATCACATACCCTCTCCATGTCAGTCCGGACACCTCTTTCACATACAGCCCTTCCTCCAGCATTTCGTAGCCTTCGGAGATATAGTCACCTTCGGTTTCAGCAGGAAGCTCGGGGATTTCATCGGTTTCCTGACTGTAGGAGGACGGGGGCTTCTTTTCGGTTTCGGCTTCCGTTTCAGGTTCGGTTTCCGGAATTGTCTCGGATTCCGTTTCAGGTTCGGTTTCTGTCTCCGTCTCGGTTTCTTCGGAGAGTTCCGTTTCGGGTTCGGTTTCCTCAGGAATATCCGGCTCAGTTTCCGGTGCCGCTTCCGTCTCTGTTTCCGGATCGGGCACCACAGCGGGAGCGGACTCCGGCGCAGGTTCTGTTTCGGGTTCTGTTTCCGTATCTTTGCCGCTGAAATCCAGAATGTCGGAATCGTATCCCGAGTCGTCGATTTCGTTGGCCTTCATGATCCCGTCTATGTATTCATCGGAAAAGAACGCGGTCGCCAGATATTTGTGGGACATGGTGCGCATCGCCGAGCAGATCCAGATGGTCTGCAGCTTCGGGCTGGCTCCTGCCACAATCAGGATGAAAAACGCGAGAATTCCGGCTATGACGAGGGTGAATCCCGTCAGGAACACAGCGGAAAACGCACGGATCACTTTTTTCTTCATATACATCACTCTCTCTTTTGATTTCACTCAGTAAGACGTGTGATGCAGGAAAAATGTTCCGTGCGTTCTGTGAAGTTTGTGTTACGTTTTTATGAATCCTGCTCACGGGTGCGCCAGTATTCGGTGATTTCCGCTTTTTTCCGCCGCAGACGCTCCATCTGGGCATTATAACGGGGATCCGCCCTGACAGCTTCGGGAAGCCATTTCGGCTGCAGATATCGCATCCAGTAATCCACGCTGCCATCGCCCAGAGTCTTCCGTTCATCAAAGTTATAATGCTGATGCGCGCCGATTTTCTGGGGTACCAGATAGGGATTGTCGCTGACAAAATACCCTGTCTTCACCGCATCGGCGTACATGATGACAAGATCCGCCGCACGTTCCATTTTGGCAAAGCATTCTTCAATCCGTGATTCATCTTCTCCGACATAATGAAAATACATATTCGCCATGGTGCAGGCGTACATCACCCTCTCAAACATACAGATAGTATTGTGCAGCTCTCCCTGTTCATCCCGGTAAATCTCACCGATCACCGCCTTGTACACAGCCTCGTCCATCCCGTAAAACATCTCGTACACCTGAAGGGACGGTACGGAGGTTTCCTTGATAACTCCCTTAGAGGTCAGATCCTCGACAGCATCCAGAATGATCTCGGATTCGTATTCCCGGCTCTTGTCCCAGTCTTCACGCTCACCGTACCGCAGGCGCATCAGCTTGGGACGGGTCATGAATTTCACATCCCGCAGGCAGACCGCCCACTGATCCACTTCCTCCTCGGGCACGGCGATGATGAGAGCACGGAGCACCTGCTGCAGAAATTCCTCTTTGTCCGGCGGAAAGGCTTCCAGCGCTTCATATCCGTACTGTCTCAGCTCCGGCAGAACCTCGTCATAGGATTCCGGTTTCGGTTCGACCAGCGCACTGCAGATAACGGTCTTGATAAACCAGTTGTTGGGGTACTGCCTCTCCAGTTCATGGAGCTCATCCAGTGCCTTCTGTCTGTCTTTATATTTTCCTTCGTTGTTTATGATCCGCGCCTTGTCTTCCGCTTCTTTTTCCCCGGATTCGCATCCCAAGAGCTCCTCCAGGCTTACCCCGAAGAACCGCGCCATCTCCGGCAGCAGCTCAATATCCGGATATGCGGTACGGTTTTCCCAGCGGCTCACCGCCTGACAGGTCACGCCCAGATAGTCCGCCAGCCTGTCCTGGGTCACATTCTTCCGGGCACGCAGTTTCCGCAGATTTTCTCCGATTGTCAGCTTCATGTGATCACACTCCTTTCGTCAGTTTTATTATACCAGATTCCGCACGCCGGATCAATCAACGGTTTCGCGGGATTTTTCACCCTCTGATTGAGAAAAAAGCAGACCCGTTTTTCACAAGTCTGCTTTGAATTCTTTATTCCGCTTTGTTTCTGATGTATTCGTCAATGGCGGACGCCGCTGTTTTGCCCGCACCCATGGCGAGAATGACCGTTGCCGCACCTGTGACCGCATCTCCGCCGGCATAAACGCCTTCCCGGGAGGTCAGGCCGTGCTCATCGGTAATGATGCCGCCCTTCTCGGAGCAGTCCAGACCTTCGGTGGTGGATTTGATGAGGGGATTGGGGCTTGTGCCGATTGCCATAATGACACAGTCCGCATCGATGGTGAATTCGGAACCTTCCACTTCGATGGGACGCCGTCTTCCGCTTTCATCCGCATCTCCCAGCCCCATTTTCACGCACTCGATCTGCGCCGCATTTCCGTTTTCATCGGCGATGATCCGGGTGGGATTGTTGAGAAGCCGGAAAATGATGCCCTCTTCCTTTGCGTGCTCCACTTCTTCGGCTCTTGCGGGCAGTTCCGCTTCTCCGCGTCGGTATACGATGTACACGTTTTCCGCGCCCAGACGCTTTGCACATCTTGCAGCATCCATCGCCACATTGCCGCCGCCCACAACCGCCACGTTTCTGCCGTGCATGATGGGGGTTGCACTGCCGTCCCGGTATGCCTTCATCAGGTTGATCCGGGTGAGGAATTCGTTGGCGGAATACACGCCGCACAGGTTTTCACCGGGGATGCCCATGAATCTGGGAAGTCCCGCGCCGGTGCCGATGAATACCGCTTCATAACCGTCTTCCAGCAGCTCGTCAATGGAGAGAATCTTGCCGATGACCATGTTGGTTTCAATCTTTACTCCGAGAGCTTTCAGATTGTCGATTTCCTTCTGAACGATGGACTTGGGCAGACGGAATTCGGGAATCCCGTAAACCAGCACGCCGCCGGCTGTATGGAGTGCTTCAAATACCGTCACGTCGTATCCCATCTTCGCCAGATCACCGGCACAGGTCAGACCGGACGGACCGGATCCGATGACGGCAACTCTGTGACCGTTGGATTCGGGCTTCACGGGAGAAGCGGTGCAGTGTTCGTTGTGCCAGTCCGCCGCGAACCGTTCCAGACGTCCGATTGCCACCGGTTCACCCTTGATTCCCCGGACACACTTGGATTCGCACTGGGATTCCTGGGGACATACCCGTCCGCAGACAGCAGGCAGGGAGCTGGAATCCGCAAGAATCCTGTATGCGCCTTCGTAATCGGATTCGGCGATTTTTCTGATAAAATGGGGAATGGCGATATTCACGGGACAGCCGGACACACAGGGCATGTTTTTGCAGCTCAGACACCGCTGTGCCTCGTCGATTGCCATTTTTTCCGTATAGCCCAGTGCCACTTCGTCGTAGTTGTTCCGGCGGATCTCCGGGCTCTGGGAGGGCATTTCGTTCTTTTTCAGGGACATATTCGCCATGTTATTCCGCCTCCTTCTTCGTCAGCAGATTACAGTTCGCTTCTCTTGCGTGACGTTCAAATTCCCGGTACATCCCGCCGCGCTTCATGGCTTCGTCAAAATCCACCTGATGCCCGTCGAAGTCGGGACCGTCCACGCAGGCAAATTTTGTCTTTCCGCCCACGGTCAGTCTGCAGCCGCCGCACATCCCGGTTCCGTCAATCATAATGGGATTCATGGAAACAGTAGTCCTGATGCCGTATTCCTTTGTCAGCGCGCAGACGAATTTCATCATCATCAGAGGACCGATTACGATCACCTCGTCGTACTTCTCACCGGATTCGATCAGGGCACGGAGAGCATCGGTCACCAGACCCTTTTCCCCGTAGGATCCGTCGTCGGTCATCAGCTTCATTTTATGGGAAACCGCACGGAAATCGTCCTCCAGAATCACAAGATCCCGGTTCCGGAATCCGACCACGGCGTGAACTTCACAGCCCTGTTCATACAGCTTCTTTGCCACCGGATAGGCAATGGCGCATCCCACGCCGCCGCCCACAATCGCAGCTTTCTTCAGTCCTTCCGTTTCCGTGGGTCTGCCGAGAGGTCCCGCAAAGTCGCAGAGGGAGTCCCCTTCCTCCATTTCCGCCAGACGGTCGGTGGTTGCCCCCGCCTTCTGGAAGATGATGGTGACAGTTCCCTGCCCGGGATCGGTATCCGCAACGGTCAGGGGGATTCTCTCGCCGTTTTCATCGGTTCTCAGGATAATGAACTGCCCTGCCTGTGCTTTTTTCGCAACCAGGGGAGCTTCGATATCCATCCGCACAACAGTTGGATTGAGCACGGTTTTCTTTATGATTCTGTACATGACGTACCTTCTTTCCAATGGGAATTGCTTTCATGCGTTCATTTATTATTATACCACATCGTGCTTTTTTTGTAAAACTGAATTCTGTACAAATTTAACGGCAGATCCTGCGTGTTACTCAGTCATGTTTGTATGATTTTTTGCATATGCTGTCCCATCACATCATTCCGGAGGCAACATGTCCGCTTTATCCGTTCTGTCCGGTCTGCTGGGCACCGTTCTCACGCCTGTCATGCTGATCCTTGCCGCCGTGTTTCTGCTGCCCCATGTGAAGCCGCGGCGCTTTTTCAGGTCTCTGAAAGAATCGGGGGCGTCACCTCTCCGCTCCCTGTCGTTGGCACTGGCCGGTACTCTCGGTGTGGGAAACATTACCGGAGTTGCGGCGGCTCTGATATCCGGCGGCCCCGGTGCGGTATTCTGGATGTGGGCAGGAGCAATGCTGGTGCTGGGCGTAAAATATGCGGAGGTAAATCTGGCGGTGCGGTACCGGATTCCCTCTGGCAGGGGCTGGGTGGGCGGCGCCATGTACTATATCCGGGACGGGATCGGCGGACACGGTGCGGCGCTTTTCGGCGGTATTTTCGCGGTGCTGTGCTGTCTCAATTCTCTGATTACCGGAAACATTGTGCAGTCCAATGCGGCATCCGGCGTATTCCGCGAGGATTCCCGGCTAACCTGCGGAATCGTTCTTGCTCTGCTCACCGGGTTTGCTATCCTGTACGGCACGCAGAAAATCGGAAAGATTACCTCCGCCCTGATTCCCGCTCTGACGGGGCTGTATATTCTTATCTCGCTGTGCATCATCGGAGCAAATCTGCCGCTGATTCCGGGAATCTTCCGGGATGTTGTCACCTCAGCCTTCACCGGTCGTGCCGTGCTGGGCGGGACTGCCGGTTTCGGGATTCGGGAAGCGTTCCGGTTCGGGATCATACGCGGAATTTTCTCCAATGAAGCCGGATGCGGTACTTCTCCCACGGCACACGCGGCGGCGGATACAAAAAGCCCCCACCATCAGGCTGTGCTGGGAATGGTGGAGGTGATTTTCGATACGCTGATTCTCTGTACCCTGACCGCGCTGGTTCTGCTGATCGGGGACTGTAAGTTCGGGCTGATTCCGTGGGGAACCGATGCCGATGCCGCTCCGGTGACGCTGGAGATCTTCCGCTGTCTCGGCGGAGACACGGTTTACCGGATTCTGCAGATTTCCGTTCTGCTGTTCGCCTTCAGTACCGTCATTGCACAGATCTACTACGGAACTGCTGCCATCCGGTATCTCAGCGGAAAGCGCGCTCCTCAGGTGATCTACGCTGTCCTGTCGGTAATCTGCGCCTCTGTCGGATCGGTGATCTCCTCGCCTTTCATGTGGATGCTGGCGGACGGGATCATCGGAATCATGACTGCCGTCAACTGCGCGGTGCTGATTATTCTTCGCCGCCGGATTGTTCCTCCGGAACCTTGATGACCACATCGGCATTGGTTCCCGCATTGAGGAGCACGATCATCTTCAAAAGCTTCACCGCACCGTCGATGTGATAGGCGCCGCTGAGCTTGTATTTGCCAAGCTTCAGATTGATGTAGATTTTGTCGTGAGCTGCAAATTTCGCGTTGTAATGCTTGAGGTAATAGGGGAAATACTTGTCGAGGGTCCTGTCGTACTGCTCGCCTGCATCCTTCAGACGGGTGAATCTCGCCTTGCCGAACAGATGCTTGCAGTCATCGTGGTGCTTCTGATTGATGAGAGTGCCCTTGCCGTACAGTTCCAGAGGCTTCCGTTCCATGAGCACCTTCAGCGCCTCCATGGGGTCGCCGAGGGAGAGAAGGTAGGTGTCAATGCTGTACATCATGGATGCGGCAAGCTGCTCTGCGGTGTGGGTTTTCAGAGAGGTGGATTCGTTCTTTGTGTACAGCCCGATCACTTCGGAGAGGCAGGTCATCAGATCCATTTTCAGCTTGTCGATCTGCACTTCCGTCACCAGCCCCACCCGGAGCGCCTCCTCAGTCAGGCTGTTTGCGTAATTGCCGCGATCCAGATTTTCCGGATTCAGCGCACGGTAAGATGCAACAGAATTCTCATTCATCGTCTTCATCCTCCTCATCGGGCATATCTTCCTTGGCAAGATTGAGAATGGGGCCGTCCATGGAATTCAGAACCTTGCTGTGTTCGTAGAATTCGTCGAAAGCGTCCAGTTCCGCTTCAGTAAAGCCGTCGGCGGTAAAGTCCACATCTTCTTCGTACATATCGTGTCCGGTTACGTCATCCACACCGAAGAAATCCTCGCCGTAGGAGGATACCGTAGCCCGGCGCGCCATATGTTCGCCCGCATCCTCGTATTCCACGGGAGCTTCCCGGGAACCCTGTTCGGGAGTATAGTCCAGCTCGTCACGGTCTTTGTACCATTCGTAATACTTGTCCCCGCTGTTGACCTTGCGGATGATCTTTTCGGTTTCACGTGTTTCCAGGGTATCAATGCTGCCGCGGCAGTACAGTTCAAACCGTTCAAACAGCTCCCCGATCAGTTCCCCGTCGGAAATCTTATCGTCGGTTTCTGTCTTGATGTAGTAGAAAAGATAGGTAACTTCGTTCAGGATATAGGCGTAGTTTTCCTTTGTGATGTAACGGGAGGTGCAGAAGCGTCTGATGATTTCCGCAACCGCTCCGACCCCGATCTCAATCCGCTCGTTCTCCACAAGGGACTGATTCCGCTTCTCGGACAGTTCTCCGGCTTCTTCCTCCGTCAGCACAAGACCGTACTGCGAGGATACTTCGTTCAGTGCCAGAATCTCTTTTGAAACGGGCCGCAGCGATATATTTTCTATGGATATCAGTTGATTCATAAGTATGCTCCTCCTCTTTCGCCGCCGCTGTGAAACCACGGTGAAAAATCTGTAAAAATTTCGGAAACCCTATTGACAAACGCGTTGAATTATGATAAGATATATATGTGGAATTGTTTAATCACATTTTCCGCGCGTTCTTATAGGTTATTATATCACTTGCGGGATTTTCTGTCAAGTGTTTTTTTATTGCCGCAGGTTATTTTTTCGGAATCGCTTCCAGCATCTTGATCTTGATGCCCTTCTCGGTGAAGTTCCGTTCGTATTCGGTGACGATGTTGGTCTCAGCCCGTTCGGAGGCGTGCAGATCCCGGGTTTCAAATACGATCTCAAAGCCGCACTGGGGCAGCGTTTCCACGGTGTAGTCGAACAGGTCGTCGTTGTCGGACTTAAAGGCAAACGCCGCGCCGGGAGCCAGAACACGCTTGTAGTTTGCAAGGAACGCAGGGCTGGTCAGACGTCTCTTGGCGGTGCCTGCCTTGCTCCACGGGTCGCTGAAGTTTGCGATAATACCGGCGAGGGAGTCGTCGGGCATCTTTTCCATGACACTGTTTGCTTCTCCGGCGATGAATCTGACATTGCCGCGGAGCTCTGCGGGAATATCCCATGCGGCGCCGTCCTTGTACAGATCTCCTTCGGGAGAGAGCCATCCGCCGTTTGGAGCCATGTCGCCCAGATTCCGGCTTCTTGCGTATTTTTCAACGGCGCACACACATACGTCGGCTACCCGTTCCAGTGCGATGTAGTTGAATCCGGTGTCGCGTACGGACAGACGGGTGATGAAATCCCCCTTGCCGCAGCCCACTTCCAGTTTGAGAGGACGGTCGTTTCCGAACACTTCGGCGGCGGGAGTCCAGATTTCTGCGGTATCCGGGTATAAAAGTGCGGAAAGTGCGAGAAGTCTTTCATTTCCGTGGCGTTTTTTTCTCATTCTCATATTGATTTACGCTCCGTTTTTTGATAGAATATAGGTAAGTGATTTTTTTATCTGCGATGACTGATAACTATGACATTATATCATAAGAATATGAAAAAATCTACCGAATAAAATCCCAAAAGAGAGGTGAGTTTGCAGGATGGAATTGAATATTTTCATGAGAGAACTCCAGTCGGCTCTGATCAAGCGCGGGATTCCGGAAGAGATTGCTGCCAAGCAGGTTTCCAATTTCCGCCGCTCCTTTACCGAAGACGATCTTTCTGAAATTGAAGCAATCCAGACAAACGATGAAATAGAGCAGCTTGCAGACAATGTTTCCGCCGCAATCATTAAAAAAATGAAAGCGGCCCGGGCAGCTCAGGCAGCTCAGAATGCCCCCCAGATCAAAGCGGTAACACCGGTACAGACTTCGCCGGACGAAGAAAACAACAAACCCGCGCCAAAAAAGGAAGCCAGACCCGCTCCGAAAAAAGATACTCCGAAGCAGCCATCGAAACCGGCTTCCCGACCCGCTCCGAAACAGGATGTCCGGGATCTTTTCGATGACGAAGCGGATGAATACTTTGAGTATTCGCCCGAGTCCGGCACATCCGCCAAAGGGATGATTCTGTTCTGGCTGGGATTCTTCATCACCCTTCCGCTGACCGTTACCATTCTGGCAGGTATTTTTCTGGTATTTGCCGCGCTGTTCATCGGTCTCGCCGCTCTTGTGGTGGCAGGATGCGTCCTTCTGGCAGGTCTTGTTGCAGCAGGTGCCGTTGTGTCCCTTGTGGGCATCATCTTCGGTATCACGCAGCTGTTCTCCTTTGTTGCCGCCGGTATCTACGAAATCGGTCTGGGCATCATGGTGGCAGGTGCGGTGCTGTTCGTCGCTGTCCTGATCTACAACGTATCCGTCCGCTTCTTCCCCTGGGTCATCTCCCTTGTGGGTACCCTGATGGGCTTCGTGTACGGAAAGCTGAAAGATCTATTCTTATTCATCAGAAGGGAGTGCTATAAGCTGTGAGACCCCAATCCATTGTATCTTTGATCGTAGCCGTCCTTCTGGTTATCGTGGGGCTTGTAACCTGCATGATCGCACAGAATATGGCACAGGCCAACGGTGAGTATCTGTTCTCCGAAATACGCGGCGAGGACAACGTGCAGACTGTTGATCTGACCGATTCCGAAATCTCCAAGATCGAGCTGATCGTGGAAGATGCGGAAATCAACATTTACGGCAAAAGCGAAAAATCCTACATCGAATTCGTCAATTTCAAGGAAAACTACTATTCCCTGTCCGCCACCAACCGGATTCTCAGCTTTGACGAAATTCCCGATCTGATGTCCATGCTGAAGTTCTGGGAAAACGGCTTCTCCTTCAAGGGAATGCGCTACATTCTGAATTTCTCCGGAACCTCGGAGGAAACGGAGAACAAACAGAAGGCAATCAACGTCTATCTGACCAAGGACAAGCTGATCAAAATCTTTGATATTCAGACCAAAACCGGCACCATCACCATCAAGGATATGGTAAGCGAAACGGATTACAACATCATCGCAGAGGATGCCGAAGTCAATATTTCCACGCTGAAAACCTCCTCCGCACTGAACATCAACACCGGCAGCGATGCCAATCCCGTGGATCCCGCAAAGAATCTGACCCTGAATCTCACTACCGCATTCATCAATAATCTCAGTGTGAGCGCGGAAAACCTGCAGATGACCGCAAACCTCTTCCGCTGCTCCGGCAACGGTGAAATCATCTGCAACACCGGTGCGGTTACCATCGATTCCGTCACCAAAACCGCTGAAATGAATCTGGAAATCCGTTCCGCAGGCGGCTTCGTTCATATTGACGGCGAAACTGTAAGTCCTCCATACAATCATATCGGATCGGAAAGCAATCCCGGAAAACTCTCCATCAACACCGTTACCGCCAATGTCAGCGTACGTTCCGCCAACCAGACTCCCAACTCTGACGAAACCGCTGCCGGCGAATAACCCGAAAGGATCATAACATGAAATATACTTACAGAACCAAGGGCACCTGCTCCTCCGTCATCTCCTTTGACATCACCGACGGCATCATCTCCAACGTAGCGTTCACCGGCGGCTGCAACGGCAACCTCAAGGCAATCTCCAAGCTGGTGGAAGGCAAGAACGCCGAAGAAATCATGACCGTCCTTCGCGGCAATACCTGCGGTCCCCGTGCAACCTCCTGTGCGGATCAGCTGTCCCGTGCCATCGAAGAAGCTCTCGCAAGCTGATTTCATCCAACAGAATCAAGAAAACTGCCGTATCCCGTTCACCGGAGATGCGGCAGTTCTTTTTGTTCAATTGAAATTGTCTGAGTCTTCGTAGTACATGATTTCGGTGTCCTTGAAGTAGGCAGCCAGAATTTCTTCCGCGCTGCAGCCCATGCCGGCCATGTCTCTTGCACCGTACTGGCTCATGCCGACGCCGTGTCCCCAGCCCTTGCCGACAAAAATAAAGTTGTCTTCGTCATCGGCATACGCTACCTTATACAGCACCTCGGAAGTGGATTTTTCTTCGTCAATGGTGACATTGTGGACGATTTCCTCTTCTTCCTCGTAAGTCACATATTTGAGATACTCGTCACCAAGGAACGCCGCGGCATTCTGATGGGACATAACGAAGATATCCTTCTTCTGATGCGTGTGAAGCCCCTCTGCGGTGAGGATGTCCACTTCCCGGCTCCGGGTCTGTCGGATCTCTTCGTACCCTTCAGCAGTCAGTACATAGCTTCTGTCAAGATTGATGTATCCGTAGTCCAGGCCGTATCCTTCGGTCAGATCCTCGTAGGAGATAAAATCTTCGTATTCCTCTTCCTCTTCGCTGCCGGAAACCACGACATTTTCCGTGTACTCAACCTCGCCGCGGCCGACCACAAAATTGGCACTCTTCAGCCAGTTCGACAGCGCAATCCGGACAGCATCGGAATTCTCGATGATCAGTTCGTTGCCGTCCTCGTCACAGATGGTCAGCTCGGTCACATAGGTGGAATTGTCGCCGAATCCGGTGATCTCGATGCTTTCCACATCGCTTTCGAGAGTATCGTATCCCACCCGGTTCAGCCGTTCCGTCAGCTCTTCGGGAGAAACTTCCACCATCCAGAAGCCGTTGTTGTGCACCATGTAGTTTTCCCACGGAGTTTCCATAGCCTGCAGATAAGGAATGTCTTTTCCTCCCCAGGCATCCTGTGCACTGACCGTGACGCCGCCCATGGAGGAGGAATAATACGCATTCACGATGCTGTCATCGTAGGTCAGCACCAGTCCCTCGGTCTCAAGAACCGCTTCCATTACCCGCCCGTTGATCTGACCGGCACCCTTGTACACCTGACAGTGGGTGTTGTTGCAGATGTCAAAGCGGAAATCGCCGTGCTTGTTCAGATGGGTCAGGGTATAGGAGCGAACGGTAATGGCAAATGCCTTCTGGGTCTCAAGGGGCCAGGAATTGGAAGTTTCATAGGGCAGAACCCCGGCAATATAGGATTCCAGCGGCAGGATATTCACCAGCTGCACGCCGTCCACTTCCCCGTTGTCATACCGGCTGAAGCAGAACACACCGTCGTATACATTTCCGGCAGGTGTTCTGATGTATGTATTCCCGTCATCGTTTTCCATGGCTGCGATGCCCAGTTCGGTTTCCCGTCCGCAGTCGTACTCAAAGAGAATCTCGTCGGTATCGGGATTGAGAACGGACACGCAGGATTTTGCCGGAGAAACGATGCTGACGTATTCGTCTTCGTAAATATCTTCCACATCTTCCAGATATTCTTCCGCATCCTCATAGGATGAAAACGCACCGATGCGGAGCGCGTATCCGGTATAGATGTAAGAAGGAATGATGTACAGACCCAGGCGGTTCACCTTGCGGCGGGTATCGGAGATCAGATCTTCCACTTCATCCCGGTCCAGGTGATCCGCATCCACCTGAATGTGGTAGCCGCCGATGACGGTTTCATACTCGTCCTCGGCAATGAGATAGGTCATGTAAGTCTTGGAAAGATTGTCGTCCGCGGTGCAGGAGATCTTTGTGTCGTCCAGCTCCCAGATTTCGTCAAAGTCACAATCCCCGTCCGGTTCCTGGATGCCGAGGATGTATCCTTCTTCCGTGGTAGTCTGAAAGCCGGTCGTCAGATTGGTATCATACATCAACCCCACACGAATCAGAACATCCCCGCTGTCCTTGAGCGAGGATGTGTCGATAACGATGGTTTGTTCGGTGGTTTCCGCGGATACTGCGGTTACCAGATAGAAAATAGTTGTGTATGCCAT
>JAFQWY010000297.1 GCA_017407225.1 Clostridia bacterium | reverse complement strand
TACATCTATATGTTGAATCAGGCGGCCGGGGACAGACAGATTCTGGCGCAGAAACTGAATATCTCGCCGCATCAGCTTTCGTATGTGACCCACTCCGGCGAAGGTGAAGGACTGCTGTTCTATGGTTCGACAATCCTGCCATTCGTAGACCGGTTCCCGAAGGATACGTTGCTCTACAAGCTCATGACCACCCGTCTGTCTGATCTTGCGGAACAGAAGCGGACGGAATAACACCATATATATTATGGAAAGGAACATACACAATGGAAAACAAAATCACAACTTTCTCAAGCGAAGAATTCGGCAATGTACGCACCATGATGATCGACGGTGATCCGTGGTTTGCCGGAAAAGATGTTGCACTGGCATTACGATATACGAACCCTCAAAAAGCAATTCGGGATCATGTAGACGAGGAAGATCGAACGGTGAACGATTCGTTCACCGTACATGGAACACCGATAACGCTTATCAATGAATCCGGTTTATACGCACTGATTATGTCAAGCAAACTCCCGTCAGCAAAAATCTTCAAACGATGGGTTACATCAGAAGTCTTACCGACTATCCGCAAACACGGTATGTACATTACAAATCCGCTTCTCGGAGAGATTGTCAAAGACCCGTCCATTCTTCGCAACATGGTAAAGAATTACCTTGCCGCAACTGCACAGGCAGAAATGCTTGCCGCTGAAGTGGAGAATATGCGCCCGAAAGCAGAATTCTTCGATGCCTTTGTCAGTCCCACCGACTGCACCAACATCCGCACTACGGCGAAGGAACTGCAAATTCCGGAGCGGCAGTTCTGCAAATTTCTTGTGGATGCCCGTTTCCTGTTCCGCTGTCCTGCCGGAAATCTTATGCCGTACAACAAACCCATGAACCGGAACCTGTTCATCGTCCGGGACTATTACGCCGATAACGGTCACAAGGGTTCCTATACACTCATCACCCCGCAGGGCAAGAATATGTTCCGGATGATGCTCTGTGAAATGTAACAACGGGAGGTGGATATTTTCTTGAAATTCATCCGCAAAACCTTTTTTGATGATAACAGAAACAGACTCCGTACCATCTATACCGGCGACGATCTGCTTTTCTGCATTTATGATGTCAGCAGAATCCTCGGTCATACCGACGGCGGCAGCGAACTCCGTAAGTCCTGCACAAAAAAACGAAAACACAGATACGGCAGAAAGACGCTGAGCTTCATGGATGCAGGGGAAATGGATGTGCTCTTTCAGCGGGACAGCAGTACGGAAGCGAAAAATCTGTTGAAGTGGATTCACGGAACCATCATCCCGGAAGTTCTGGAAACGAATAAGGAAGGAGATGAAAATCCCGCACAGGCGAATTTCTGCATTGAGAATCCGCTTGTTCTCATTCCCCGACTGAATTACGAGGGAATCGCATATGCCTATGTCCTGCTTTGCAGTCAGCTTGCGGAAATCTGCGGCAGGACAGATTCCATTCCGGTACAGGCAGATACCATCGAACTGAAAGAAACCATTCAGAAATACCGTAAATCCTGTGAATCTCTGCTGACCATGAACGGATTCACATGGGAGGATATGACGGATTTTCAGGCAGACCGGATTTTTGACCGTCTGGATGCTCTTACTATTACGCCCGAAAAAGCCGGATATGTCCCCTACGATCAGGTAGTGGAAGCCTTCGGAAAGACAGCGGCGGATTTCCTGACCGACTGGAAGCACGACAATGGCTGAACGTCTGCATTTTGAGGATTCCGCTAAAAAGAAACCTTCCAAATTGAAGCACTGTGCCGCAGACATTCCGAAGGATGTGTTTACCATGCAGTTTCACCGCGAAATGCGGGAATCCGATGAAAATGCGGGAACATCTGCTGCGGATGCTTCCGTTACGGCTGCGGAAATCATGTATCATACCGGAAAAGATGTTCAGTATTCCAAGAAACTGAAACTATCTCGAACGGCGGTTGAAGCGGAAACCAACGCCAATACGGGAACGCCCACCGTTAAATATCAGCAGAAAAAAGCCATCAAACAGGAATACACCAAAGCCAAGCGTACCTCTGCGGACACTGCCAAAGCGTCCGAAATTGCATCAAAAGCGGCAAAAACAGCGGCGGAAAAGACCCGTCAGGCAATCGCTTATGTTACCAACCACAAAGGGACAGTCATCGTGATCGGCTGTATTCTCGGTCTGCTCCTGGTGTTCATGAATATGGTTTCCTCCTGCTCCATACTGCTTCAAGGAGTTGCCGGAAGTTTCGGGATGACTACTTACACCAGCACCGAAGAAGATATGCGGGAAACAGAATCCGTCTACACCGCACTGGAAACGGAATTGCAGGAGAAACTGGACAATTACGAGGATTTGTACCCCGGTTATGACGAATACCGCATCAACGGAGAGGTCATAGGACATGACCCGTTTGTGCTGGCTTCCATCCTAACTGCCGTGTACGGTGAATACACATCGAGGGACACAGAAATGTTCCTGCACACCATATTCAGCCTGCAATACCGGCTCACCGAAACGGTACGGCGGGAAACCCGTTACCGATATGTTGACGGAGAACGTGTCCCCTATCGGTATGAAATCTGTACCGTAACGCTGACCTGTACGC
>JAFQWY010000296.1 GCA_017407225.1 Clostridia bacterium | reverse complement strand
AGACGACTTACAGAAACATCGGTCAAATCTGGCGTGGGTGTGAGTCGAACAATCCGGTGCTTGCCGGGATTGCGACGCTGTATCTGAATAAGCATGTGATTTTTGACGTGCTGGAATAAAAACACAGGCTGCCTGCTGTTATTCTACAGTCAGACAGCCTGTCTTATATGTCAGATGCAGGGTTTGTATTCGTCGAGACCTACTTTACAATACACAGCTCTGTATTCTTTCATACGCTGTTCTTTGCATTTTTCCCACAATTCATCGCTGTAATAGTCACGGATAAGATGATATGCACGATCTATCATGGCGTCACATTCTTCCAGACGTCCGAGTTTGTATAGGCATCCGGCTGCTGCAAGCCGTGCGGTTCCTTCCGGGACATACGGGCCCTGCAGCAATGCATACTCCTGCGGAATCGGTCTCTGCCAG
Source organism: Clostridia bacterium (assembly GCA_017407225.1). Taxonomy (GTDB): domain Bacteria; phylum Bacillota; class Clostridia; order Oscillospirales; family CAG-272; genus UMGS1696. Next base: position 3,989 of record JAFQWY010000296.1, on the reverse strand, counting down.
AACCGTTCGATCAGGTCTGCCGCTTCTTCGAACGACCAGAGTGCATTTTCATAGTCACCGGCGGCAAAGAAACTGTATCCTTCTGCCTCACAGACCATGTGCAGTTCCTGATGCGCCCACCGTTTCCATTCTCTTGTTTCATGAAGCCGGTCCTTATCATTCAAAAACATTGAAGTACAGCGCATTCTGTCGTAAATATCCAAATGATACCGGTATGGCATGGATTCGATCAGCTTTTTGCCTTCCTCATATCTGCCCGTTGTGATATAGATATCCGCCATATCTCCCATGACGCCGAGATAGATGAAAGAATCCTCACATTCCTCGCAGATCTGTTTTCCGAGTTCCAATGCTTTTTCGATCAGGTCAGTTCTGTCATGTGCACGGATCTGAGCGGCGTACTCCTCAAGCAGTTCCCGTTTCAGAATATATCCGCCGGGATAAGCGGCAATGCCTTCCAGAAGGTTTTTTTCAGTCTCCTCAAATGTGTGTGCATCCACTCTGGAACTGTACAGTACCTCCATTATCTTTTCTTCCAGCTTATCCGCATCATAATTGAACAGCGTATCCATACTTACGCCGAAATATCCCGCAATCACCGGGAGCATGGCGATATCCGGGTATCCGGTGCTCATCTCCCACTTGCTGACTGCCTGTGAAGTAATACCTAACGCAGACGCCAGTTGTTCCTGAGTGATCCCTTTTTTCTTCCGCAGTTCACGGATTTTGTTTCCGATATTCATATTTATCATTGATTTACACCTCTTTCGGTGAACTTGGTATCGGTACCTTACCTGAAACAAGTATAACATACTTCCGCAATCGAATCAACAACCGCATTTTTGAAAAAATCCAACGGATCGTTGGAGACAACGCCGTTGAGAATATTATTCATATAAACAAGATAGCGACCGCAGGCAGTCGGATGTTTCCATCCGGCTGTCTGCGGTCCTCTTTTTTTTGAAAATTCATCAATATCGTCCCATTCCGATGAAATCCTGGATCAGTTCTCCGGTACCGGCATGGATTCCGAGAATCCGGTTCCGGTTCAGAATCCGTTCTTCTTCGGAATTCCCCAGTTCCATACGCCAGATCGGAACGATCGTTATGCTGCCGGAATCCGTTCTCACCGTAACATATTCGAGACCGATGCGGGAGACTGCCGAGGTGCCGACTTCTTTCCAGTTGACGGACGGAAGCTGTTCTTCCAGCGCATCGACGGCTTCTTCCGCTGTCAGATAATCGGTGTACTCCCGTGTGATTTCTGTATCGTAAAATGCACCGTTTATATCTTCAACTCCGTTGTCGTCCACAAAAAAATAGATATCCTTGAACGCATTCACGGTAAGTCCGTCAAGAATCCGTTTGTAGCATATCCAGTAAAACGGATTCTGCCCGTTGTTTCCGTAATGATGGACGTAGTCAACCGTATATCCGGAAAGGTCGGTCATACTGCCGAGCAGATCACTGCACAGCGAAACCGCTTCTTCAGTCGTGATAAGACAGCCGGACGGTTCGCCGGAATCCTTACGGTTATCATCAAAAGGAATCAGGTTTGGTACGCTGTAGTAGCAGGAAAAAACATTTGCGCCGGAAACATGGGGAACAGTGTTGTATCGGTAAAATTTGCCGCTCATGGTTTCGCCGAGCTGCCAGACATCCTTCTGTTCATCCTTGCAGAAGACTTCGTCTGCACGTTCTCCGAAGTATGTTTCAAACAGGTTCTCCCGCATGGTATCGGAAACAGCAACCGGGATATACCGGTATTCGCAGACTGCGGCGGGTTTGATATCGGAAACAACGGTCTTGTCAAAAATCAATTGACCGTCTGTATAGGAGAGAGCAGTTTGGATCGTTTCACTTTCGGAAGATGTAACGCTTGCCTCCAATGGATACCGATGCTCTGTGATAAATGCCGCCACATCGTCTTTGGTCACATCGGCATACTCATCTAAATGATTTGCACAAAGCCGGATGTACCATGGTGTGCCGGTCATGGTTCCATCGTCAAGGAAATGTGTGAAAGCTCCGTCACCGATCATGAGATGAAACGTCTCGTCGATCTCATAGACACGGATGTAGATTCCGGAACCGGTTTCGATGAATTTGTAACCCGCAAAATCCTCCCATGTGAGAGATTCCTCTTTTTCGGAAAGACGGATCACATCGTCAAGGGTGAGAGAAGACAGTTCCGCAGGGGTCTCATCTGCTTTAATCGGATTTGTCAGAAAACATACCGTCACCGCAATACACGCGACCACGGCTGCCGCGATCATCCAAACCGCCGGTTTCCGATAGTTCAGCACCGCCTTGATCCGTGTTTTTACCTCTACTTCGCCGAACGCCAGCGGACAGACCGAGATCATCGACCGCTTCACACTGCACCGAAGCAAAGCCGCAGAATAGTCTGCACGCTGATCCATGTCGTATTCCTTTACCACCCGTTCGTCGCACGCCATTTCGATATCCCGGCACAGCAGGATATATGCCAGCCACAGCACCGGATTGAACCAGTGAATGGTCAGAAGCAGAAAACCAAGCGGTTTCCAGCAGTGATCCCATCGGCGGATATGTGCTTTTTCGTGAGCAATCACATACCGTCGATGCTCCTCCGTGATTCCCAGCGGAAGATAAATGTTCGGACGGAGAATCCCGAATACAAAGGGAGAAGGAATATCGGTACTCCACCAGACATTGTCTTTTATGCGGAAAGCAGTCTGTACCCGGCGATACACCTGAACATAACTGAATCCCGTATACAGAACCAGTACCGCAATCCCGGCAAGCCAGATACAGGCAAGAACAAAAGTCGCGCTGACAGTTTTCTGTATTTCAACGGACGGATCAACCGTGTTATAGGAAACGGTCACCTGTTCCCCTTGAACAACCGCCGCCGGAATGGACTCCGGCAGAATGTCGGCAGACGATATGCTTTCCTGTTCGATCCACTGGGTCTGCGGCATCAGACTGAAGCTGCTTTCAACCGAAACGGGCATCATCAGCCGTACCGCGACCAGTCCCCACAGCAGGACGTGCAGCCACTTGGGGGACTGTTTCAATATCAGCCGCAGAAGCATCACGACGACCGCAAGAATGCCTGCTGTAATGCTCATGTTGACAACTTTCAGGAACAATTCTGTCATTTATGTCCTCCTTTTCCTCCTTTGGAGCGTGCCGCCGCGATCATTTTCTCAAGTTCATCAAACTCTGTGTCGGTCAGGTTCTGCTGTCTGGTGAATGCGGCAAAGAATGCAGGAAGGGAACCTTCGAACTTTTTCTCCATCATTTCGCTGATTTCATAGGACTGTGCGTCATCTTTGGAAACCAGCGAAGTAACGATACCGTTTTCATTTTTCAGCACGCCGCGTTCCCCCAGACGTTTGATGATGGTATAGGTGGTTGTCCGCTTCCACCCGATCTGATCGGCACACAGTCTGGCAAGTTCTACGGTCGAAACCGGTTCATGCTCCCACAGAATCAGGCAGAAACGGTATTCCCCTTCGTGAATTTTCGGAATGCTCATAAGCTTGTCCTCCTTTGATTGATTGTCTACTGCAGTAGTCTGTTTGCGTACAGTCTACCACAGTAGACGGGATTTGTCAATAGCAAAATTAATTTTTGATATCCAAAAAAAAGATTCCCCGGTTGTCAAAGCAATCGGGGAATCTTTTTCTGTATCGGTGCGGATCCCGTATATCTCATTACTTCGTGCCGCGCTGTTTATACTCAGACGGCGTCATCCCCGTCCGTTTTTTGAAAATACGGCTGAAGTACAGTGCATTTTCATACCCCACGGCAGCAGCAATCTCGGCAATGCTCTTATTGGAGTTTTCCAGATAGCCCTTTGCAGCCGCTATTCTTAACGAAGTAATATACTGCATCGGCGGAACTTTCATGACACTCTTGAAGCTGTGGATGAACCAATTGACACTCATCAGGTGTTCTTCGGCGTATTGTTCGATGGAGATGGGTTTGGTATAGTTCTCATT